>JAZKDV010000205.1:0-3952 GCA_040387395.1 Pseudomonadota bacterium | reverse complement strand
CAATCCGGCCAGCACCCATGCGCTGCTGCTGCGCGACGAGACGCGTTTCCAGCAGAACAACCTGACGAAATTCCAGGCCAGCGCAACACGCGCCGGAATCCCCTGGCGGATGAGCGAGACCGCGACGCTGTATGGCGGCGGCAAGCCGGGGGTGAGCGACAGTTTCGCCGCGGCCCTTTGGGTGCTGGATTATCTGTTCGTGCTGGCGCGGTTCGGGGCGGCGGGGGCGAACCTGCAGACCGGCATCAATCACCTGGGGCGCCTCAGCTATTACTCGCCCATTACCGACGACCGCAAAGGGCGCTACGGCGCGGCGCCGGAATATTACGGCTTGCTGGCCTTTGCCCAGATCGCCGACGGCGAGATCATCGCGGCGGATGTGAACAAGGGCAGTGTCAATCTTTCCGTCCATGCGGTGCGCCAGGACGGCGGCGGCATCGGCGTGGCGGTGATCAACAAGGACATGACGCGCGATGCGGCGGTGACGATCGCCGGGGCGCCGCAGGGCGAGGCGCAGGTGATGCGGCTTTCCGCGCCATCGGTGTCTTCCTTGCGCGGCGTGACGCTGGGCGGCGCGGCGGTGGCCAATGACGGACGCTGGGGCGGGCTGAGCGAAGCGGTCACGATCCAGGGCGGTCGGGCGGTGCTGACCGTTCCCGCCGCCAGCGCGGCGCTGGTGACGTTTTAGCTGGCCTGAATTGACGGCTGCGCCGGCAGCGATTGTTTCTCCAGCCGGGCGCCCAGCAGCCGTCCCAGGGCCATGCCCGGCACTTCGATCCAGCGATAGGTGACGGCCGCGATCGCCAGGGTCAGGATCAGCGTGGCGGGCAGGGCCAGGAGCAGGAATTTCAGGCCGCCCAGATGCTCGTCAAAGCGCGTGATGGCGCGGAACACCACATACATCACCGTGATGTGGACCAGATAGACCGAATAGGACATGCGCCCCAGTCCTTGCAGCAGCGGCCATTCGAGGAAGCGGTTGACGCTGCTGGTCAGCGGGGTTTCGAGCCCGGCATGCCGGGCCAGCACGGCATCGAATACCACAAGCCAGACCAGTATAGGCAGCGGCTGGCGCAGCAGGACATAGAGCGTCAGCCCGATCACGGGCAGCAGGAGATCATGCGCGCGCGGGGTGATGCGGGCGAGCCAGCCGCAGGAGCGGTACATATAGAAGGACGCGATGCCGAGCGCGAAATAGACGAACTGGTTGGGCAGGAAGCCCACACTGGGATAGCCCAGGGCGCCCAGCACTGCGATGCTCCCGGCGAGCAGGCCGAGCGCCAGATAGCGGCTGCGATGGATCAGCAGGAACAGCAGCGGCGCCAGCAGATAGAACTGCCACTCCAGCGAGATGCTCCAGCCCTGGCTCAGGAAAGAGAAGTTGGCGTCCGGCAGAAGCGTTTCGGGAACCAGCCCGTGCAACAGCGAAGCATGCGCCCAGAAGTGCGGCCAGAAATGGGCCAGGGTGCCGTGGTGGATCTTGATGGAATCATAGATGTGGTCGTTGCGCCAGAAGAGGTGATCGAGGGTGCGCAATTCGAATGCCTGAAGGCTTGCCGCCACCAGCAGCACCGCGAAGTAGAGCGGTGCGAGCCGGAAAAAACGGCGCAGGGTGAACACGCCCCAGGATTCATCCTGGCGCTGCAGCAGGCTGAAAATCACGAAGCCGCTGAGGATCATGAAGACATAGACCGGCAGCAACGGCTCCAGCGGGGCCTGGGCATGCAGGCTGCTGATGCTGGGCGCGCTGATGACGCGCGCGGTGACATGCGCCACCACCACCCACAGGGCCAGCAGGCCGCGCAGGGATTCGAGGGTGGCAAGTTTCGGACGCGGGTCGGTCACGGGGCCAGACTAGCGACGGCGCGTTAACGACTGCATAGGATGTGGCACGGCGGTTGCGACGGACAGTCCAGCACGACTTGAATAATGTCCTTTTGTCTCAAACTGGATCAGACGCGGCAGCGCCCCCTGCCGCGTTCATCCCGCCCCGGCACGAGTTCCCGGGCGGCACATATATTTGGAGGGCCTATGACTCTGCGCGCGCTTCTTCTTTCGTCCGCTGTCCTGCTGGCGGCGACCCCGGCCCTTGCCGTGGACGACCTCGATTCCATGACCACCATGGTGATGGACCTGAACACGAAGGACATCGACGTGGCCGCGGCTCCGGAAGCCGAGGGGATCACCATCGGCGACTTGTCGGGCGGGGTCGGTTCGGCCGCTGCCGATGAGGGCGGTCCCATCGTGATGCAGTTCGTGCAGCAGCCGACGGGCGGCGCCAGCACCGGCACCGCCGCCGGGTCGCGCTATGTCGCGCCCGTTGCCAGGCGCTGATTTCTAGAAGCGATAGCCCAGCAGGGTCGTGACGCTGCTGTTGGTGTCAACGATGCTGATCGGGCTGGTGGCGGCATCGCCCATCAACCGGGTGACGTTGGCGTTCACCGCCATGTACCAGTGGCTGTCGAAGCGGTAGATCAGGTTGGCGCTGCCGCGCACCTCCTGCAGGCCCGCTCTGGCGTTGAAGGCGCGAAAGATCGAGCGCGACGCCTGCAGCGGCGTGACCCCGAAGAAGGTCTGCATGTATTTGTCGTCGGCCCAGCTGGCGCGTATCCCCGGAATGAAGATCAGCTTCTTGCCCAGCGGCAGCGGCGCGGAGGCGCCCAGGCTGGCCAGCACGCCGTCATTCTGCGCCCCCAGATATTTCACCGCCGAGGCGTTCAATTCGAGGAAGCCCAGGCGGTAGCCGGCAAAGCCGCGCAGCCCCAGGGTGAAATCGATGTCGCCCATCCCGCGCAGCCGGTCGTCGCCGCCGCCGAAGACGCCGCCCGTGTCGTGATCCTTGCGCCCGCCATCGAAGGTCAGTCCGCCGCCGGCGCGAAAGCCTCCGCGCCGCAGCTGGGCGCTCAGCCCGCCTTCGCCGAAGGTGATGGTGTCGCGCCAGTTGACGGTGATGACCGGCACCGGGCGGAAGCGCGAACGGTCGCTGCCTTCAAAGGTCGGCCGCCAGGAGGCGCCGCCGCCCAGGCTGATATCCCAGGTCTTGGGCGGGCCTTTTGCGCGCGGCTGCGCCGCGGCGGGCAGGGCGATAAGCAGCGCCATGGCCGCGAGCAGCAATCGTGTGGGGGTCATTGCCGAGGTTAACACGCGAACTGCGGCAAACCTATGTCGCTGCGGCGGAACTAGAAGCGATAGCCGACAAAGGTCAGCGCCGTCGCATAGGTGTCAGTGACGCTGATCGGGCTGGCGGCGGCGTCGCCGGTCAGGTGTGTGACGCCGGCATTGATCCCTGCGAACCAGTTGTCGGTGAAGCTGTAGACCAGGTTGGCGCCGCCGCGCACCTGGTGCAGCCCGCCCGTGGCCGTGAAGGCCGGGAAGATCGAGCGCGACGCCTGCAGCGCCGTCACCCCGAAATAGGTCTGCATATACTTGTCGTCGGCGAAGCCCAGCCGGACGCTGGGGATGATCAGCAGCTTGTCGGCCAGCGGCAGGGCGGCGGACACGCCGATGTCGGACAGGATGCCGTCATTCTGCTTGCCGGTGTACTTGGTCACCGCCGCGCCGAACTCCAGGAACTGCCAGCGATAGGTGGCGAAGCCCCGCACGCCCAGCGAGAAATCGATATCACCCAGGCCCCGCAGGCGGTCGTCGCCGCCGCCGAAGATGCCGCCGGTGCCGCTGTCTTCGCGGCCCGCATCGAAGGTCAGGCCCACGCCATAGCGCAGGTTGTCGTATTTGAGCTGGGCGGACAGGCCGCTTTCGCCCAGGCTGATGGTGTCGCGCCAGTTGACGGTGACGAAAGGCAGGGGCGAGAAGTGATAGCGGTCGCTGCCGACGAAGGTGGGGCGCATGACGCCCGCCGCGCCCACGCGCACGTCCCATTCGCGCCCCTCGGGCGGGGCGGTGCGCCGCGACAGGGCTTCCCATTCCTGGGTCTGGTTGGCGCCGCCGCCCT
>JAZKDV010000204.1:0-1886 GCA_040387395.1 Pseudomonadota bacterium | reverse complement strand
GCCAGGAACACCACCGGCCATTCCGGCAGGTTGCGCATCACCAGCGCCACCCGGTCGCCTTTCATCAAACCCTGTTCGTGCAAATGCGCCGCCAGGCGCGCCGCAGCCCGGGCGAAGCCGTCATAGCTGACGCGCTCATTCTCATGGATCAGGAATTCGCGCCCGCCATAGGCACGCGCCTGCGTGAAGACCTCCCGCGCCGCGGCGGGGACGTTTTTCCACACTTTCATGGGCACGCCCCGGATCACCGCATCCACGGTTTCAAAGCGCGAGCCCGCCGCGGTGAGGCGGGCATGCGCCTCCTCCAGCGACAAAACGGGCCAGTTTTTGGCAATGTCATTCATGTCGGGGCCCAGTATAACCCAAGCCATGACGGGACCAGCGGGATTTTCGCAATCAAGCCTGGCGCGCATTCCGCGCTTCATGGCGCAACAGGTCGACGATGGCGTACTGCCCGGCGCCCTGACCCTGATCTGGCGGCGCGGGGTCATTGCCCATCACAGCCTGGTGGGGCTGAGCGACATCGCCCGCGTCACGCCGATGCGCACCGACGCGATCTTCCGCCTCTATTCCATGACCAAGCCGGTCACCCTGGTGGCGCTGCTGATGCTGCTGGAACAGGGGCGCATCGCGCTGGACGATGCCGTGGCCAAATACATTCCCGGTTTCGCCAATCTGCGGCTGGCCGATGGCAGCGCGCCCGCCCGCGCCATGACCGTGCTGGACCTGGCGCGTCATACCGCCGGCTTCACCTATGGTTTTCACAACCGCACGCCGATCGACGCGCTCTACCGTCAGCAGAAGATCGGCGAGTTCGACACCGAAGGTGGCATTGCCGCCATGATCGGCCAGATGGAAAAGCTGCCGCTGGAATATTCCCCCGGCGAGGCCTGGATCTATTCGGTGGCGACCGACGTGCTGGGTTATGTGGTGCAGGTCGTGTCGGGCCAGAGCTATGCCGATTTCGTCCGCACCCACATCCTGAAACCCCTGAAGATGGTGGATACCGACTTCTGGGTGCCGCCCGAAAAGCGCGACCGCTTCACCGCCTGCTATATGCAGAAGGACAAGCTCGAACTGTTCGACGATGCGCAGAATTCAACCTGGTTTGACCCGCCCAAGCTGGAATCAGGCGGCGGCGGCCTGGTGGGCACGGCGGCGGACTATCTGCGCTTTGCCCGCATGCTGCTGAACAAGGGCGAGTTGGAGGGCGTGCGGCTGCTGAAGTCCGAAACTGTCGCCCTGATGACCCGCAACCACCTGCCCGGCGGCAAGGAGATTGCCGACCTGTCGCCATCTGCTGATGCCTTTAACGAAAGCGGCTATCGCGGCATCGGCTTTGGGCTGGGCGTGGCGGTGACGCTGGACCCGGCGCGGGTAGGCATTCCCGGTTCGGCCGGGGAGTTCGCCTGGGGCGGCATGGCTTCCACCACCTTTTTTGCCGATCCCAAAGAAGACATGGCGGTGGTATTCATGACCCAGGTGATCACGGACACGGCGCGGCGGGTCAAGCTGCGCCGCGAACTGCGCACTTTGGTTTATGAGTCCATGACGGAGCGTTCGGGTTGATCGAAGAACTGCCGCTGACGCAATGGCAAGGTCCGTTTGATGCGGCGCTGAAGGCGCGCGCGCTGTCGGCGCTGGAATCCGGAAGCGTGCTGTATTTCCCGCAGCTGCCTTTTCGCTTGCTGGAAACCGAACAGGAATTCCTCGACGCGCGGGTGGCCGATGGCAAGGCCAAGAATATCAGCCTGGATCACACCAGCGGCAAGATGCAGGCCTCATCGCTGACAGGCGAGCGTGCGAAACGTCTGGCGGCGATGATCGAACGTTTCGGCAGCAGCGCCGCCAGCCTGGTGAGCGATCTGCTGCCCTATCAGAAAGTC
>JAZKDV010000203.1:1730-2237 GCA_040387395.1 Pseudomonadota bacterium | reverse complement strand
CCAGATCGGGCAGGTCGATGGCGAACAGGGCCATCAGCACGGTGGCGCCCTGTTCGCGCAGCAGTTGCGCCGCCGCCAGCGCCGTGCCGCCGGTGGCGATCAGGTCGTCGACCAGCAGCACGCGCACGCCGGGCGGCACCTGCCCTTCATGCATTTCCAACCGGTCGGTGCCATATTCCAGGCAATAGTCGATGCCCACAGTCTTGCCGGGCAGCTTGCCCTTCTTGCGCACGGGCACGAACCCCTTTCCCAGCGCCAGCGCTAGCGCCGCGCCCAGGATGAAGCCGCGCGCCTCAATCCCCACGATCAGGTCGGGATCGAGCGGCCGGGCGACTGCGGCCATGCGATCCACCAGGTCGCGCAGGCCATCGCCATCGGCCAGCAGGGTGGTGATGTCGCGGAACAGGATGCCCGGCTTGGGAAAGTCGGGGATGGTGCGGACCAGCGCGGTCAGGCTGTCGGTGCTCATGGCGGTTCCCATAAAGAAAGGGCGCGGTTCCCACAAGG
>JAZKDV010000203.1:0-1720 GCA_040387395.1 Pseudomonadota bacterium | reverse complement strand
AACCGCGCCCCAATCTCTACCACCGTCCGTGACGGAAGTGGGTCAGGCCGCCTTCTTCTTGTCCGCCCAGATATTCTGGTAGGACATATAGGCCAGACCGGTGGCGATCAGCAGGAAGAGGATGGTCGCGAGGCCAGCACGGCGGCGATTTTCCAGCTTCGGTTCGGCGGTCCAGGTCAGAAAGGCCGACACGTCCTGCGCCATCTGATCCACCGTCGGCTTGGTGCCGTCGCCATAGGTCACCTGGCCTTCGGCCGTCAGCGGCGGCGCCATGGCCAGGTTCAGGTTCGGGAAATAGGGGTTGTAGTGCAACCCCTCCGGCGTCTTGGAGTCCGGGAACGCCTTGAGCAATTCAGCCGGCTGCGCCTGGAAGCCCGTCAGCAGCGAATAGACATAGGCGCTGCCATGGTGGCGGGCCTTGGTCATCAGCGACAAATCTGGCGGGATCGCATTGTTGTTCGCCGCGGCCGCCGCGACATTGTTCGCGAAGGGCTTGGGGAAATAATCGGCCGGCACCGGCTCGCGGGTGGAGGCTTCGCCCGTGGCCGGATCGACCGACGGTGTCTTGATCGCCCATTGCTTGGCGATCGCCTTCACTTCGGCTTCGTTATAGCCGAGCGCCGCGAGATCGCGGAAAGCCACGAACTTGAGGCTGTGGCAAGCCGAGCAGACTTCCTTGAACACCTGGAAGCCGCGCTGCAACTGCGCCTGGTCATATTTGCCGAGCGGTCCGTCAAACGAGAAGGACACATGCTTGGGCGCCAGGTGGAACTCATGCTCCACGGTGGGTACTGGCGGCTCGGAGACATAAGCCACCGCGCCGATCAGGAAGGAAATGAACAGCCAGCCTGCAAAGAAGAGGCCGACGAGGAATGCGCCAATGCGAACCATGGTCTTATCTACCCCTTATTCGGCCGGGACCGCGACGGTTTCGCCGTCGGTCTTGCCATATTTCGCCAGCACGGCCTCGGTGATCGAGCCGGGCAGCGGCAGCGGCTTTTCAAAGCGCGAGATCAGCGGAAGGATGATCAGGAAGTGGGCGAAATAATAGGCCGCCGCGACCTGGCTCATCATCACATAGGGTTCTGCTGCCGGCGCGCCGCCCAACCAGCCCAGGATCAGCACGTCGAGGCACAGGATCCAAAAGAACTTGTTGAAGGTCGGCCGATATTTGCCCGACCGCACCGGCGAGGTGTCGAGCCAGGGCAGGAAGAACAGCAGCAGGATCGACGCGAACATCGCCAGCACGCCCAGCAGCTTGGCGGGGACGAAGAAGAAGTCCACCGTGAAGGCGCGCAGAATGGCGTAGAAAGGCCAGAAATACCATTCCGGCACGATATGCGCGGGGGTCGAGAGCGGGTTCGCCTCGATATAGTTATCCGGGTGGCCCAGGAAGTTGGGGGCGAAGAACAGCAGGATCGAGAAGGCGATCAGGAAGATGCCCGCGCCGAAGCCGTCCTTGGCGGTATAATAGGGGTGGAAGGGCACAGTGTCCTGCGGCCCCTTCACTTCCACGCCGGTCGGGTTCGAGGAACCCGGAATATGCAGCGCCCAGATGTGCAGGATGATGACACCGGCAATCACGAAGGGCAGCAAGAAGTGAAGCGAGAAGAAGCGGTTCAGAGAGGCGTTGCCGGGAGCAAAGCCGCCCAGCAGCCAGGTCTGGATCGGTTCGCCCACGACCGGGATCGCGCCGAACAGGCCGGTGATCACCTTCGCG
>JAZKDV010000202.1:0-2315 GCA_040387395.1 Pseudomonadota bacterium | reverse complement strand
CGCCGCCAGCGGATGGCGTCGCGCCGGCCGTGGCCGCCGATGGCGCGCCGACAAGCCCGCCTCGCGAGGACCGGGGCGGCCGGCCGCCGCGCGAGCGTTTCCAAGGCAAGGGCAGGGACAACGACCGGCAAGGGAAATTTGAAGGCAAGTCTGAAGGCAAACCGGGCGGCAAGCCGCAGGATAGACCGCCCGGCAAATTCGGCGGCGGGCGTGACCGCGACAAGGGTGGCGGACGCGACAAGGGCGGCTTCGGTGGCAAGGGCGGCCGCGACAGCGGTCCGTCGCACCGGCAGTGGGCCACCAGCGCCGCGCCGCGCGAGCGCGACCGTCCGGTCGATCCGAATTCGCCGTTCGCCAAACTGGCGGCGCTCAAGGAACAGCTCGCGGCCAACCGCAAGGACTAATCTCTTTCTCGATGGTGTCGCTTGGAGCGCCAGCGTCTCGATAAATGGTTGTGGCACGCGCGGGTGGTGAAGGCCCGCAGCAGCGCCGCTGCCTTGGTCGAGGCCGGCCATGTCCGCATCAATGGTACCAGAGAGAAAGCGCCCGGCCACGCCGTCAAGCCCGGCGACGTGCTGACCATCGCCCTCGACAACTCCGTGCGCATCCTGAAGGTGGTCGCGTTTGCCGAACGCCGGGGCGACGCCGCCGCCGCCCGCATGCTCTACGAAGATTTGCAGGTCCGCCGGGAATGACTATCTGAAGTGCGTGCTGGAGCGGTCGAAAACGCCTCCAGAAGATGCCGTTGCTTGACTTGCGGCTGCGGTGTTCCTGCGCTACGCAAACCACTGAAAATTGACCGTTTCGGAGCCCTGGATGACTTACGTCGTCACTGAAGCCTGCATCAAATGCAAATACACCGATTGCGTTGAGGTCTGCCCGGTAGACTGTTTCTACGAGGGTGAGAACATGCTGGTCATCCATCCGGACGAATGCATCGATTGCGGCGTGTGCGAACCGGAATGTCCCGCCGATGCGATCAAGCCCGACACCGAGCCCGGCCTGGAAAAGTGGCTGGAGGTGAATACCGAATATGCCAAGACCTGGCCGAACATCACCCAGAAGAAGGACCAGCCGCCGGACGCCAAGGAGTTCGATGGTGTGGAAGGCAAGTTCGAGAAATATTTTTCTCCCGCGCCTGGCAGCGGCGACTGATCTGACGCGTTTGGGCCGACATGAATTCCGGCCGTTTCGGCTCTTGCTAGGCCTTGTCAGTCCCTAGGCCGCCGTTGGCTTAACCCTATCCGCGTGAAATTGCCGAAAACGCCTGCCGGAGCGCCCGGACAGGGCGTAAATCATTGATTTTTCCGGAAAATGTGCTATATTGGTCACAATACTAGCCGAATCCAGCCATGCGTAACCTGTGGCCCTCGGGTTCCCGTGAAAAACATCCAACAGGGGCGTGGCAGTATCCGCGCGCAGGCTGTGTCACAGAAAACGCGTAAAAAGAGTGCTTCAAAGACCACGAAAAAAGCCGCTGCGGTGAGCCGCAGTGCAACCAAAGGCCGTGCCAAGGCTTCTCTTAAAGAGACCCGAAAGGCCCCGGCTGCCAAATCCTCGAAAAACAAAAGAAGCGCAATGCCAAACAAGACTGCAAAAACTGCCGCGAAAGCGACGGGTTCGAAGGCCACTGCCTCGAAGGTCGCTCCCAAGCCTGTCGCTCTGACCCCGAAGACCGCGTCCAAGCCCCCTGTGGTGTTGAAGGCTGCGGCGAAGCCCGTTGCCGCCGCCAAGCCGGTGGCTGCCGCCCCCCGCGTCGAGGAGCCGAAGAAGGTTCTGACCCAGCGCCAGGGCTTCAAGACCAACGAATTCGTGGTGTATCCCGCGCACGGCGTTGGCCAGATCCTGGCCATCGAAGAGCAGGAAATCGCCGGCGCCAGGCTTGAACTGTTCGTGATCAATTTCATGAAGGACAAGATGACGCTCCGGGTGCCGACGGCGAAGGTCGCCAATGTCGGCATGCGCAAGCTGTCGGAGCCGGCGCTGGTCAAGCGCGCGCTGGAAACCCTCAAGGGCCGCGCCCGCGTCAAGCGCACGATGTGGTCGCGCCGCGCCCAGGAATACGAAGCCAAGATCAATTCGGGCGACCTCGTGTCGATCGCCGAAGTCACCCGCGACTTGTTCCGCGCCGACGACCAGCCCGAGCAGAGCTATTCCGAACGGCAGATCTTCGAAGCCGCCTCGTCACGGCTGGCGCGCGAGCTGGCGGCGATGGAAAAGACCGACGAGCCCACCGCGCTGCAGAAGATCCTCGCGATCCTCAACGAGCACGCACCGAAGTATTACGCCGAACCCGCGTAAGCGGCTTGGAGCGA
>JAZKDV010000201.1:0-5654 GCA_040387395.1 Pseudomonadota bacterium | reverse complement strand
TCGGTTTCGGCAGCAAGCTGATCAAGACCCTGCTGGCCAAGGATTTCGGCGGCACGGTCGATCTCAGTTACAGTCCGTCCGGCGTGACCTGCCGGCTGGACGCGCCGCGTCCCTGATCCGTCCTATATAATGAAGTGGACTAGGCGCGCTTGCGCTTGGCCGTCTTCTTCTTCGCCTTCACGCTTTTCTTCTTCTTGGCCTTCTTGGCCGGCTTTTTCGCCGATCCGCCGGTGAAGAAATCGGTGATGGTCTTCTCAAGCGAAGCGAGACGTTTTTCGAAGGTGCTGGTCTTGGCCATGATGGGCTCCTCTGCTGGTTGAGTGAGGAACTCTCCAGCACGGCAACAGGTTCCCTTACGGCCAGACCTTGCGGCAATGCCCGTCGGCCTCCTGCACGCACACCATCACGTCCAGCCCATTGTGATGGTCCCGTTCGGCCGCCCGCACCGCCTGGGCGACAGCGGCCTCCAGGTCATGGGCGAACAGCCCGGTCAGCGCCTCGTCACGCTCGACCAGCCAGCCATCCTCATCGGGAATGACGTGATACTCGCGGAGCTGGGTTTTGGATGATGCCATACAGCGGCAACGCGCAGCGCTGATTCTCTTTCCCTGAGGTTCAACGCCCTTCGATGGTCTGGCCGATCTTGCGCACCATCTGATCGCGCTGTGTCTGAAGGAACGCCCGGGCATCCATGCTGTACAGCCCGCGCAAGTAACCTTCATCGGCTGGGGTCATGCCTATTGGCCGCGTAGCGCAGCCCGGTGTGAACAGGTTCAGGATGCTGGGCAGCGTCGGACAATCCTTCAGCGGCTCGGTCTGGGCCAGCGCCAGCATGGCGACATGGTCGGCCACCGTGCCCATCTCGTGATCCAGCAGCGCGTTCGGATCGGCGACAATGAGCAGGTTGTAGAAGACGGTGCGGGTACTGTCGCCCAGCCGTCCGCTGGTCACAGCCACCGCGCCCTGTGCATGTGGCAGCGGCAATCCGATGATTTCCCGCCCCTCGCCCACCACGCCATTGGGTACGTCGAACAACGTCTTGCCGCGATTGTCGCGCGTCTGGGTGAAGTACCAGGCCTGGATCGGCAGCGTGACCGTGGCCAGCCGGGCCTTGTTCGCCGCGCTGTCGGCATAGCCCAGAAGCTGGGAATGGTTATTGCGGATGTTGGTCAGCAGCGCCTGGGGCGTGGTTGTGAAGACGATATGGATATTGGGACGGCAACTGGCATCGGCGTTAACGGGTGCGCCGATACGCGCCGCCGTGTCGCGCACGCGCTGAATCACAAAGCGCACCGCTTCGGGCCGGACGCCGATCACGGTTGGACAGATCCCGACATCCCAGCGCCCCAGCTTTCCGGTCAGCCGCGCGGGTGCGGTCAGGCTGGTGACGAAGGCATTGATGATTTCGCGGGATTTTTGCGATGTGACGGTGACGCTGTCGGCCCGCGATACCGGTTGCGCCCCGGCCGCCATGCCCTGAAACGCCAGCAACACAGCACAGGCCAGCATGCGCCGCATCGTCATTGCCCCGTCATGTCCTTGACCATCCAGGAAGCGATGGGATCGCGCGTTCCCACCGCCGAGCCGCGCATGTGATAGAGGCCGCGCAGATAGCTCATATCCATGGCGCTGAAGCCGTTCGGCGGGTTGGGACAGGCCCTGGCGACCAGGTCCAGCACGCTGTTCTGGCAGCCTCTGCCCAGTTGCGGCTGTGACAGAGCCAGCATGGCGATCAGGTCGCCCAGCGCGCCCATTTCCGGATCGCCCAGCTTCACCGGGTCAGCCACGATGGTGACATCCTCGAACCGGGTTTTGGCATTGTTGCCGACCCTGAGCGCCTGGACGTCGAAGGTGTTGGGGCAATCGACGCTCAAGACATCGGGGCACATGCCGACGACGCGCACGTCGCGCCGAGGCAGTCCGCGGTCGGCGATGGTTTCGGTGCGGTACCAGCCCTGGATGGGATGCAGCATCCGCGCCGCGCGGTCGGCTTCGCGGTTGCTGCGGGTGTAGCCCAAAAGGGTTGCATGCTTCTTGCGCATATTATCCAGCAGTGCCTCGGGGGCGGTGGTGAAGACGATGCGGATATTGGGGGCGCAGTCGGTTTTGGGATTCACCGGCGCGCCGATTTCCTGCGCCACGCTTCTTATGCGCGCGGTGATGAAGGAGAGATACTCCGGCCTCAGCCCGACCACCACCGGACAGACGGCATGGCGTTCCCAGCGCGCGATCTTGCCGACCACTTCGGATTTGACGCTGACCGATCCCAGATAGCGCTCGACCTCGGCGCGCAATCGGGCGGCGGAAACCGTCACGCTGTCCGCCGCTTGCTGCGCCCATGCCGCCGCCGGCAGCAACGCGAACGCTATCGCAATGGCGGCAAATCTGGGCATGCGTCCCTCTGCATCGCAGTCGGGCGGCAGCTTAATACGATGACCTTCGTAGAGTCAACGAAGCTATTCGTAGAACGCCGCTACGCCGCCATCGCCGCGCTCTTGGCGCGGATGAACTGGGCCAGGCGCGACAGCGAGACCTTGGCCTCGTTGCGCCCGCTTTCGGTCTGGAACAGATGGCCCATGCCGTCATAGATCTCGACACTGACCGAGACATTGGCATCGGCGGCGCGGTCGCCCAGCTTCGACGCATCGTCGCGCAAAATTTCCGTCGCCCCGGCATGCACCATCACCGGCGGGAAGCCGCTCAGCGGCGCCCAGGCGGGCGAGGCATAGGCATCGCAGGGATTGGACTTGCGCAGGTAACTGCGGGCGCAGAGGAACAGGCTTTCCCATTCCAGCGCCGTATCGCTGCGGCGGTTGTTCAGCACCGAAAGTCCGGACAGCGACAGGTCGGCCCAGGGCGACATCGCCGCCACGCCGCCCGGCATCTCCAGCCCGGCATTGCGCACCGCCAACGCCACGGCAAAAGCCAGACCGCCGCCCGCCTCGTCGCCCGCCAGGATGACCGACGAGGCCGGGACTTTCGCGATCAGGGCGCGATAGGCGTCGATGCCGTCACGCACGGGGGCGGGAAAGAAGCTGGTGGGGGCCAGCCGATAGGCAACGCTGAAGGCGGGAACGCCGCTGGCTTCCACCAGCCTGCCCGCCAGGGCGCGGTGGGTCTCGGGGCTGCCGGTGACAAAGCCGCCGCCATGGAAATAGAGGATCGCGCGCCCCGCATCGCTGCCCGGCGTGCGCAGCCATTCGCCGCCGATGGGTCCAAGTTGGCCGGGAACCGCTTCCACCGATGCCGGGGGCGCGCCAAAGCGGGCGAACAGGGCGTCATAGCGCGCCCGCACATCTTCAATGCTGGTCGACGTTTTGGGAGTCGCCAGGGATTGCGGCCAGATCGCCATCAAGGACCGAAGCAGCGTTGCGCGGCTAACCTAACAAGAAATCAGGGGCATCCCAAAGGGATGCCCCTGATCTGCTTAACGCCGCCCCCGGAGAGGAGATCACCGGGGGCGCGGCAACAAGGGCCTACGGGAGCTTAGGCGGCCTTGCTGCCCTCGATGGTGCGCAGTTCGGGCGCATTGATGGTGATGCGGCGCGGGCGCTTTTCTTCCGGCACGATGCGCTCCAGGTCGACATGGAGCAGGCCGTTTTCCAGGCGCGCGGCCTTCACTTCGACATGCTCGGCGAGCTGGAAGCTGCGCTCGAAGGCGCGGCCCGCAATACCCTGGTGCAGGAAGTTGGGCTTTTCGCCGTCTTCGCGCTTGCCGGTGACGGTGAGAACGCGGTCCTTCACGTCCACCGACAGGTCCTTTTCGGCAAAGCCGGCGACCGCCACGCTGACGCGGTAATTATTCTCGTCGCTGCGCTCGATATTGTAGGGCGGGTAGCCCTGGTCGGCGCTGGTGTCGAGCAGGTTGAGCAGTTGGTCGAAGCCGACCGTGGAACGGTAGAAGGGGGAATAGTCGATACGCATAGAAACAACCTCCAAAAGCGTTGTGGTTCGTCCCGCCGCGCGGCGGGAACCGGGCCCAGTGCGGCACCCGGCAGAGCCAGATTTGGGATCGAAAAAGCAGCTTCCAAGGGGTTGAAAAGACGGGTTAAGTGCCTAGGAACCCGCCTGATTTGCACAAAAACCCATGATCCCCGCCGCCGTGATTTTCGATCCCCTGGCCATCAAGGCCGTCGGCGCGGACCTGCGCGCCGCCCGCTTCGATCCCGATCCCTCGGTGGCGAGGAAGGGCGTCTGCGTGCTGCTGAACGGCCAGACCGAGTTCATCGAGAAATATTTCGAGGTGATCGACGAGCTGCGCGGCCGGGGCTTCGCCGTCGCCACCATGGACTGGCGCGGCCAGGGCGGTTCGGGGCGGCTGCTGTCCGACGATCACCGCAAAAGCTTCATCGGCAGTTTCGACGAATACGACCAGGACCTGGAGACGCTGCTGAACTGGATCGTCACTCCCCTGCTCAACCCCGGCGAGAAGCCGGTGGCGCTGGCCCATTCCATGGGGGCGCACAACCTGCTGCGCGCCCTGGTGAAGAACCCTGCCCGCTTCGCCTGGGTGGTGCTGAACGCGCCGATGATCGCCATCTCGCTGCGCGGCCAGCGCCAGATCATCGTCAATGCGGTCACCGCCTTTGAAGTGTGGCGCGGCAACCGCGCCGGCTGGGTGTGGGGGATGGAGGCGCGCGATCCGCACAATGTCTCCTTCGCCACCCAGATGGTGACCTCCGATCCGCAGCGTTTCGAGCGCACCCAGATGCTGCTGCGGGAAAATCCCGACCTGCGGCTGGCGGGCGCGACCTGGGGCTGGCTGGCGGCGGCGCTCGCCTCGATGAAGTGGCTGCGCGGCCAGGCCAGGAACATCACCACCCCGATGCTGGTGGTGGGCGCGGGCGAGGACCGCATCTGCCTGACGCCCGAGGCCAAGGCGTTCGCGCAAGCAGCGCCCAACGCCGACTTTGTCGAGATCGCAGGCGCCGGCCACGAGATCCTGATGGAGAAAAACGTCTTGCGCGCCAAATTCTGGGACGCGTTCGATGGCTTCGTCAGCAAGCAGGAAAAAGAAAAAACCGCGCCCGGTTAGGGGCGCGGCTTTCTCTCAAGACATCGAAGTTACTGGGCGACCTGGCCAGCCGACTGTTCGGGCTGGGCCTGGGCGGGAGCAGCCGCTTCCGCCTGGGGCATCGCCTCAGCCTGGGCCGGGGCCGGGATGTCCTGCGCGGTGGTCGCGTTCGGCGAGATCGCCACGCTGGACTGCGGATTGGCGATGGCCACGTCAGACGGCGACGGGGTCGGCGACACCGGGTCCGGGATCGCGGTCACGGCCGCCTGCTGCGACGGCTGGGCCGTCACGGCCTGGCTGTCGGCATTCATGCGAACCGCAGCGCCTTCCGAGATGGCCCGCGAGGGCGTGGCGGTGCGCGCCGACCTTACCGGCGCAGGCACCGGAGCAGCAGCAGCTGGCTCAGCCACCGGCGCGACGGGAGTCGCTTCCGTGGTCGCGAGCGGATCAGCCGGCGGAGGCGTCATCGCCGCGGGCTGGGCCGGCGGCGGCGCCGGCGTATTGGCCGCGACGACGGCTTGCTGATTGTTGGCAGGGCTGGAGGCGGTATAGGCATAGAGCC
Organism: Pseudomonadota bacterium; assembly: GCA_040387395.1. Lineage (GTDB taxonomy): Bacteria > Pseudomonadota > Alphaproteobacteria > Micropepsales > Micropepsaceae > Rhizomicrobium. Next base: position 78 of record JAZKDV010000201.1, on the reverse strand, counting down.
CGCCCGCGCCGACCATCAGCGCCACAGCCAACGCGCCGACGATCTTGCCGGTGTTGTTGGGATTGCGTTCTTCGGGGC
>JAZKDV010000200.1:0-3808 GCA_040387395.1 Pseudomonadota bacterium | reverse complement strand
CGACCAGCACCGGCTGGCCGCGTTCGCGGCTGGTGATGATCAGCTTGATGATCGCTTCGTTCTTCTCGTCGGCGGTGCGGTAAACCTCGTCATCGGCATCCTTGCGGCTGACCGGGACGTTGGTGGGAATTTCCAGGACGTCCAGCTTGTAGATGTCCATGAACTCCGAAGCTTCGGTCATGGCCGTGCCGGTCATGCCCGCCAGCTTGTCGTACAAGCGGAAATAGTTCTGGAAGGTGATGGAGGCCAGCGTGACGTTTTCCGGCTGGACCTGCACTTCTTCCTTGGCTTCCAGCGCCTGGTGCAGGCCTTCGGAATAGCGGCGGCCTTCCATCATGCGGCCGGTGAATTCGTCGATGATGACGACCTGGCCGTTCTTGACGATGTAATCCTTGTCCTTCTGGAACAGCAGGTGCGCCTTCAGGGCCTGGTTCACGTGATGGACGATGGAAATATTCTCGGTGTCATACAGGTCGCCCTGTTCCAGCACGCCCGCCGTCTTCAGGATCTGGGACATGTGTTCGTTGCCGACCTCGGTCAACGATACCTGGCGGGCCTTTTCGTCCAGGTCGTAATCTTCCTTGACCAGTGCGCTCATCACCGCGTTTACCGAGCGGTACATTTCGGTCTGGTCTTCGGTCGGGCCGGAGATGATCAGCGGCGTGCGGGCTTCGTCGATTAGGATCGAGTCCACTTCGTCCACGATGGCGAAGTTGTGGCCGCGCTGGCTCATCGTATCCAGCGAGTACTTCATGTTGTCGCGCAGATAGTCGAAGCCGAATTCGTTGTTGGTGCCGTAGGTGATGTCGGCGGCGTAGGACGCCTTGCGCTCCTCGTCATTCAGGCCATGGACAATGACGCCCACGCTCATGCCGAGGAAACGGTAGACCTGGCCCATCCAGTCGCTGTCGCGCTTGGCCAGATAGTCGTTGACCGTGACCACGTGTACGCCGTCGCCGGCCAGGGCGTTCAGGTAGACGGGCAGGGTGGCAACCAGGGTCTTGCCTTCACCGGTCTTCATCTCGGCGATGTTGCCCCGGTGCAGGACGATGCCGCCCACAAGCTGGACGTCGAAATGCCGCTGGCCCAGCGTACGCTTGGCGCCTTCGCGCACCACCGCAAAGGCTTCGGGCAGCAGGTCGTCCAGGGTCTCGCCCTTTTCCAGGCGGGCGCGGAAAGCCGGGGTCATCCCGCGTAGCTCTTCGTCCGACATCGCCTTGAAGCGGTCTTCCAGGGCGTTGATTTCCGCCACGATGCTCCACAAGGGCTTGACCTTGCGGTCGTTGGCGGAGCCGAAAAGCGATTTGGCGAACGTGCCGAGACGCAGCATGAAATTCCTCTATGTACGGCCGGAAGGGGCCAAACCGCCGCCAGGCCCGAAAGGGACCGCCTTTTGCGCATGGCGGCCGCGCGGGAGACATAAGAACGCGCTACTCTCTTGTCAAACCGGGGGTTTTTAACAATATCCCCGGCAAATCGGGGGGAAATGATGGCGAAAACTGCGAAACCGACTCAGAAGGCGACTTCCGCCCAGGTTGGCGCCAAGGTTGCAGGCGCCAAGGCAGCCCATGCCGTGTCTCCCCTGGCCCCCAAAAGCTTCCCCAAACTGCCGCCGCTGGCCGGGGTCCGGCTGGGTACGGCCGCGGCCGGAGTCCGCTATCAGCAGCGCACCGACGTCCTGCTCGCCTTGCTGGCGCCCGGAACCCAAGTTGCCGGTGTCTTCACCAAGTCCAAAACCACCAGCGCGCCGGTGCTGTGGTGCCAGGAAAAGCTCAAGGGCGGGGTAGGCCGGGTGCTGGTGGTCAACAGCGGCAATGCCAATGCCTTTACCGGAAAGGCGGGTCTGGAAGGCGTGCGCGAGATCGCGAATGAAGCCGCAGTGGTGGCGGGATGCCGCCCGGACGAAGTGTTCATGGCTTCCACCGGCGTGATCGGCGAGCCGCTGCCGGCCGCCAAGATCACCCGCGTGCTGGGAACCCTCGCGCGGGAAACCGCAGCCGGCAACTGGCGCGCCGCCGCCGACGCCATCATGACCACCGACACCTTTGCCAAGGCGGCCAGCGCCACGGCGAATATCGACGGCGTCAAGGTGACCATCAACGGCATCGCAAAGGGATCGGGCATGATCGCGCCCGACATGGCGACGATGCTGAGCTTTGTTTTCACGGACGCCAATCTTCCGGCCAGCGTGCTGCAGGAATGCCTCAGCGCCGGCGTCGGCCCGTCTTTCAATTCCATCACGGTGGATTCGGATACTTCCACCAGTGACACGCTGATGCTGTTCGCCACCGGCAAGGGCGGCAAGCACACCGCGATCACCAAGGCCGGCGACAAGAAGCTGACCGAATTCCGGCGGGCTCTGGACGGCTTGCTGCTGGACCTGGCGCTGCAGGTGGTGCGCGACGGCGAGGGCGCCCAGAAGCTGATCCGTATCGACGTGACGGGCGCGGAAAACGACGGCGCGGCAAAGCGCATTGCCTTGACCATCGCCAACTCCCCGCTGGTCAAGACCGCCGTTGCCGGCAATGACGCCAATTGGGGGCGTGTTGTGATGGCCGTCGGGAAAAGCGGTGAAGCCGCCGACCGCGACCGGCTGAAGATTTCCTTCGGCGGCCATGTGGTGGCCGAAAAGGGCATGCGCGCCGCCAAGTACAATGAAGCCACGGCAACCAAGGCGGTGTCGGGGCGCGAGGTGACCATCGAAGTCGATCTGGGCCTGGGCAAGGGCAGCGCGCGCGTGTGGACCTGCGACCTGACCCATGGCTACATTGACATCAATGGCTCCTACCGCAGCTGATACGGCCTGATGGCCAGCCCTCCCACGCTATGGCGCGAAGGCGGCGATGCTTCCGCGCCCTTTGTCGTCTGCGCCATGTTCACGCCCGGCTATGAGGCGAAAGCCCAGCGTCTTGCATCCTCCTTGAATGGCTTCGGCCTGGCGCATGCGATCTTCCAGGTGCCGCAAATTCACCGCTCGATCAGCGCCAGCGGGGGAGACAATCTGGCTTTCAGCAAGCCGCGCTTCATCCGTTCCGCCCTGGAGGGGGCCGGCAAGCCCGTGCTGTATGTCGATGCCGACGTGATCTTCCGCAAAAGACCGGATGCCGTCGCGGCGCTGTGCGCCGAAGGCTGCGACTTCGCCATTTACAACTGGCTGGCCGATGCGATGAACGATGCCTGGCGGCCGGAGCCCGGCACGCCGTTGTGGAAATTCTTCTTCAGCGTCGACGTGGCGTCGGACACGCAACTGATGGCCAGCGGCGCGGTGCAGTTCTGGAAAAGGACGGATGCGGCACTGACGCTGCTGAAGGACTGGGAGCAATCGCTGTCGCAACATCCGCGCAGCGAAGACGATCACTGCCTGGACTTTGCCTACAATCATGGCGACCGCGCGGGTCTCACACCTGCATGGCTGCCCAAGGAATATGCCCGCTACGCCTTCTGGATCTATGCCGACCCGGTGATCGACCATCCGGAATTTCCCGCGCCCGTCACCGGCGCGTTTGAGTCGCTGGGAAGCGCGCGGTTCGTGCGGGAGAAAATCGCCCGCGCCAGCAAGCATCTGCCTTTCCCGCGCGATGCGGTGGTGGATGCGCAGGCTCTGCAGTTGTTAAAGCAAAAGCCCGGTGGCGGATTTGCGCCGACCGGGCCCTTGTCTTTGCCGCTGTTCTTGCCGAAGCCGGATTAGACCAGCGCGGCGTCCAGGCTGATCTCGGCGTTCAGCACCTTGGAGACGGGGCAGCCCTTTTCGGCCATGCCCGCCAGTTCCTTGAACTTGGCTTCGTCGATACCCGGAATTTTCGCCCGC
>JAZKDV010000199.1:1095-10920 GCA_040387395.1 Pseudomonadota bacterium | reverse complement strand
ACAGAACCGCAATCAAAAAATACCGCATCAATGATCTCCCAAAAAACTACCGGCGCCGCTGGGTCATGTAGTCCCCTTTGTCGGCGGCGGCGGGGGCCGCGCTGGCGTCCGCCACCACGGCCTGTACGACGGCTTGAATCTGCGCAATGTCGGCTTGCGCGTTGCTCCTGTAGGCCTTGAAGCAGTCGCCAAAGGCAGCGGCCTGGGCATTGAAAGTCTGGACCCGCAGATTGTATGCCGCCATGGCAGGGGCGTCGCGTCCGCCCGGCGGCGCGCCAATGGCGGCCTGATCCGGTTTTGTGCAGGCCGGCTTTGGATAGAAGCCCGGCAACATGTTGCCCGCAGGGATGGGCGCGGGCGCGATCCCGGTGGCCGCCGCGTTCACGGCCGCCAGTATCTGCTCGATGTCGAGCCGGGCATTGTCGGCATAGGTTTTGACGCAGGCGGTAAAAGCCGGAGCATCCTGGTTGTATCGCTCCACCGCCGTGTTGGTCATGGGCGCCCAATATTGCGCGCTCGAACTGGAGGTTCGCGCGGTGCCTTCCTTTAAAACCTTGCCCGGTTTGATGCAGGGGCTGGGCGGGTAAAAATCTGGCGGCAGGTTGCGGCCCGGCGCCGGAGTCTGCGCCTGAACCGTCACGGTCATCGCCAGCAAAAAGACTGTCGCAAGCCGCATCATTTTCCGCCGCACACCGCGCGGCCCATCGCCGGGTTCTTGTCCAGCGCGGTCCAGGACACCGTCTGCAGATTTGCCTTCTTCTTGCTCTCCCCCGGACTGGTGCTGTCGATGAAGCGGGCGGCGAAGCGGCGGTTGGCGCAGTCCACCGCGAATTTCTGCGACCAGATGTAGAGCTGTCCCCCGGAATTGACGGCCACCGGCTGTTTGTCCTTGGGCTTCCAGATATGGCTCCAGAAGGTCTTGTAAGGCCCTTCCTGCTTGATGGTGCTGCGATCGACCTGATGCTCGGTCCTGCCAAATTCGTCCTGCACCGTCCGGAAGGTGACGTAGCGGCTCTCCTGCGCGAGGGCCGGCACGGCGCAGAGCGTGCAAAGGATAATGGCGGCTGTTCGGGTCATGCGGCTTCTCCTATCGCTATAGTAGATCGAAATGGCGCGGCGGACAACGCCCGGCCTTGCCGCGCCGCAGCATGTTTTGCCGCCGTGCCAAACTTGCCGCCGGACGCGCCGCCACTTACGGTCCGCGCCAACAATCTGTCAGCCGCCATTGAGGCGGCGTCACTTCAGGGGGAGTTCGAGTATGCGCAGGCGTGAATTGATCGGTGCGGCGGTGGCGGGCAGCGCTGCGTTGCTGGCCACGAAGGAAGCCAAGGCCCAGGAACGCGTGGAGCAGGCTGGCCGTGGCATGCGCTCCCCGATCATCCGGGACATCAGCGTCATCCAGTGTTCGCCGCAGGGCGTGCGCCTGGTGATCGTCAAGGTCACCACCGACCAGGCAGGTCTGTATGGCTATGGCTGCGCCACCTTTACCCAGCGCGCCGACCTGATCCCGATTGCGGTCGAGAAGTATCTCAAGCCTCTGCTGGTCGGAAAACCCGCCGACCGCATCGAGGATACGTGGCAGATGGCCTACAATTCCTCCTACTGGCGCAACAGCGGCGTCCTCAACAACGCCATCAGCGGCGTCGACCAGGCGCTGTGGGACATCAAGGGCCGCCAGGCCGGCCTGCCGGTCTATCAGCTGCTGGGCGGCAAGGCCCGTCTGGCCGCCGACTGCTATGCCCATGCCTCGGGCAGCGAAATCAAGGAAGTGGTCGATCAGGCCAAGCGCCATATCGCCAATGGCTTCCGCCATGTCCGCGTCCAGGTCGGTGTGCCCGGCATGGCCGGCTATGGCGCCGGCCCCAGCAAGAGCCAGCGCATCCCCGCGCTGCATGACGCGCCGGTGTTCGAGCGCGAAGGCTATATCAAGCGCGCCATGGCGCTGTTCGAAGCCTGCCGCACCGAGTTGGGCATGGACGTGGAACTGCTGCACGACGTGCATGAGCGCATCACGCCCACCCAGGCCGTGAAGATGTGCAAGGACGTGGAGAAATTCCGCCTGTTCTTCCTGGAAGACCCGGTGTCGCCGGAAGACATCGCCTGGTTCCGCAACATCCGTGCCCAGTGCGCCACGCCGCTGTCGATGGGCGAGTTGTTCAACAGCCCCCACGAGATCGTGCCGCTGATCGCCGAACGCCTGATCGATTACATGCGCATGCATGTGTCGCAGATGGGCGGCCTGACGCCGTGCCGCAAATACGCGGCGATGGGCGAAATCTTCAATGTCCGCACCGCCTGGCACGGTCCCGCCGACACCTCGCCGGTCGGCCATGCCGCGAACCTGGCGCTGGACCTGTCCTGCACCAATTTCGGCGTTCAGGAAAACGCCTTCTTCAACGATGCGGCGCACGAGATCTTCTCAGGCCTGCCGGTGACCAAGGGCGGTTACATGTATGCCAATGAGGCGCCGGGCTGGGGCATCGAGATCAACGAGGCGGCGGCGGCCAAGTATCCATGGAACCGCAACCATCCGCTCAACCAGGGCTGGGGCGAAGTGCGCCTGCCGGATGGCCAGATCATCAAGCAGTAACCGGAGACCGCCACCCTCACAGGAGAAATGCCATGCTCGCCAGACGCCATTTTCTGACCTCGACAATCGCGGCAGGAGGTGTCGGCGCGCTTGGCATTTCTGCGGTGGCCCAGGGCTTGGACCCGGTGAACCCGGACATCCGCTTCGGCACCACCGGATCGATCTTTGGCGTGTGGAAGAATGGCGCGATGCGCACCTCCACCGATCTCACATTGATGATGCGGGACATCAAGCATTACGGGTTGGAAGGCTTTGAGCCTTATTCCAGCCAGGTCACCCATGTGATGGACAATCCGGGCGCGGTGAAAAAGATCTGCGCCGAAACCGGCGTGGTGCTGGTGGATGTCGGCGACCTGCCGCGCCGCCCCGGCAGCGCGCCGTGGAGAGGCAATCCCTGGCTGGGCAGCGAGGACACGCCCAAGCTGGTGGCGGAGATGGAATCCTTCGCCCGCAACTTCCTCCAGCCGATGGGCTGCACCCATTGGAAGAACAATATGGGCGCGCGGCCAGAAGCGGGCCCGACCGACGACCAGCTCAAGCGCCTGTCCGAGATCGCCAACGAAATCGGCCGCAAGACCATGGCCCATGGCGTACGCCTGTCGCTGCATCCCCATCTGTGGGGCCCGATGGAGCGCGAACATGAATTCCGCCGGGTGATGGAGCCGACCGATCCGCGTTATGTTTTCCTGATCATGGATACCGGCCACAATGTTCTGGGCGGCATGGACGTGGTGAAGATCACCAGCGAATTCCTGCCGCGCATCGCCGAATTCCATCTCAAGGACACCTTCCCGCAATATCGCGGCAACAAGCTGACGCCCACGCGCGAGCAGCATGGGCAGAAAAGCGTCTATGCCTCGGTCGGGCAGGGCGGCGGCGTGGACTTTCCGGGCATCTTCAAGGTCATGCGCGAGCGCAAGTGGAAGGGCTGGGCGGTGTTCGACATCGACGCGCCGCGCCCCGGCGATGGCACGGGCACGGTGGACGACAATATCGCCGCCAGCGTCAATTACATGCGCACGGCGCTGGGCGTGAAGGTGCCGGTGGCGTCCGGCAGCAACGGGTTGTTCAAGGAAACCTGACCCCCCCCATCATGCGCGTCAGCGCATTGAGGGGGAGGTGGCCGTAGCACCGTCAGGTGCGAAGGCCGGAGGGGGCCGAAGTTAAGGCGCTCGTAAAAAGAGGCCGACGGTCAGCACCACGCCGATGGCGATAGCGGCCAGGCGCAGGAATTTCTCGTTGACCTTGCTCACCATGTTGCCGCCGATCCAGCCGCCGATGGCCGCGCCGACGCAGGCGATGGCGCAGGGCAGCCACTGAACCTGCGGCGAGAAGGCGAAGATCGCCACGGCGCTGGCATTCATCACGCCGGCCAGCACATTCTTGTTGGCGCTGGCGCTGCGGATGGCCAGGCCCGCCGCGGTCAGCGCCGCCAGCATCAGGAAGCCGATGCCGCCGCCGAAATAGCCGCCATAGACCGCGATCGCGAACTGCGCCGCGCCCGCGCCCCACTTGTTCAGGACCGGCGGGCGGTCGGCCTTGCGCGGCATGAAGCTGCCATAGGCGAAGATGGCGGTGGCGAACAGCACCAGCCACGGCACCATCCGGGCGAAGATCGGGGAGGGCGTCACCAGCAACAGGATGGCGCCCAGTATGCCGCCGACCAGCGACAGTGCGATCAGCCATTTGAAAGAAAGCCCGCCCACGCTGGTGACATGACCGCGCCCGCCCCAGGTCGAGGCGATCTGTCCGGGAAACAGCGCGATGGTGGAGGTGATATTGGCCTGCAGCGCGTTCATGCCGGTCAGCATGAGGGCGGGCAGGGTGATGAAGGTGCCGCCGCCAGCCAGCGCGTTCTGCGTGCCGGCCCACAATGATGCGATGAACAGGATCACATACGTCATGGTCATGACATCGGCCATGCCATGGCGCTATCCGAAGGTAAAGGCAAAGGCCTGCACACCAGGGTCGGCAAATTCGATGGTGAAGGTGTGTTCGCCGGGATTTTTCAGCCGGATCAATTGATAGAGCCGGTCCGCGGTCACGGTTCCGCTGCCATCCGCGGCCGCATCCATGCCATGGCCTTCGCCCGGCGGATTGCCATCCAGCGTCACCTTGAAGCGCACCGGCTTGCCGTCCGTAACGGGCGCCAGCACCAGATGCACGTCGCGGGCATGGAAGCGAAAGCTGATCTTGCCGCCGGGTGCGTCCAGCCGCGACATCTCCTTGCCGATAGTCCATTGCCCGTCGAGCCCCCATTGGCCGGGCTGCAATGGCGCTGTGGTCTGATAGCGGGCGCTTTGATCGGTCTGCGCGGTGCCGGACGCAAAGTTCTGGCCCCGGCCATAGCCCAGATAGGTTTCGTGCGATGTTTTCGCGGTGGGCGCGGCGGTGGCCTGCGCGCCTTGGGCGCGGGGGTCGACGCTGCCGCCGGGCACATTGGTGCGGCCGCCTTCGCGCAGCAGCTGCTGGATCACGGCTTCGGAGCGTTCGTATTCGCCTTCGCCAAAGTGATGGTGCCGGATGCGCCCCTCGACATCGATGAAGTAATGCGCCGGCCAGTACTGGTTGTTGAACGCCTGCCAGATGGTCAGGTTGTTGTCCTGCGCCACCGGATAGGTGATGCCAACGTCGGTCACCGCTCGGCGGACATTGGCCTCGGTTTTTTCGAAGGCAAATTCCGGCGCATGCACCCCGATCACCACCAGCCCGTGGCTCTTGTACTTTTCTGCCCAGGCCTGGACATAGGGCAAGGCGCGCAAGCAGTTGATGCAGGAGTAAGTCCAGAAATCCACCAGCACCACCTTGCCGCGCAGTTGTTCGCGGGTAAGCGGCGGCGAGTTCAGCCACAGCGTCGCGCCGGTCAGTTCGGGCAGGTTGCCCTCCACCGGCAGGTCGCTGCCGGCCACCGCGGTGGAGGTGGTCTTGCGCTCCAGCCCCACCGTTCGCAGCAGCGACTGTTCAAGTGTGTTGGTGCTGGCGGTGGAGAGTTGCGTGAGCAGTCCGGTGTCCAGGCCCAGCGCGATGGCGGCAACGCCCGCCAGCACCAATACGCCCAGCGCGCGCCGTATCCATTCACCCGCGCCGAGCGAACGCTTCATGCCGGCGAACAATTTTCCGCCGATCAGCAAGGCCGCCGCCAGCGACGTCCCCGCGCCCAGCGCATAGGCCAGCAACAACAGCGTGGTGTTGACGCTGGCGCCCTGGATCGCGGCGCCGGTCAGGATCAGTCCCAGGATCGGTCCGGCGCAGGGCGCCCATAACAGGCCCGTCGCCACGCCCAGCAGCGCGGAGGCCGCGACGTTGCCGCCTTCGGCTTCCTGTGCGCGGCTGGAAAGCCGCGATCCCAGGGCTACCAGCGGCCGCGTCAGACGCTCGGCCAGCGATGGCACCAGCAAGGTCAGGCCGAACAGGGCCAGCAGGATCATGGCGGCGATGCGTCCCGCCTGATTGGCCTGGATGGCCCAGTTTCCCCCGACCGTCGCGATGGTGGCGATGGCCGCAAAGGCCAGCGCCATGCCGCCCAGCAGCGGCAGGCCGGAGCGCGCAAAGGGCTGGTCCGAACGCGCGAAAACAAAAGGCAGGACCGGCAGGATGCACGGGCTGAGAATGGTCAGAACGCCGCCCAGATAGGACAGCAGGAACAGGGTCATGGGGTCTCCGTGCTGCCGCCGATCCTCAGCATAAGGTGTTTACGCGTGACGCTGGCGATATTTTCATCATGCCTTCGATATCGCCATATTCCGCGCGATTTACGGTCTCTGAAATGTCTCGAGCGCGGCAAACGCGTGCAAATCGCCGCAGAAGCTTCTGGGGGGCTGCTATGCGTTGACACTGCACACACCCGGCTATAGCCACGCGCCGTTTTATTGCGGTTGCGAAGTGATTCATGCGCAGCCCTGACATTCCCGTTTCCTTTTCAGCCACGGATCATTTTGTCCGCAAAGGTTCAGTCCATGCCCCAGGAATCGTCCAACAAGACTTTGATGCTCAGCGTCATCGCGGCCTTCAAGGAAAGCGATCTCGAGCCGCTGTTCGCAGCGCTGCATCCCGATGTGGTGTGGAAGGCATCCGCGCCGCGCGAGTTTTTCCGCTTCGGCGGTACCCATCGCGGCCATGTCGGCATGCGCGAATACACCGCGCTGCTGTTCTCGCGGTATCATTTTGTCCGCCTCGACCCCAGGACCATCACCACCAAGGGCGACCAGGTCTGGGGCGTGTTCGCCGCCGAAGCCCTGCACCGGCCCAGCGGCCGCTATGTCAAGACCGACATCGCGATGCGCTGGACCGTGAAGGACGGCAAGATCACCGAACATCAGGGCTTCTTCGACACTGCCGGCGTTCTGATCCAGCAGGGCGAACTGATGGTCGCCGCCTGATTATTTGAACCAGTTGATATCCACCGCGTCGGCCATCGCCTGATAGCCGGCATCGTTGGGATGTAGCTTGTCGCGCAGATTGTATTCTGCCGCGAAGGTCAGGGGATTGGACTTGTCGGCCGTGGCGGTGGCGAAATCGATCACGCCGTCGAACGCGCCGCTGGTGCGCATCCAGTTGTTCAATCCCGTGCGCACCTGCTCGCCCGCCGGCGAGGCATAGCCGGCGCCCTGGTAGGGCGTCAGCAGCCCGCCATACACCTTGATGCCCTGGGCGCGGCAGCGCGCGATGATCTGCTTGTTGGCGGCGATCAGCGCTTCCAGGGTCACGGGCTCCTGCGGACCGGTCGGTGTGAAACCGCGGCCGATATCGTTGATGCCCTCCAGCAGAATGACGGCCTTCACGCCTGGCACGCCCAGCACGTCGCGGTCCAGCCGCGCCAGCGCGCTGTGGCCGGCGCCGTGGCGCAGCAGGCGGTTGCCGCCGATGCCGGCATTGACCACCGACCACTTGCTGCGGGCGGCGACCAGACGCTCTGCCAATCTGTCGGGATAGCTGCGGAAGGCGTTGTTGGTGGAGAGCGCGCCTTCGGTGATGGAATCGCCGACCGTCACGATCACGGCATTGGCGGTGGCGGCGTCGACCTGGACCTGGCTGACCAAGCTGGTCAGCCGCATGATGCGCTGGCCCGGCAATTGCGCCGCGGCGGTCTGGTCGCCGGCTACGCCCGAGACATATTGGTAAAGGCTGTGGCCGCCCAGGGCGATCCTGCCCGGGACATAGCTGGTGATGATCAGCTTCTGCAGCGCCGTCACCTTCATGTTCACAGGATCGGACAGCAGCGGCGCGGCAGCCGGAATGGCGACACCGCTGCGGCCGTCAAAGGTTACGGCCTGATCGGTGCCGGCGACCACGCTGCCATCCGGGCCGGCCACGCCGACGCGCACCGCGCCCAGCACCAGCACATCGGCGCCGGCTTCGTTGGTGAAACGCAGGCGGATACGGTCGCCGGCCACCGCCACCCGCACAAGCTGGCGGACGGTGACGTTGATAAGGTCGCTGTCGGGCACCATCAGCGGGACGTTGCCCGGATTGTCGAGCAGCGGCGGATTGGGGGCGGCGGGCGGCACGGGCGCAGCCACCACGGCGAGCGGGGTGACGGCCAGCGGGGTGGGGGGCGGGGTCATGCCGGGCGGCGGCGGGGTGGGCACAAAGCCCCAGGCCCCCAGCCAGTTCTCCTTGATGCGTACCTGGGCGGAAACCGCCGTCGCGGTGCCCAGAATCAAGGCGGCGGCCAGCGCCAAATGCCGGAATTTCATGTCGACTCCCCATCTCTTATTTGGTTGTCCGGACTTTCCCTTGAGGGCTCCGATACCGCAAGCCGCCCGTCAGGCATCAGGCAAGGGCCCCGGAAGCGGCAAAAAAACACCGTCTGCGGACCAAATCGGCTAAAAAACCGAAAAAAGACTGACTTTTCAGATGCTTCCCGTTGACGCGTTCAAACTTCCCTGACAGCTTATGCCCAGCCACGGGGACGGCCTTGTCCCTCAAGGGGCTTGGGGATGATCAAGTCAGAACTGGTTGCGCGCCTTACCGCCCGCTATCCGCATCTATATCACCGCGATGTCGAGCGCATCGTGACGACGGTGCTCGATTCCATCAGCAAGGCGCTGGCGGACGGCCATCGCGTGGAACTTCGTGGCTTCGGGGCTTTCTCGGTCAAGGTTCGTCCCAGCCGCATGGGCCGCAATCCGCGCACCGGCGAGCCTGTTTCCGTCGGCCAGAAGCGCGCGCCGTTTTTCCGTACCGGCAAGGAATTGCGCGAACGCCTGAACGGCGGTACGCCGGAAGCGTGAACAAGAATCCGGTCTTCGTAGCTCTAGACACCACTGATCCCGACTATGCCCGCCAGTTGGCGGAGCGTGTGCGCGGCTCTGTCGGCGGGCTGAAACTGGGGCTGGAATTCTTCAACGCCCATGGCCCGGACGGTATTCGCCCGTTCACGGAGATGGGGCTGCCGGTCTTTCTGGACCTCAAGTATCACGACATTCCCAACACCGTGGCGGGCGCCTGCCGCGCCGCCGCCGCGCTGGGCGTGTCGATCCTGAATGTCCATGCCCAGGGCGGCGCGGCGATGATGCGCAGCGCCGTCGATGCGGTGAAGAGCGTCAATCCCGCCACGAAGCTGATTGCCGTCACCATGCTGACCAGCCTGTCCGACGAAGACTTGCCATCGGTCGGCCTGACGCCGCCGGTCGGTGACCAGGTGCTGCGCCTCGCCAGCCTGACCCAGCAATGCGGGTTGGATGGCGTGGTCTGCTCGGCGCATGAGATCGAAATCCTGCGCAAGGAGCTGGGTCCCGACTTCCTGCTGGTGGTGCCGGGCATCCGTCCCGCCGGCAGCGCCGTTGGCGACCAGCGCCGGGTGATGGGGCCGGCGGAAGCCCGCGATGCGGGCGCCAGCATCCTGGTGATCGGCCGCCCCATCACGGCGGCGCCCGATCCCGCCCAGGCGGCCCGCGATATTGCACAAAGTCTCGGTATTTCAGGGCTTTAACTCCGGTTCCTTGATTTCCGCACCTTGCAGGGCCATACACCCCAACCCATGCCTATGGCGGTCAAAATCTGCGGAATGACGGGCCCCGACGCGGTCGACGCGGCGGTCAGCGCCGGCGCGGTCTATGGCGGGCTGGTATTCCATCCCAAGTCGCCGCGCTTCGTGGCGCTGGAACAGGCCCGCATGCTGGCGGAGCGGATGCGCGGGCGGCTCAAGATCGTGGCCCTGATCGCCGACATGGACGATGCCGGAATCGATGCCGTGATCAAAAATGTGCACCCGGATTTCCTGCAACTGCATG
>JAZKDV010000199.1:0-1085 GCA_040387395.1 Pseudomonadota bacterium | reverse complement strand
GTTGCGCGAGGTGGACCGCCTCAACACCATGCTGTCGTCGCTGCTGGTGTACGGCCGGCCGCAGCCGCTGCGCCTCACCATCGGCAATCCCGACGCGGTGTGGGACGACGTGATCGAGTCGAACCGGGCGCGCATGGACGATGCCGGCATCGAGAGTGTGGTCAAGACCGTGCGTCCCGATTTCCTGCAACTGCATGGCCATGAGAGCGTGCAGCGCACTGCGGAAATCCGCGCGCGTTTCGACGTGGCCGTCATCAAGGCCTTGCCGGTCGCGGAAGCGTCCGACTTCGATGTGGTCGCCGCGTATGAGAAGTATGCCGACATGCTGATGTTCGACGCCCGCCCGCCCAAGGGCGCGGACCGGGCAGGCGGCCATGGCGCAGCCTTCGACTGGAAGCTTCTGGCGGGCCGCAGCTTCACCAAGCCCTGGTTCCTGGCTGGCGGGCTCAATCCCGACAATGTCGCGCGCGCCGTTGAACTTTCCGGCGCGACGCTGGTTGACGTCTCGTCCGGCGTGGAAAGCGCACCCGGCGTGAAGGATGCCGCCCGCATCGCAGATTTCGTCACCGCCGCAAAATCGCCCGTCTCTTTGAGCAAGCAAAGCGCATGAACCAGATTCCCAATTCCCTGCGCAGCGGCCCTGACGCATCCGGTCACTTCGGCGCCTATGGCGGGCGCTTTGTCGCCGAAACCCTGATGCCGCTGGTGCTGTCGCTGGAAGCCGCCTATGAGGCCGCCAAGAAGGACCCGGCCTTCCACGACGAACTGTCGGGGCTGCTCAAGCATTATGTCGGCCGCGAAAGCCCGCTTTATTTCGCCGAACGCCTGACGGCGCATCTGGGCGGCGCGAAAATCTATCTCAAGCGCGAAGACCTCAACCACACCGGCGCGCACAAGATCAACAACTGCCTGGGGCAGATTTTGCTCGCCAAGCGGATGGGCAAGACCCGCATCATCGCCGAGACCGGCGCCGGCCAGCATGGCGTCGCCACCGCCACGGTGGCGGCGCGCTTCGGCCTGCCTTGCACCGTCTATATGGGCGAGGTCGACATGGAGCGGCAGAAGCCCAACGTCTTCCGCATGCG
>JAZKDV010000198.1:0-3752 GCA_040387395.1 Pseudomonadota bacterium | reverse complement strand
CGCGGCGGCCTGCTGGGCCGTAAAGATGGCGGGAGCCTGCTGCGCTTGCTGGGCAACGGCATAAGCGCCGCCAAGGCCAATGATGACGGCGGCGCCTGCGAGCAGTCTTCCGGTGACAGACATTCTAGTTCCTTTTGGCTTCCAGCCAGCCTTGCAGGTTGCCGTCGGGCGCCTTTTCACTGTCGACGCGGACATAGATCGCTTCACGGTTAAGGGCTTCGACCTGCGCGGGGGTAAGCTGCACGCTGCCCGACACGGTGCCTTGGGGCGTGCGCGTGACGGTGAGCGTTCCGATAGCCTCGCCCAGCACGCCCTTCATCAACCCGGTGCGCAGCGACGCCGCCGTGGCGGGCGACGTCATGTCCTTGAAGGTGCCGTTCACCGTCAGCGTGTTGCCGGTCAGCGTGGCGCTGACCTGCCCGATGCTGCCCAGGATGTCGGCGCGTGTGCTGGCGTCGAACGGCGCCGGGTCCATCTGGGCTTCATAGTCGGCTGCCCATACCGGCCCGCAGGCCAGCAGCAGCGCAGCCGCCACTCCAAGAGCGCGTCTTTGGCGTGTCATTCCCCCTGCCCCGTTTCGTCTCAGATCTGCGGCGGCAGCTTTACGCCCAGTACCCGGCGCAGATAATTGATGTTGTTCATGATGTAATTGTCGGTCGCGACCTCGATGTTGCCGCCGATGGCGTCGAAGCCATCATCGCCCTTGCGCGGGCCGTCCACGTCCATCACCACCCAGCCCTTGAACTTGCGGTCGCGCAGCACCTTGAACAGGCCGGGGAAGTCGACGCCGCCGCCGCCGAAATTGTGATAGACGCTGGCTTCCTTGTGCATTTCCGGCGTCGGGGTCTGCTTGTTGCCGCGGAATTTCGGATAGGTGTCCTTCATGTGGATTTCGGCGATGCGCGGGAAATAGTCGCTGACCATCTGCACCGCGTCGGCGCCGCCCAGGGTCAGGTGCCCGGTGTCGGCGGTGAGCCAGACATACTTGGGGTCGGTAAGTTCCATGGCGCGGCGGATTTCCGATTCGCGCTCCAGCGGGCCCCAGATGTGCGGATGCGGCGCCAGGCGGATGCCGTATTCCAGGGTGCGGCGGCCGAGCTCGTTCAGCGTGTTGCAGAGCTGCTTCATCTGCTCGTCGTTCGGTCCACCGGCCGGACGCGCGCCCATGTTGATCTTCCAGTGGTCGCACTCGAACACCTGCAGGAAGTCGCGGGCGAAGGCGACATGGTCGGCGATGGTCTTGGGGATCTGGTCCTTGTCGATGAAATTGGTGGACTGGGTCTTTCCGCCATTGGAGGCGTCGATCATGGTGACGTTGTTGTCGCGGCAGATCTTGAGCAGTTCCTGCGGCTTGGTGCGATACTCTTCCCAGCCGCCGGCATAGGGCTCGATGCCCTGCAGGCCCAGCTTGGAGCACAGCCTGATCGCCTGTTCGGTGGAATAGACCCGCGTGGCGCCCACGCCCGCTTCGCCCCAGATCGAGCCGGTGGTGCCGAACAGCATGTCGGGATTCACCGGGTCCAGCGCCTTGTGCTTGAGCTTCTGCGCCCAAGCCGGCGCGCTGGTGGTCAGTGTGGTGGACAGGGTCGCAGCCGCGGCGGAGGCGCCGACGATGAAATGGCGGCGTTGCAGTTTTTCCATGGTCATTCCCTCGAACAAATTGGTCTGATGTTTGGCAGGACGTTTGGGCGCGAGTGACATTAAGTCAAGTGCGGCGTAATGCGCGTCGCACAGGTGCTCTGCTGCAACGCAACAAGCGCGCTGCCGGTGCGAAGGTTTGCGACAGATGCGCTGTTGCCGCCCGATTTACTCCCCCGGTTAAAAGTGAGAGCCTAGCTTTCAAATGCGCATCAAAATGCGCGGGGGCTGACACAGGAAATTCCCTTTTCACGTAACTGGAGAGTCATGCATGCGTATTTCGAAGCAGATCATGCTGGGCTGCGCCGCCGCCCTGGTGGCGGCAGCGGCCCTGCCCGCGCTGGCGCAACCCGCCAAGTCGTTGCTGGGTTACACGCCCAGGCCGACCAAGCTTCCGGCCTATGGCAGCAACAAGCCGGTCGTCCGCCTGTCGGAAGTTCTCGCCAAGCATAAAGGCCAGGCGAGCTGGACCGAGCAGGTGATCATGACCGACCGGTTCGATACACGCTGGGTCCAGATGGCGCCGGGCGAAAAGCTTTCCACCCGCTATTACGGCGACGACCGCGTGATGTGGGTGGTGTGGCAGGGCCAGATCCGCTTCAACATCGAAGGCCAGGAGCCGTTCACGGCCTCCAAGGGCTTCCTGGTGCAGGTCCCGCAGCGGGTGCGCTACAGCATGGAGAATGTCGGCAGCGAACCGGCGCTGCGCTATGAAGTGACGCGCGCGGGCATGCATCCCAACTTCCCCGCCGACAATGGCGAACCCAAGCCGCCCAATGCGGCCGACGGCACGGAATACATCAAGATCTCAACCCGCGACGCGCCCGATGTCTATGAAGGCGTGAACAAGCCCTATGTGGACTTCCTCAAGGACGTGGTGGCCAAGGATCCGGTGCGCGGCCCCACCCCCTCGCTGGTGCTGATGGATGAAGGCAACATGTCCAACATCATCCGCGGCAAGGGCGTGCCCACCCCGCCCGATACCAACAAGGGTCACTTCCATGTCGGGCGTGACGAGTTCTGGTTCATCCTGGAAGGCAAGATCGAGCATCTGATCGAGGATATCGGGCTGGTCAAATCCGAGGCAGGCGACATCGTGTTCGTGCCGCCCGGCCGCTGGCACCGCGCCAGCTTCGCCGACGGACAGACCGATACGCGTCTGTCCTTCAACGCCAATCCCTACACATTCCACGCTTTCGGCCCCGACGCCGGCGGCGAGCAGTAAAGGACCGCAAACATGAGAAACATCACGAAATTTGCGGCCTTGGCGCTTGCACTGCTGGTCATTCCTGCCGCCGCGCAGGAACGCAAGCTCTACATGTCCTGGGTGCCCAAGAAGATGGTCGCCTATTCGGCGCCCAACAAGCCCATCACCCGCATCACCGAGGTCCTCGCCAAGCACAAGGGCCAGAAGAGCTGGAAGGAAGATGTGATCAAGACCCAGCGCTATCATGCCCAGTGGATCCAGATGGCGCCGGGCGAAAAGACCCGCACCGTCTTCTATGCCGACGACCGCACGGTCTGGGTGGTGTGGGGCGGCCAGGTGAAGTTCAACATTCAGGGCCAGGAACCGTTTATCGCCACCAAGGGCTTCCTGGTGCAGACGCCGCTGCGCATGCGCTACAGCTTGGAAGTGGTCGGCGACGAACCGGCGCTGTTCTTCGAAGTGCGCCGCAACGACACCCTGCCCAGCTATGCCTTTAACGAAGGCGAGCCGGTGCCGGCCTCCGTCGGCGTCCAGAAGTACGAAAAGGTCAGCTATCCGCCCGGCCTGCGCGCCGGCGGCAACGTGCCCTATGACGACGTCAACAAGCCCTATCTGGATTTCTTCAAGGACGTGATCGCGAAATATCCGACCGGCGGCACCGGCTGGCCGCGTTATTTCGTCAATGACAAGGAAAACCAGCTCGCGATCATCCGCGGCATGGGCGTGCCCACCCCGCCCAGCACCAACCGGGGTCATTTCCACGTCAACACCGACGAATTCTGGTTCATTCCGGAAGGCAAGATCGATTACCTGATCGAAGGCGTCGGCCTGATCACGGCCAATGCCGGCGACATCGTTTATGCGACGCCGGGGCGTTACCACCGCGCCAGCTTCGCTGCGGGCCAGA
>JAZKDV010000197.1:0-2922 GCA_040387395.1 Pseudomonadota bacterium | reverse complement strand
GTCGGGGCCGGCCAGCTGGCCGAAAACGGGCGCGAATTCGTCGGCCACAATATCAAGGCGATCATCGCCGACATCGAGAAGAAGATGCGCGCCGCCGCCGCCGACCTGGAATTCGAGGAAGCGGCGCGGCTGCGCGACGAACTCAAGCGGCTGCAATCCACCGCGCTGGCCATCGCCGACGATCCCTTCGCGCGCCAGTCCGACGTCGCGCGCGCCAATCTCGACGCCGAGATCACCTATTCCACCGACGACAGCCCGTCGAAACCAATCCCCTCCAAGGGCGGGCGCAAGCGGCTGCAGCGCGCCGACCGCCCGGGCCGGCCGAAGACTTTCGGTTCGCGTGCCCGATAGTCCCAAGCAACCACCATCGTCGCATCACGACCTTGAGGACGTGGTCAATCATCTGATCACGTGCTGCATCAACGATGCCGATGGCCGGCTGTCGGTCGACGAGATGATGGACGCCATCGGCCAGCGCACCTTCGGCCCCCTGCTGCTGGTGCCCAGCCTGATCGCGGTGTCGCCGGTGGGGGCGATACCGGGACTTCCCCTCTTCACCTCGATCGTGATCGTGCTGGTGGCCGCCGCCATCCTGCTGCATCACGACCATGTCTGGATTCCGCGCTGGCTGGGGCGCCGCTCGGTCGACGCCGGCAAGATGGAACGCGGCCTGACCAGGTTCCGGTCCACGGCGCGCTTCATCGACCACCTGCTGATGCCGCGCCTGACCTGGCTGACGCGGGGCCCCTTCTTCTACCTGATCGCGCTTCTCTGCCTGCTGATCGGCCTGGTGACGCCGATCCTGGAACTGGTGCCGCTGGGCGGCATTCCGCCCAATGCGGCGGTGGTGGCCTTCTCGCTGGCGATCATCGCCAAGGACGGATTGTGGGCGCTGATCGCCTTTGCCTTCACGATTGCCTCCGGCGCCTGGCTGGTGACGCTGGCCGTCTGATCGTGGTTAAGCCGCTGTTTGCATGGGATAAAGCGCTGGTCATTGTTTTTTAGGCCCGAAACGACTATATCAGGTGCCTCGTGGTTCTTGCGTCCCTGTCAGACGAAGCGCTTCTGTCTTTCTGACCCGCCAACGCGCGCCGGACGAACCGAAAAACTTCCCTACCAGTTAGCCTAGTTTCCACGGCCGCTTATGCATTTCGCATCGGCGGAACCGATGATTAAAAGGAAATATCATGACCATCGGCACCGTGAAGTTCTTCAATTCCACCAAGGGTTTCGGTTTCATCTCGCCGGAAGGCGGCGGCAAGGACGTGTTCGTGCACGCCTCGGCCGTTGAAGCTGCCGGCATGCGCACCCTGAACGAAGGCCAGAAAGTGAACTTCGACATCCAGCCGGATGCGCGCGGCTCCAAGGCTGCCAATCTGTCGGCGGCTGATTAAGCTGCTGCAAGAATTCGGGCGGCGCGTGAAAGCGCGCCGCCCGTTTTTCTTTTTGAAAGGGAGATCCCCCCATGAATGAATCCAACGCCTCGCGCAAACGCGACGCCGCCATCCGCACCGCCAACGGCGCTTTCCAGGTCTGGGAAACCCGCACCCAGATGGTGAAGCAGGAAATGCAGGCCGCCAGCGACGCCAACGACGCCAAGACCGCGCGCCTGAAGGCGCAGCGCCTGGAAAAGGAAAAGCTGGAAGCCGAAGAGCTCGCCGCCAATCCGCCCCCGCCCAAGAAAAAAGCCGTCAAGCGCATCACCGCCGGCTAAGGCCGACACGCTGGAACCCTCTCGGGTTCCGGGCGTAAGCTCAGACACGATGTCGAGAGCTTTTGTAAAAGAAACCGCCGAAAGCGCGCCGCCACCCGAAAGGATGGTGGACGAAGGCCCCAATCTCGTCACGCCCGAAGGCCTGGCGCAGATCGAGGCCCATATCGCCCGCATCGAGGCGAGCATGAAATCCGAAGCCAACGTCCTGCTGCGCGAAACCCTGGCGCGCGACCTGCGCTATTGGGAAATCCGCAAAGCCAGCGCCGAAGTGGTGACGCCACCCTGCGACGGCACCGTCTCCTTCGGCTGCACCGTCACCATCGAGCGCAAAGGCCGCCAGCAAACCTTCCGCATCGTCGGGGTGGATGAAGCCGATGCCTCCAAGGGCTGGATATCCTTCCGCAGCCCGATGGCGCAGGCCATTCTCGGTGCCAGCGCGCGTGACATTGTTGAAGCGAGCGAGCCGCTTGGAGAAATAGAAGTCGTAAGAATTCACGGCTAACGGGACTGCGTCGGGCGGAACCAAACAGCCGTTCGAGCTTTTTTATCCGCAGGCCGAATTCGCGGAGGAACTCCATGGCAACGCAGCCCAATAGCAGCAATGGCAAGAACCTGGCCCTGACCGCGGGCGCCGTTTTTGTGGTGGTAGCCGGCCTTTTCCTGTTCGGCGGCGGTCACAACAATGGCCAGCCTTCCTCGCCCGGCGGTCCGGGCAATCCGACCCAGATCGACCAGGGCCGATAATCCCCCACTCCGAAATTGCGGACCGGAACCAACCCCTGGTTCCAGCCTTGTCTGTTGCAGCAACAGCAATGGAGCATCCCATGGCAGACAATAGCGGCGGTGGCAGCACCACTATCCTGGCCTTTATCGTCGGCGCGCTGCTGATCGCAGTGGTCGGCCTGTTCTTCTTCCGCGGCATGCCCGCCAAGCAGGTCGCCAGCGGCCCCAGCATCACGATCACGGCGCCGGCGAAGAACTAAAGCAGTTCGACCACCGTCTCGCTGGGACGGCAGAGCTTTGCTCCTTTCGGCGTCACCACGATTGGGCGGTTCATCAGGATGGGGCGCTGCGCCATGGCGTCCAGCAGCGCCTCATCGGAGGACGTTTCGCTGATGCCGGCGGCGCCCACCTCGGTGCCCTGCTTCCAGCGCACCATGTCTTTCACCGGCACGCCCATCTTCGCCACCAGCGCCCCCAGCTGCTCC
>JAZKDV010000196.1:0-4065 GCA_040387395.1 Pseudomonadota bacterium | reverse complement strand
TGAAGGTCAGCACCACCGCCGGCCGCAGCAAGGCGCGCAGCACGGCGGGCGACATATGCCGCGAAAGCGGCGCTTTGCGCCGGTGTGGGCGTTGCGGTCAGGCTGGCATCGCGGCTGACACCCAGTGCGTGGGCCAGCAGCAACCGGGCCTCGCCGCGCGGGCTTTCGATGCCTGCGTCGGCCAGCACGCGCGTGGCCTCTTCCAGCGTCAATTGTCTGCCGCTTCGAACTCGGCCAGCCGGTCGGCCTGGTCCTGCGCCACCAGCGCATCGACGATCTCGCCCAGTTCATCGCCGCTGACAATGCGCGACAGGTTGTAGAGCGTCAGGTTGATGCGGTGATCGGTGACGCGCCCTTGCGGATAGTTATAGGTGCGGATGCGCTCGCTGCGGTCGCCGGAACCCACCAGGCTCTTGCGCTCGCTGGCGCGCTCGGCATCCACCCGCTTGCGCTCGGCGTCGAATATCTTGGCCTTCAGCAAGGTCATCGCCTTGGCCTTGTTCTTGTGCTGGGATTTTTCTTCCTGCATCGCCACCACCGTATTGGTGGGCAGATGGGTGATGCGCACCGCGCTGTCGGTCTTGTTGACGTGCTGGCCGCCGGCGCCCTGCGCCCGGTAGGTATCGATCCGCAAATCCTTGTCGTGGATGACGATGTCGACATCCTCGGCTTCCGGCAGAACCGCCACCGTCGCCGCGCTGGTATGGATGCGCCCCTGGGTTTCGGTGGCCGGCACGCGCTGCACCCGGTGCACCCCGCTTTCGAATTTCAGCTTGGCGTAGACGCCGCGCCCTTCCACTTCCAGCGTGGCATCCTTGTAGCCGCCCAGATCGCTCTCCGACAGCGACAGCACTTCCGTCTTCCAGCCCTGCAACCCGCAATAACGCTGGTACATGGACAGAAGATCGCCCGCGAACAGCGCCGCCTCGTCCCCGCCGGTGCCGGCGCGAATTTCCACGATGGCCGAAGAGGCGTCGGCGGCATCACGCGGCAGAAGCTGGATTTTCAGGTCGTGATCCAGCACGGTCAGGCGGGCGCGTAAATCCGCGCGCTCCTGCTCGGCCATGCCGCGCATTTCGCTGTCGGTCGCGGCGTCCGCGATCAGCGCTTCAGTTTCTTCGAGCTGGATCTGGGCGCTGCGGTACTCGCGCGCGGTTTCAATCACCGGCCCTAGCTCGGCATGTTCCCGGCTCAGCTTGACGAAGGCCGCGCCAGATGCGCCCGACGACATTTCGCTTTCAATGGCGGAAAAACGGTCGAGCAAACGCTCCAGTTTGGCGGCGGGGATCATGAAGTCACGCTACTGCGCGGCTTCGAGCGGCGCTCCACGCTGCGCCTCGATTTCGGCGGCTTTCTTCTCGCAAAGCTCGACGACGTGATCGACCAGGCTTTCATTGCCCAGCTTGTAGGCCGGCTTGCCGTTCAGATAGATCATGCCATGGCCCTTGCCGGCGCCGCCGCCGGTGAAAGCCAGGTCGGTTTCCTTGGCTTCGCCCGGCCCGTTCACGACACAGCCGATGATCGAAAGCGACATGGGGGTAGCGATGTGCTTCAGCCGCTCTTCCAGGGTGCGCACCGTGTCGATCACGTTGAAGCCCTGGCGGGCGCAGGACGGGCACGAGATGATATTGACGCCGCGATGGCGCAGGTTCAGCGACTTCAGGATGTCGAAACCAACCCGCACTTCTTCCACCGGATCGGCGGAGAGCGAAACGCGGATGGTGTCGCCGATGCCGCTCCACAGCAGCATGCCCATGCCGATGGACGATTTCACCGTGCCGGAAATCATGCCGCCGGCCTCGGTGATGCCGACATGCAGCGGGCAGTCGATCGCTTCGGAGAGCGCCTGATAGGCGGCGACCGCGAGGAACGGATCGGACGCCTTCACCGAAATCTTGTATTCGCGGAAGTCCAGGTCATCGAGAATCTTGGCGTGGTTCAGCGCCGATTCCACCATCGCTTCCGGGCACGGCTCGCCATACTTTTCCAGCAGGTCCTGTTCCAGCGAACCGGCATTGACGCCGATGCGCATCGAGCAGCCATGATCCTTGGCCGCCTGCACCACTTCGCGCACGCGCGCAGGGCTTCCGATATTGCCGGGATTGATGCGCAGGCAGGCCGCGCCGTTGATCGCCGCCTCGATGGCGCGCTTGTAGTGAAAATGAATGTCGGCCACGACCGGGATTTCGCTGGCCTTGGTGATGGCCTTCATCGCCGCGGTGGCGTCTTCGTCGGGGCAGGACACGCGCACGATATCGGCGCCGGCTTCAACGATGCCGCGAATCTGCTCGATGGTGGCGCGGGCGTCACCGGTGATGGTGTTGGTCATGGTCTGGACCGTGATCGGGGCATCGCCGCCGACCGGCACCTTGCCGACCATGATCTGGCGCGATTTGCGCCGGTGAATGTCGCGATATGCGCGAATGCTCATCGTCGTAGTCCTTAGCGGCTATTGAACCGGTCTACCAACGATTGGGGATCGAGGGAGACGCGGCCTAGAACTTGTTGTTGCTGCCCTGCCCGGCCCATCGCCAGACCATCCAGAACCACTTCCACAGCGGCAGCATTGCTGGTCGCCATGGAAAGGCCGGGCGTGTTGGGCACTTGATAGCTGTCGCCGGCCTTTAGGTCACGGTTGATATACAGGGTTCCGTCCTCGGAGCGCACCGTGAGGCGGGTATCGCCGCGAGCTCGCAGCACGACGCGGGCGCCGCGGTTCTGCGCGCCGAACACTTCGCCGCTGCCCGGCGCGGGCGCCACGGCCGGAACAGCGGCCTGGTTCGGGCCCGTTGTCGCCTGGGTGGCGGGCGTGGCCGGGCCGGCGGCGGGCGGCGGTGTCGCGGTGGCACCGGCCGAAGCCGGATTGGCAGCAGCAGCGGGATTGTCCGTGGCCGGTGACGGGGTCGCGGTCTGGGCGGGGATCACCACCGGCGCGGGCGCCGGCGGCGCGGCTGGACGCGGCTGGGCCAGAACCGGCGCAGGCGGCACCGTCTGGTTGTCGTCACTGCCCGATGACAGCAAATGCCAGACGCCGAACACCAGCAACAAACCAACAACACCGGCGATCATGCGCCAGCCCTGCGGGAGGCGGCGGCCATCATCCTGATGGATCGGCGCGGGTTCGCGCGACTGTTCCTCGGGGCGGCCGGAAATGTCCTGCTTGAAGCGCTCGACATACTGCGCCGAGTCCAGGCCCAGATGGCGGGCATAGGAACGCACAAAGCCGATTGCATAGGTTTTGCCGGGAAGATCCTCGAGACGGTCTTCCTCCAGCGCTTCCAGATGGTCCTTGCGAATCTTCAGGGCGCGGCTGACCGAGGCGATCTCGTCGCCACGGCGCAGGCGCGCCGCCCGCAGATCCTGCCCCACCGTTTCCAGAGGGCTTTCGCTGTCGCCGGAAATTTCGCGCAAGTGGATGCGCCGGCGGTTCAGGCCGTCCTTCTCACCAGTGCCGTCATTGTCCAGGGACATTTGTGTAAGTTTGGTCATAGGTTGCCGAGCCAGCGCCCACCCTCAGGTTTCCCAGCCAAGGGGGCAAACGCGGCTAAATATCTGTGGTGCTTATCTTATCCGAACAAGGCCCCCACGAACAACCGCTGCACTGCAAAAAAGCCGGTTCCCGGCGGAAAAGGCCTATTTCAGGACGATTCCACGCTCCGCGGCGAAGGCCGAGAGCCGGGTTCTGAGCGAATGGTCGGTCCGGCCACACAAACGGTCCACAAAAGCCGACACCTCACCCAGGTGCATGCTGCGAATCATCATCTTGATGGGGCCGATCTGGCCGGGCTGCATCGACAGGGTCCGGATGCCCAATCCCAGCAGCGCCATGGCGTCCAAGGGGCGTCCCGCCATCTCGCCGCACAGGCTGAGATCGCCGGAATTCTCCGCCGCGCTCTGCACGATCAGCCGGATCAGGGTGAGCGAGGCGGGATTGAGATTGTCATAGCGGCGGGCGACGCGCGGATTGGTGCGGTCCACCGCAAAGGCCAGGCTGAGAAGATCGTTGGAGCCGATGGAGACGAAATCGGCCGAGCGCATCAGTTGCGGCAGCATGAAGGCCAGCGC
>JAZKDV010000195.1:0-5838 GCA_040387395.1 Pseudomonadota bacterium | reverse complement strand
TCCACCGGCCTGCTGGACCTCAAAGGCAATCTGATAGCGCAGGGACTGTGCCTGCCGGTCCATATGGGATCGTTTCCGCCCACCCTGGCGACGGTGCTGGAAAAGTTCGGCGGCGATATTCATCCCGGCGATGTCTTTGCGCTCAACGATCCCTATACCGGTGCTGGGCTGCATCTGCCCGACATTTTCGTCTTCAAGCCGGTTTTTTACGAAGGCCGGCTGTTGGCTTTCGCGGCGGCCATCGGGCACCAGACCGATATCGGCGGACGCGTGCCGGGCGGCAATGCCTGCGACAATACCGAGATTTTCCAGGAAGGCCTGCGCATCCCGCCGCTGCGTGTGATCGATCAGGGCAAGCCGGTCGACGCCTTTTTCGACATCCTGAAACTGAACGTGCGCGTTCCCGAAACAGTGATCGGTGACGTCCAGGCCACCATCGCGGCCTGCACCCGCGGCGAGCGCGCCTTGATCGCGCTGGCGCAAAAGCATGGCGCGGAAGCGATTGTCGCCGACATGGCGCATCTGCTGGATTATTCGGAAAGCCTGACCCGTTCGGAATTTTCCGCCTTCCCGGATGGCAGCTGGACCTTCGAGGATTTTCTCGATGATGACGGCTTCAGCCCGGACCCGATCCGCATCGCGGTGCGCATCATCAAACAGGGCAGCGACATCACGGTGGATTTCACCGGCACCTCGCCCCAGGTGAAGGGCTCGATCAACCTGCCCATCGCCATGACCCAGTCCAGCGTCTTTGCCTGCCTGCGCTCGGTGATCGATCCCAACCTGCCGACCAATTCCGGTTTCATGCGGCCTATCACGGTGATCGCGCAGCCCGGTTCCATCGTCGATCCGATTTCGCCCGCCCCGGTGGCGGCGCGCGGCCTGACCTCGATGCGGGTGACCGAAGCGGTGTGGGGCGCGCTGGCCCAGATGCTGCCGAACAAAGTGTTCGCCTGTGGCGCCCAGGGCGATTTCGGCGTCACCATCGCAGGTTACCGCGCCGA
Organism: Pseudomonadota bacterium; assembly: GCA_040387395.1. GTDB lineage: Bacteria > Pseudomonadota > Alphaproteobacteria > Micropepsales > Micropepsaceae > Rhizomicrobium. Next base: position 4,834 of record JAZKDV010000195.1, on the reverse strand, counting down.
ACAGCGCCCCTTCGTGCTGCTGGAATTCCTGTTCGGCACCTGGGGCGGACGCCCCGACAAGGATGCCATCGATGCGCTGTCCTCGCTGGCGGTGAACTATTCCAACACGCCGGTGGAAGTGGTGGAGCGCGAACAGCCCCTCCGCATCGAGCAATATGCCATGCGCCAGGACTCCTGCGGCGCGGGAAAATTCCGCGGCGGCATGGGCCTGGTGCGGGAATATCAGCTGACCGGCGTGGAAGAGGCGGTATTGCAGGTCCGTAGCGACCGTCAGAAGTTTCAGCCCTTCGGTTTGAAAGGCGGAAATCCCGGCGCCAATGCCGCCAATCGCTTATGGGAGACGGACGGCAATGAAACTGCCTTGCCGGGGAAATTCATGCGCACCTTCAAGCGCGGCGAACGCTATCGCGCGCAGCTGGCGGGCGGCGGCGGCTGGGGCGATGCCTTCACCCGCGCGCCCGACCTGGTGTGGCAGGACGTGCTGGATGAAAAAGTCTCGCGGGAAAGCGCGGCCAAGGACTATGGCGTGGCAATCGGCGCCGACGGCGTGCTGGATGCCGCCGGCACGGAACGCTTGCGCGCCAGCCGGCGGGCGGCGGAATGAGCAAGTCCGCACTGGATACCCCGGCGCTGCTGGTCGATCTCGACTTGATGGAAGCCAATATCGCGCATGTCGCGCAGGTCTGCCGCGCCCAAGGGGTGAACTGGCGGCCGCATGTCAAAAGTCACAAGACGATCGAGATCGCCCGGAAGCAGATCGCGGCCGGCGCCATCGGCGTCACCTGCGCCAAGCTGGGCGAGGCGGAAGTGCTGGCGGCGGCGGGCATCACCGACATATTGATCGCCAACCAGATCGTCGGCGACATCAAGGTGCGCCGGCTGATGGCGTTGCCCGCTGCTGCTGATGTGATCGTGTCGGTGGACAGCGAAGCCAATGTCGCGGAACTGGCGCAGGCCGCACAAGCCGCTGGCCGGACGCAGCGCATCGTAATCGAGGTGAATACCGGCATGAACCGCGCCGGGACCGAGCCGATGGCGCCGACGGTGGCGCTGGCGGACATCATTGCCAAGCATCCGTCGCTGCGTCTGGTGGGTGTGATGGGCTGGGAAGCCCACGTCACCGCCATACAGGATCCCACCATAAAAGCCGAAGCCGTCGCCGACGCCATCGCGCTTCTGACCGACAGCGCCGAGGCCTGCCGCGCTGCCGGTCATGACATGTCGATCGTGAGCTGCGGCGGCACCGGCACGCTGCTGTACTGCATCAGCCAGCCGGGCGTCACCGAGGTGCAGGTGGGCGGCGCCATCTTCAACGACGAGCATTACCGCACCCATTACGGACTTGAACTGCCTTGCGCCCTGACCGTGCTGGCCACCGTGATCAGCCGGCCCAACCCCGCGCGCGTGATCCTGGATGCCGGCCGCAAGGCGATGAGCAACGACATGGCCTTGCCGCGGCCGCTGGGGCTGGACGTCTCGTCGGTGAAATTGTCGGCCGAGCATGCCCAGATTGAACTCGCCGCGCCCAGCGAGACGCCGCATGTTGGCGACAAGATCGAACTGGTGATCGGTTATTCCGACACCACCATCCACCTGCATGAAGAGATCGTGGCGCTGCGCGGCGGCGTGGTGGAAGCGGTGTGGAAGGTTGCCGGACGCGGCAAGATCAAATGACTTTCGGTCCCGTCCTCGCCGCGCCCGGCGAGGAGAATGATTTTCAGCATGCCTTCGTTCAGAAAGTCCTGGCCTCGCATGCGCGCGTGACCGGGCGGCCGCTGTTGCCAGGTCTTGGAGGGCATGAAGTCTGGTCCGGCAATTTCGCGCTGCTCACCCATCGCGGCGATCCGCAGGCGATGCTGAATTACGGCAACAAGCGCGCCCTCGACCTGTGGGAATGCGACTGGAACCAGTTCATCGCCACGCCGTCGAGCGCCACCGCGCCTGCAGAAGGCCGTGCCGCGCGGGAGACGATGATGCAGCAAGTCATCCAGAATGGCTTCGTCACCGGCTATAGCGGCCAGCGGATCAGCCGCACCGGCCGCCCGTTCCTGATCCAGGACGTCACCATCTGGCGCTTGATGGAGGAGAACGGCGAAGGCTCCGGTGTTGCCGCCTTTTTCCGCCGCTACCAGCGTCTTTAGCGCGGAAGCGCGAAGGCGATATAGGCCGAGCCCTGCAGCGCTTTCTTGTCGCGCGCATTGTTGGCATGGATCAGCACGAACTGCCGTCCACCCGCCATATAGGTGATCGGCGTGGCGGCGCCGGCATAGGGAAGCGTGGTCTGCCACAGCAACGCGCCGCTCGAGGCATCGAAAGCGCGCAGCTTCTTGTCATAGAGCGTGGCGCCGATGAACAGCAAACCGCTTTCGGTCAGGATCGGTCCGCCGTAATTTTCCGAGCCGGTGCCCGTCATGCCGCGCGCCGCCAGTTCCGGATATTCGCCCAGCGGAATTTTCCAGAGATACGCGCCGGTGTTGAGATCGATAGCATTCAGTGTGCCCCAGGGCGGCGCCACCGCCGGATAGCCTTCGGGATCGAGGAATTTGCGATAGCCGGTGAAGCGGTATTTCGACGGCGCATCCCCCGCAACCTCCTTGGCGTCCGCATTGTCTTCGCCGGTGATCAGATAGGTCTGCAGCGCCTTCAGCGTATCGCCCTGAATGGCGGGAAATGCCGGCATGCGGCCGCGGCCGGTGCGCAGGATTTCGGCGATCTGGCCTTCGTGCATGCGCTGCCCCAGACCGATCAGGGACGGGAAGGCGGGCGGCGATCCGCGCCGGTCCACGCCATGGCAGCTGGCGCAGCTGCTCTGATAGGTCGCGGCCCCCAACCCCTTCGTCACCGGCGCTTCCGACAGTCCGCCGGTCCAGGCGATGTCGTTGGCGTTGACATAGATGATGGCGCGCTTGGGATCGGCGGCCGCGCCGCCCCATTCCGCGCCGCCGTCAAAACCGGGAAAGGCGATGGTCTGCTGGCCCAGGCGCATTGGCGCAAAGGGGCCGTCATTGTGGAAGGTTCGAAATTGCGACCGCGCCCAGGCATTCGCCTCGGGTGTGCGGTTGGTCAGCATCTCCTCGGTCAGTTGCTGGCGGGCGAAGGGTGCGGGAATGCGCGACATGGGCTGGGTCGCGGCGGCGGATTCGCCGGGGACGGTGGAGGGCGGCGTCGCCATTTCCTCAATCGGAAACAGCGACTTTCCGGTCACGCGGTCCAGCACGAACAGATAGCCCTGCTTGGTCGGCTGGGCCACCGCGTCCACCATGCGCCCGCCGTGCCGCACGGTCAGCAGCACCGGCGGCGAGGGAAAGTCGCGGTCGAAGATATCGTGATGCACGCCCTGGAAGTGCCACAGGCGCTTGCCGTTTTTTGCATCCAGCGCCAGCAGGCTGTTGGCGTAGAGATTATCGCCCTTGCGGTCCGGGCCATAGAAATCATCCACCGCCGAGCCGGTGGGCGCGAAGACGATGCCGCGCTTGTGATCCACCACCATGCCAGCCCAGCTATTGGCGCCGCCGGCTTTTTTCCACGCATCCGGCGGCCAGGTGTCATGGCCTGCTTCGCCGGGACGCGGAATGGTGTGAAACGCCCAGCGCAATTTTCCCGTGCGCACGTCAAAGGCGCGAATGTCGCCGGGTGCGGCGGGACCGGATTCGGCGGTGCGGAAGCCGGTGATGATCGTATCTTTGTAAATCACGCCCGGTGTGGTGAGCGAGATGTACAGGTTGGTCGCGTCGCGGCCCAGATTGTGGCTGAGATCGATGCGGCCCTTGTCGCCGAAGCTTTCGATCGGGCGCCCCGTTGCCGGATCGAGCGCGTAGAGAAAATTCATCACCGAGGCCAGCAGGCGCTTTTCCACGCCCGCGCTCCACCAGGTCATGCCGCGTTGCGCGCCGCGGCCGGCAACGCCGGAATCGAACTGCCAAAGCGGCTTGCCGGTGGCGCCGTCCAGCGCGATGACTTTCAGCGATGGGGTATAGGCATAGACCACGCCGCCCACCGCCAGCGGATGGGTCTGGGGATCGCCGCCGGCTTCCATCCCATGCGTCCAGGCGGGCGCGAGCTTTGCGACATTGGTCTTGGTGATCTGGGTCAGGCTGGAATAGCGGTTACCGTCGGTCGTGCCGCCATAGATCGCCCAATCGGTCCCGGCGGCGATGGCGCAGGTTGCCGCGATGGCGAAAGAAAATGCGAGCAAGGGCAGGGCATGGCGCGACATGCGCTCTTTATCCCCCGAAGTCCGAGCAAAGTCAGCCGAAAGATTATTTGCGGGTCTTGAAGACGATGTAGCGGACCTTGCCGCCCGCGGGCACTTCCATGCGGTGCGCGGTGCCGGCGGGCGCGAAGATGTAATCGCCGGTGCGCAAGCTGACGGTGCGGCCGCCCTCAACGCCGCTGGAGCGCACTTCGCCCGGACCGACCTCGCGCGCGCCGGTCAGCGTGCCGCCCAGCGTGAAGCGGGCTTCGCCTTCCTGTACGATGATGAAGTCGTTCCAGCCGGCATGGGTTTCGCCCTCGCCCGACTTGTCACGGGTGGTGATCATCACCAGACCGCCCTCGCGCGACAGGATAACCTGGGAATAGAGGCCGGACGGATCGTCCTTCAGAAGCTTTGTGATCTCGTCATGCGACAGATATTGCGGCTCGCCCGGCTTGGGTGCCTGGGCCTGCGCGGCGGTGCAAAGCAAAGCGGTGGCCAGAAACGAAGCGGCGATCGTTTTCATTGGATTCTCCATCACTGCTTGGCGCCGGAATCGGCGGCATAGTTATGCATGTTGCGCGGGCGGGCGATGATCGCGAGCCGGGTGCCGACCTGTCCATCGGCGGAACTGGCGCG
>JAZKDV010000194.1:0-10956 GCA_040387395.1 Pseudomonadota bacterium | reverse complement strand
CATTCCCGAAGAGTTGCGGCCATTTCGTGCGCGTGAACAGGGCACCGACACCGAAGTCATTCAGACCATCGTTCCCATCGATGCGCGCACCACCTTGAGCAGCGTGCTGATACGTCCGACACCGGTCTGGCCCGTGGAAATCATGGTCGCCGCTCTGGTGGCGGGCATATTGGCATCCGCCGGCGCCGCCTTCATGGCGCGGCGGGTGGTGCGGCCGCTGTCCGAGCTTACGAGCGCCGCGGCCAAGGTCGCGGTGGGTTCCGGTGCGCCGCATGTTGCCGAACAGGGGCCCGAAGACGTGCGCAACGCGGCTGTTGCCTTCAACGCCATGGCCGAGAAGGTCACCAAGACGCTGGAAAGCCAGCGCCACCTGTTGTCGGCGGTAGGCCACGACCTGCGCACACCCCTGACCGCCATGCGGATCAATCTGGAGTTCATCAGGGATGACGAGCTGCGCGACGGGCTGATGCGCAATCTCGACGAGTTGCAAGCCCTGACCGAACAGGTTTTGTCAGCGGCCAAGGGCGCCGGCGGCGAACAGCGGCGCAGCGTAGACCTTTCGGCGCTGGTCGAAAGCCTCTGCACCGACCTGGACGAAATCGGCGAGCCGGTGAGCTGGGCCAATCATTCTCCCGCCCCCATTTCCTGCCGTCCCAACGAGATCAAGCGCGCCGTGCGCAACCTGGTCGAGAACGCGGTCGCCTATGGCCACAAGGCCGATGTGCGGATCGCCAGCAGCGGCGACGGCTATGACGTGGTGATCGAGGATGAAGGCCCCGGCATTCCCGAGACCGACCGCCAGCGGGTGTTCGAACCCTTTGTCCGGCTGGAAAGCTCGCGCAACGAAGCCACCGGCGGCACCGGCCTGGGCCTGACCCTGGTGAAGGCGATTGTCGAAGGCCATGGCGGAGCGGTGATGCTGGAGAGCCGACCGGGCGGAGGCCTGCGGGCCCGCATGCACCTGCCGCGCACCGCCGCCTAGTTTCTGCTGGCAACACGCACGGTCTCTGAAATCCGAAAGCGATGGTTTTCCAAGGGGTTTGACTTGGCCCTTGAGGTGGCGTCTGAAGGCAGCCATGAGCGATGACCCCCTATATCGCCGTGAGATCCTGCGGCTGGCGGCGGACGCCCGGGGCGCCGGCCACCTGACCGCGCCGGATGCCTCCGCCAGCGCCCACAACCCCGCCTGCGGCGACCGGGTGACGGTGGAGCTGGCGCTGGAGAAGGGCCGCATCATCGCCCTCGCCCATCAAACCCAGGCCTGTGTCCTGACCCAGGCTTCGGCGGCCCTGCTGGCCGAGATGGCCGCGGGACAGGACCGCGAGGGGCTGGCCCGGCTGGCCAGCGGCATCCGGGGGATGCTGGCCGGCGGAGCTGTGCCCGCGCCCGGCTACGCCGCCTTCGACGGGGTCGCCGCCTATCCTGGCCGGCATGTTTGCGTGCTGCTGCCGCTTGAGGCGGCCTTGAGGGCTCTAGAGACGCCCGAACCAGGCGGCGCCGGGACCAAGCGCCAAAGCTGAGCCGACCAGGCGCGCCTCGCCGGTTCCCAGATCCAGCGCCCTGGCCGGGCCCGGCAGATCGCAGCGCACGCTGCCCTCGCCCGGATTGAAGACGCAGACGATCCGTTCGCCCTCCGCTTCCCGGACAAAGGCAACGGCGTTGCCCGGCAGCAGCGTGAGGATGCCGATGCGCAAGGCGGGATGGCGGTTGCGCGCCGCCAGCAGCTTGCGCGTATAGGCCAGACACGAGTCCGGATCCGCTTCCTGCACCGACACCGCCAGTGCCGCATGCGCAGGCCCCAGCGGCAACCACGGGGTGCCGGTGGTGAACCCAAGTTGGGCTGCGGCGGCATCCCAGGGCATGGGCGTACGGCAACCGTCACGGCCCTTGAACAGCGGATAATAGAGATCGCCCACCGGGTCCTTGAGCTGGTCGCGCCGCAGCGTGACTTCGGTCAGGCCCAGCTCTTCGCCCTGATACAGCAGGATGGTGCCGCGAAGGGCGCAGAGCAGCGCCAGCATGGTCCGGGCCGCATCCGGCCCAAAGCGCGTGGCGGCGCGGATCACGTCGTGATTGGAAAAGGCGATGCAGGGCCAGTGATCCGGAAAACTTGCCAGGGTCTCCAGATGGGCGCGGATGGCGGACGCATCGGTGGCCAGCAGCAGCGCGAAATTGTACCCGGCATGCAGGCCCGTATCGGATGGCAGGTAGCAGCCGGAGCGTTCGAACTCCTCCGAAAATTCGCCGAACACAAAGCGGTTGTCGAAGGCATCGACCCGGCGGCGGATCACGTCCAGCAGAGCGCGGTTTTCTTCCAGGTTGGAGTCATTCAGATGCCGCTGCATGTTGGCGGCGGCCGACCATTCCGCCGCGCTGCGTTGTGGCGCCGGGATGGGCGGATTATCCGTCAGCCTTGTGTCATGCAGAAAGGCGTTGGCGACATCGAGCCGGAACCCGTCCACGCCGCGTTTCAGCCATGTATCCAGCACCGTCAGCGCCGCTTCGCGCGCCTCGGCCTGCATCCAGTTCAGCTTGGGCTGCTGGCGCAGGAACTTGTGGTGATAATATTGCCGCCGCGCCGGCTGGTACGACCAGGCCGGGCCGCCGAACACCGACAGCCAGTTGCCCGGCACCGTGCCGTCGTCCTTCGGGTCGGCCCAGACATACCAGTCACGTTTTGCGGCATCCCCGTCGCGGCTGGCGGCGAACCAGGCATGCTCGTCGGAGGTATGCGCCAGCACTTCGTCGAGCAGGATTTTCAGCCCCCGCGCATGGGCGGCGTTTACCAGCGCCGCGAAATCCGCCAGCGTGCCGTAATCGGGATGCACGCCGTCATAGTCCGCGACGTCATAGCCCCAGTCGCGGTTGGGCGAAGGATGGATCGGCGACAGCCAGATCGCATCCACGCCCAGGGATTTGATGTAGTCCAGCTTGGAGGTCAGGCCGGCAAAGTCGCCCTGCCCGTCGCCATTGCCATCGCAAAAGCTGCGGACATAGACCTGATAGACCGAAGCGCCGCGCCACCATGGCGAAGGCGCCACGGATCAGATCTCGTTGGCGTTGCTGATGACCTTGGCGGCGAGGCCGTACTTCACCGCGTCTTCCGCGCCCATCCAGAAATTGCGCTCGGTATCGGCCACGACCTTTTCATAGGGCTGGCCGGTTTCGTCCGAGATTTCCTTGATCAGGCGGGCGCGCATCTTGAGGATTTCTTCGGCCTCGATGGTGATGTCGCTGGCCTGGCCGCGCACGCCGCCGAGCGGCTGGTGCAGCAGGAAGCGGGTGAAAGGCAGACAGAAGCGGTTTTCCTTTTTCGCGCCCAGGAAGATGTGCGCCCCGGCGCTGGCGACCCAGCCGGTGCCGATCACCTTCACCTTGTTGCCGACGAAACGGATCATGTCGTGGATCGTGTCGCCCGATTCCACATGGCCGCCCGGCGAATTGACGATGACGCGGATGTCGCCTTCGCTCTCGGCATAGGCCAGGAGCTGGGCGGTGACCCGCTCGGCCATCTTCATGTCGACTTCGCCGAAAATCAGGATGGTGCGCGACTTGTAGAGCGCCTTGGCGATCTCGGTGGACTGGGGGTCCGGACGCGGGGACTTGTCTTCTTTTTCGTCATTTTCTTCATCGGCGCGGAACAAGGGCAGTCTCCGGATTCGGGGGTTGAGGCAGTCTAACCATCATATAGGTACGGGCAACCCGCCTTACAAAAGGTCAATAACCGCCCGCACTGTGGGGCCAATACCGGCATTTACGACCAGATCGGCGAAACCGTCCTGTGGGGTCTCGTCCCGGTTCAGGATCGCCAGCCTGGCCCCGGCCCGCTTGGCCATCAGGGGAAAGCCCGCCGCCGGGTAGACCGCCAGCGAGGACCCCATCACCAGCATCAGCTCGCAGGCCAGGGTCGCGGCCTCCGCCCGCAGCATTTCGTCCTGCGGCATGGGCTGGCCAAAGGAGATGGTGGCGGTCTTCACGATGCCGCCGCAAGCCGCACAATCGGGCGCCTCGCCATGGGCTTCGAAATGGGCGCGGATGTCGGGAATCTCGATGCGCAGGCCGCAGTCCAGGCATTTGGCATAGCGGGTGTTGCCGTGCAGTTCGATCACCGCTGCGTCCGGCGCGCCCGCCGCCTGATGCAGGGCGTCGATATTCTGGGTGATGACATGGCTGACCCGGCCCTGGGCGACGAGTTCGGCCACCGCCCGATGCCCGTCATTGGGCTGGACCGCGTTCCAGGTCTCTTCCATTTCAAAGCGCCGCTGCCAGGAGACGCGCCGGGCTTCGGGGTCGCGGATATAATCCTGGAATTCGACCGGCATCATCTTGGTCCAGATGCCCCCGGGTGAACGAAAGTCGGGAATGCCGGATTCGGTGGACATGCCCGCGCCGGTGAACACCACCGTGCGGCGGGAGATGCGGATCAGGCTGGCGAGCTGTTCAATATCGCCGGTCACTGAGTCCGCAAGGCGTAGGGCTTCACCGATCCGCAATCGGCTTTCACCCAGTCGCCCTTGAAGCTGGTGGTCATGTTGGTGGGATTGCCTTCCACGCTGCCCGTGAAGGCATAACTGCCTTCATAGTGCTCGGCGCCGCGGTAGGATATCTTCATCTGGCCGGTGCCCTTCATGCGGCCGCTGCAGGTCATTTGCGCCGTCATGCCGCTGGCAGTGGCGCTGACAACCTTGGTGACGCAGCCCGTGGCGCCCTGATCGATATGGGGCGGGGCATTGGAATCCACTTCCGCCTGGCTCATGCACATCTGGCTGGTGGTGGTCTGGGCGGCCGGCATCTTCATGCCCATGGCTTTCATTTTCGCCGCCACATCCGGCGGCATGGCCAGCGCCATGTTGGTGGTGCTGCTGGTATTCCACAGTCCGGCCTTGCCATGACCGGCCAGCGCCGCGACGGGCGCCAGGACCAAAGCGGCGGCGATCATGCCGCAAAACTGTTTGCGCAACATGCCATTCCCCATTTTCGTAACCCAGAGTGAAATCTGCCACCCTGGCCCGCCTTTGAAAAGCGCCGGCATAGCATTACTTTTGACGTAACCATCGGCAAAGGACGCGCGCATGACCAGGCCCAAAGCCCTTATCACCGGAGCCTCCGCCGGAATCGGGAAGTCCTACGCCCGGAAGCTGGCGCAGCGCGGCTACGACCTCGTGCTGGTGGCGCGCGACGGCGCGCGGCTAGAAGCCCTGGCCGCGGAGTTGCGCCAAACCGGCGCGGAGTCGGAAGTGCTTGTCGCGGACCTGACGCAAAGCGCCGATGTCGGACGGGTCGAGCAGAAGCTGGAAAGCGATGCCGAAGTCAGTTTTTTTCTCAACAATGCCGGCATCGCCACGGTCGAGCCTCAGCTTTACACCAAGCTGGAGACCATCGAGCGGCTGGTGGCGCTGAACGTGACGGCGGCGACGCGGTTGACGCTGGCGGCGGGCCGCGCCTTCACGGCGCGCAAGTCTGGCACGATCGTGAACATGGCCTCGGTGGTGGCGGTCAACCCGGAGCGGTTCAACGGCGTCTATAGCGGCTCCAAGGCGTTCCTGCTGGCGCTGTCCCACGCCCTGACGCGCGAACTGAACGATAATGGCGTGATCATCCAGACCGTCCTGCCCGGCATCACCCGCACCGAAATCTGGGAGCGGGCCGGCAAGGATGTGAACACGCTGCCACCGGAACGGACCATGGAGGTGGACGAAATGGTGGACGCAGCGCTCCGGGGCCTGGAGCTGGGCGAACGCATCACCATCCCCTCCCTGCCCGACATCCGGGACCTTGCCGAAGCGGAAGCGGCGCGCCTGAAGATGGGCCCCAACCTGTCCTGGCAACATCCGGCGGCGCGTTACACTAGCTGATGGTTACGCAGCCAATGCCAGTTCGACGCGATTCCGGCCACCCTGTTTGGCCCGGTACACCGCCTTGTCGGCGCGGCCCAGAAGATCGGTGATGGTCAGGTCATTCTCGCCCAGTTCCGCCGCACCGATGCTGACGGTGACCCGATGGCCCTTCAGTTCGGGAATGACCATGGCCTCGACTTCCTGGCGCACCCGCTCCAGCACCGGCATGGCCTGTTCCATGCTGGCATTGGGCAACAGCAGGACAAGCTCTTCGCCGCCATAGCGCGCCAGGATATCGCTTGTGCGCAAGGCGCGCTTGCAGGCCGGACCGATAGCGCGCAGCACGGCATCCCCCGCGGGATGCCCATAGGTGTCGTTGATAATCTTGAACTTGTCGGCATCGATGAACGCCGCCGTCAACGGCGCGCCTTCACGCCGCGCACGAATGATTTCGCGCATTCCCAGCTCGTCGAAGAAGCGGCGGGTGTAAAGCCCGGTCAAGGCGTCGGTGCCGACGCGGCGGCGAAGCTCCATCTCGCTGACCACGACATCGGCCATGTCCTTCAGCAGGTCGCGGTCGCGCTGGGTAATCTTGCGCGGAATGAGATCCACCACGCAGAGCGTACCCAGCTTGTAGCCTTCCTTGGTGTGGAGCGGCGCCCCGGCATAGAAGCGGATGCCGTCCCTGGGCGTGACGAAGGGATTGCTGGCGAAGCGCGGATCGCGGCGCGCGTCTTCCACAACCATGACATCCTCGCCAGTCAGGGCATGGGTGCAGAAGGACGTGTCGCGCGCGGTTTCATGAAGCCCCAGGCCCTGCTCGGCCTTGATCCACTGGCGCTCGCTTTCGATAAAAGTGATGGCGCCCATCGGCGTACTCAGCGCGGCGCAGGCCAGCCGCACCACCCGGTCGAAGGCCTCGTCACGCGGCGTGTCGGTAATCTGCTGGCGTTCGAGCGCATCCAGGCGCATCGCCTCTTCCAGCTCGCAGCTCTGAATCGCCTTGGTCATGGCGCAATTGAGCACCGGCCTGGGTTGCCCCCGGGTTAAACGCCAAGGCTAATTTTCGCTAACCAAGGGAACTTGGCCGGCCTATTTACTTGGAAGCCTGGGCCCGGGCCACGCCGTCCTGGATCATGCGCTTGGCTTCGACGCTATCGCCCCAGCGGATGATCTTCACCCACTTGCCGGGTTCCAAGTCCTTGTAGTGGGCGAAGAAATGCTCGATCTGCTTAAGGGTGATTTCCGGCAGGTCGCTGTAGTTGGTGATGCCGTCGAACCGCTGGGTGATGTGCGAGGACGGCACCGCCACGATCTTCTCGTCCATGCCGGCATTGTCTTCCATCAGCAGCACGCCGACCGGGCGCACGCTCATCACCGCGCCCGGCGCGATGGCGCGGGAGTTGGCGATCAGCACATCCACCGGATCGCCGTCGCCCGACAAAGTGTGCGGGACGAAGCCGTAATTGCCGGGATAGCGCATGGCCGTATAGAGGAAGCGGTCCACCACCAGCGCGCCAGAGGCCTTGTCCAGCTCATACTTGATCGGCTCGCCCCCGATCGGGACTTCGATGATGACATTGACGTCTTCGGGAGCATTTTTCCCGACCGGAATCTGGTCTACGCGCATGAACTTGGATCCTGACTGGAGGCGCCGGGGTGATAAGTTCAATGCTGCGGTGCGTCAACCCGCCCGCGACAATTGGCACGAAACCCCTCTAATTTGCCCCTTCTGTTCGCCAAAGTTCATTTCAGGAGCCGTCATGCAGACCAAAGCTTTCGCCGCCCAGTCCGCCGCCACGCCGCTGGCCCCCGCCATGATCGAGCGCCGGGAGCCCGGCCCGAAGGATGTCGCCATCGAGATCCTGTACTGCGGCGTTTGCCACAGCGACCTGCACACCGCCCGCAGCGAATGGCCTGGCACCCAATATCCTTGCGTCCCCGGCCACGAGATCATCGGCAAGATCACCGCTGTCGGCGGCGACGTGAAGAAATTCAAGCCCGGCCAGATCGTGGGCGTCGGCTGCCTGGTGGACAGCTGCCGCACCTGCGGCTCCTGCAAGGAAGACCTGGAACAATATTGCGACGGACCGATCGGCTTCACCGGCACCTATAACGGCGCGGTCGGCGGCGGCCCCAACACCCATGGCGGCTACAGCGCCGCCATTACCGTCGACCAGCATTTCGTGCTGGCCATTAATCACGCCGAAAAAGACCTGGCCGCGGCCGCGCCGCTGCTCTGCGCCGGCATCACCACCTGGTCGCCGCTCAAGCACTGGAACGCCGGACCGGGAAAGAAGGTCGGCATCGTCGGCATCGGCGGCCTGGGCCATATGGGCGTGAAGCTCAGCCATGCGCTGGGCGCCCACACCGTCGCTTTCACCACCTCGCAAGGCAAGATCGCCGACGCCAAGGCGCTGGGCGCCGATGAGGTGGTGGTATCCAAGAATGCCGACGAGATGGCGAAGCACACCAACAGCTTCGACCTGATCATCAACACCGTGGCGGCGCCGCACAATCTCGACGCCTTCACCAACCTGCTCAAGCGTGATGGTTCGATGGTGGTGGTGGGCGTTCCCGCCTCGCCGCATCCCTCGCCGGCCGTGTTCAACCTGATCTTCAAGCGCCGCGCCATTGCGGGCTCGCTGATCGGCGGACTGGCCGAGACCCAGGAGATGCTGGATTTCTGCGCCAAGAACAACATCACCTCGGACATCGAAGTGATCGCGATGCAGGATATCGAGAATGCCTATGAGCGCATGCTCAAGAGCGACGTGAAGTATCGCTTCGTGATCGACATGCAGACGCTCAAGAACGGCTAACCGCGATCCAGCACGAAAAGAAGAAACCCCGCGATTTGCGTCGCGGGGTTTTTCGTTGGACTAGCTGTTGGTCCGGGCCTGGATGGCGCGGGCCTTGCGCGACTTCTTCTGCGGCTTGCCCTGCCATTCCATGGCGGTGATGCGCTGCTTGACGGCGGAGATATCGGCATTCGCCTGGTCCGCCTTCTGCTCGGCGATCAGCGCGGCGCTCTTGGCGTCATGACCGACGCCCAGCGCTTCCTGGCCCACGCCATAGGCATCATCGGCTCGGCCCTGCGCGTTCATCGCGCGGCGGTCCGCGGCGTTGGCGCTGGCCTGCGCATTTTCCACTGATTCGCGCGTGGCACATCCGCCCAGCGCCACGCCCAGCGCCAGAACCGCCATCATTGCTTTTGTTGCCGTCATTGAGTGTCTCTCCCTTTTGCCCGCTCGCTTGGGCCGTGTTGCCCAATTACTTGGGCGTTGAAGGTGAGAGGATGAACTGCCGCGCCGGTGGCCTTATTGTGGCGCGGACAGGACGGCAAAAAGGCGGGAACTTCGGGAACTTGGCCGAACGAAGGCTAGGCGTCCTTTTCCACCAGCACCACGCCCGAACGCGCCAGCACCGCCAAGCTCTTTTTCAGATCGTCGCGCGCGGCATCGTTGGGTAACACCGCGGAGAGTTCGGACACGCGCTGCGAACGGGCGTTGTGCAAAAGGCTGAGCGCGGGGACCAACGCCGCGGGCACCGTCCACAATTTCCCCACCGCCTTGAATTCAAAGGCCTCGCCAAAGGGCGCGAGCGGCAGGCGGTTGAGCGTGGCCAGACGCACCACGCTCTCCCCGCTGATGTCGGAGAATTGCTGATAGGGCGAACCCGGCAGGCGGATATGGGGGCTGTGGCCGATATTGGCGTCCCACTGCCCCAGGAAATCGTTCATCGCCTCGTCGCTCAGCGCGCTTTCTACCAGGGCCCGCAGGCTCTTCATCTGCGCGGCCTTGGCGGCGTCATCCAGCAGCGCCGGCAGGCCGGCGCGCACCTGTGTCTCGCTGCGCAATTTGGAAACCGCCCAGCCGAGAAGATCGATGCCCTTGGGCGGTGTCAGCGACACCGTCAGATGCAGGCTGGGCTCGTTCAGCGGATGCACCACATGCCACCAGCCGCGCGGGATATAGATGGCGTCGCCTTCCTTCATCACCCCTTCCCACACCGGATCCCCGGTCGGCTGGGCCGGCTTTTCGAGATCGTCTTCCAGGGGATGCAGGCGGGTGGGCTTGTAGACCTTCCAGCGCTTTTTTCCCGAAAGCTGGAGGATGATGGAATCCTGCGGGTCCCAGTGCAGGTCGAACGCCTTCTGGCTGTGAAAGGCGGCATAAAGATTGGCGTAAGTGTCGGTCTTCAGCGCGGCCTGGAACACCTGCATCAGTTCGCGCAGGCGCGGATGGACTTCCTGCACGTCGTTGAGGATCAGCGAGGCGCCTTCCGCCAGGCACACCGCCAGCCCGCCGGAATCGATGCGCGGCGTGCCCATGTGCGGCGGGGTGATGTAGCGCGCCGGGTCGACCAGCTGCCCGTCCTTGAACAGCTTGAAGCGCGGCGGCATCAGCCGGTGGGTTTCCAGCACCGTGTTCAACTCGTCCCAGGTGAACAGGTCCTTGAACCGGTCGGCCGGGCCCTGCATCCGGGCAAAGGACTTGCCCCAATGGTCGCGGATGAGTTTGTCCCGTGTCAGGGGGGCGATGATCTGTTCGAATTCCAGCATGGGATCAGCTTAGCTTTTCGGACGCGCGCTCGCCATAGAGCAAGGTGACGTTGATGCGGCGGTTGTCGTAGCCGGACTTGAACCGGATCTTGTCGGTCTTGTGCAGGAGCTGCGAATCGAAAATTACCGCCCGGTTGCCGCGATAGGGCACGGTGGTCGATTTGGCCTGGTTGCGGTCCAGGAAATCACGGATCGCCGGCTGGTCCTTGTTGAACCGGGTGAAGTCCCAGCTGCGCGGCGCCGGGACGTCCCACACCAGCAGCCCCCCGCTGTCCGGATCAAGATTGGCCTCGTCCGGCGTGATCCAGAAATTGACGTTCACCACCGCGTCATCGGCATGGATATGGACCCCTTCCATGCTGCTGTCATACTTGAAGGCCCAGGCATATTTCAGGGGAAGATCGCCGCAGATGCCGGAAAACACCTCACGAAATTCCTCCGCGATCTGGGCCAGCAGCGGCACTGAGAAACCGTGTTCGGGAAAGGCGCCCAGATAGCCGCTGTCATAACCGGTGCGCCACACCGCCGAGCCCATACAGAAGCGGCGCAAGGCGG
>JAZKDV010000193.1:0-4876 GCA_040387395.1 Pseudomonadota bacterium | reverse complement strand
GGTAAGATGCGACTTGGTGATGGTGAAGCCGTCGCCGTCTTTGGCCAGGGTGATCTCGGCCTTGGTGTTCATCTCGGTGGCGGTGAAGCCGGCATCGCCCAGGATCTTGGACAGGGCCATGGTGAAACAGCCCGAATGGGCCGCGCCGATCAATTCCTCGGGATTGGTGCCGGGACCGCCTTCAAAGCGGGCGACAAAGCCATAGGGATGCTCCTTGAGGGCGCCGCTCTTGGTCGAGATCGCGCCGATGCCGTCCTTGAGGCCACCCTTCCAGACCGCGCTGCCATATGTCGTCATTTGCCTTCTCCTTGTTTGCCGCCCCATCAAGGGGCTAGGTTCCCGTTCCACACCAGCTTAGCCACGTGACGTCCTGATGAACACTCCGCAACCTGTCGTGCTTGTCGTTGCGGTGGCGCTGGTCGATGCCGATGGCCGCGTACTGATTGCACAACGCCCGGAAGGCAAGAACATGGCAGGCCTCTGGGAGTTTCCCGGCGGCAAGGTCGAGGCCGGCGAACGCCCCGAGGATGCGCTGATCCGTGAATTGGCCGAGGAACTGGGCATCACCGTGAAGGAAGCCTGCCTGGCGCCCTTCACCTTTGCGTCACACACTTACGAGGCGTTCCACCTCTTGATGCCGCTCTATGTTTGCCGCCGCTGGGAAGGCACGGCCCAGCCGCGCCACCATGCGGCGCTGAAATGGGTTAGGCCGCGCGAGATGGGCGACTATCCCATGCCGGCGGCGGACCTGCCGCTGATCCCGATGTTGCGGGACTTGCTCTAGCTTTTCGACCGCAGGACGTTTTCGGTGGTGCCCAGCGACTCCGCCAGCCGCGATTTGGCGCTGCCGGGCTTCAACGGTTGCTGCTGGCTTTGATGCGGCGACCAGCCGGTGAGATACAGGACTTCAAAGCGCGCCCGCAATTTGCCGTCAGGGTCGGCGTGGCTGGCGGTGTAATGCGCTAGCAGCGCCGCCAGCGTGTCGCGGCGCAACGGTTTCCTGCTGCGCTCCGTCATCACATTGGTTAGAGCGTGGCTGCGCAGGTCGCGCACCAGCGCGAAGAAGTCGCCATAGCGCACGGTCAACCGCTCGACATCGCTGACGGGCAGGGCAAAACCGCCCCGCTGCAACAACCCGCCCAGGTCGCGCACATCGGCGAAGGGCGAAACGCGCGGGCTGATGCCGCCGCGCGTGGCGGTTTCGGCATGGGCGAAGCTGTCGCGCAATTCGGTCAGCGTGGCGCCGCCCAGCAGCGCCGCCATCAGCAGTCCGTCAGGCTTCAAGGCACGCCGTATCTGCACCAGCGCGCCGGGCAGGTCGTTGATCGCCTGCAGCGAGAACAGGCTGAGGGCGACATCGAAGCGGCCTTCGTCCGCTGCCAGGATTTCCTGACCGTCGAAATCGGCACAGACCCATTCGGTGGCGAAGGGCACGATCTCGGCGGGCACCGCGTCGCCGATCCAAAGGCCCAGGGCGAACTTGCGCGTCACCGCCGCCAGCCGGTCGGCCAGGCCCTCCGCCGCAGCCTGGTCGAGGAAACGGTTGCCTGCCAGCCGACGGGCACGCGCGCGGGCGCGCTGGCTGGCAGAAAAATCAAAAAGAGGCGGGCGCGTTTCGGCCATAGACGCTAGACTAGCGTCTATGGCGGGGAATGGGAAAAGCATAGCGCGCGCGGCTGTCGATCTGCTGTTTCCACCGCTATGCATGTCCTGCCGCACCGCCGTCAGCGAGCCCGGCCTTTGCGCCGATTGCTGGAGCGGCATCGCCTTTCTTGATGGTCCGGGATGCGCCTGCTGCGGCCTGCCATTTCCGGTGGAGATGGAGGGCGAAAATTTCTGCGCCGCATGCCTGGCCCGCAAACCGGCCTTCGATACCGCCCGCGCCATCCTCGCCTATGACGAGAAGAGCCGCGGCGCCATCCTGGCGCTGAAGCATGCCGACCGGCTCGACCTGGTGCCGGGTTTCGCCCGCTGGCTGGCGCGCACCGGACGGGCCAGCCTTGGCGATTGCGACCTGATCGTGCCGGTGCCGCTGCATCGCTGGCGGCTCTGGCAGCGGCGCTACAACCAGTCCGCCGAACTGGCGCGGCGCCTGGCGGCGGACAGCGCCGTGACAGCCGATCCCTTCGTGCTGGTGAGAAGCCGCGCCACGCCAAGCCAGGGCGCGATGGGGAGCGCCAAGGCTCGCCGTCGCAATGTGCAGCGGGCATTCCAGGTTCCAGATCCGTCCCGGGTGGCGGGAAAGCGCATCCTGTTGCTGGACGATGTCTTGACCACCGGCGCCACCGCCGAGGCCTGCGCCCGGGCCCTGAAACGGGCGGGCGCGTCACGCGTTCACGTTCTGGCGCTGGCCCGCGTTGTGAAGGCGTCGGACATGCTTATATAGAACCAGAAAGTAGCCGAGTCTTTGTCATGAAAACTGTCCGCATCTATACCACCCCCTTCTGCCCCTATTGCGTGCGCGCCAAGTCGTTGCTCACGAAGAAGGCGGCGGCCTTTGAAGAGATCGACGTGATGATGGATCAGGGCGCGCGCGAGGAGATGCAGGAAAGAAGCGGCGGCGCGCGCACCGTGCCGCAGATATTCATCGGCGACAGCCATATCGGCGGCAGCGACGATCTCTACGCCCTGGAAAAGGCCGGCGAGCTGGACGCGCTTTTGGCCTAGTTTTGCCTGCAATTCGCCTTCCGGCGGCTGGACAAAGCATCGGCGCGAACCGAATAATGCCGCGCGATAAAACGCCAAAACCTGGAAGGGACCCATGAGAAAGATTCTGCTCGCCGTCGCCTCGCTCAGCATCGCCATGCCTGCCATGGCGCAGGTCAATCCGGCGCCGACCATCGTCGGCGCGCCCAGTGCCGAAGAGATGAAGCTGCCGCGCCCGGCGCGCGCCCGCGGCATCCCGACCGCGCTGGCGATTGAAGCCGCCCAGGCCGCAAACGCCTCCTGCCAGGCCAGCACCTACAAGACCACCACCCTGGTTGCCGACTCCGCCGGCGTGCCGATCGTCGTGATCTCCAATGATGGCGCCGCCGCCATCACCCAGCGTATCGCCATGACCAAGGCGCAAGCCGCAATGAAGTACAAGATGAGCAGCGGCGAAGTCGTGACCAAGGCCGCGACAGACGCCGCGCTGGCAGCCGAGATCAAGGCCAATCCGATGATCGAAACGGCCCGTCCTGGCGCATTCGCGCTGATGGCCGGGAGTGAAGTGGTTGGCTATATTTCGGTGTCGGGCGCGCCCGGCGGCGACAAGGACGAAGTCTGCGCCAAGGCCGCCATCGCCAAGATCCAGGACCGCGTGAAATAGGCATGACGGCATTCCGGGCGGCCTGCGTACAACTGCGCTCCACCGACGATGTGGCGGAAAATATCCGCGACACCGTCCGCTGGGCGCGGGAAGCAGCCGCCCGGGGCGCCACTTTCATCGCCACCCCGGAAAATACCACGCTGATGGCGCCCGACGGCGGCGCCAAGCTGGCCCAGAGTTTTGACGAGGCGCATGATCCGGCACTGCCGGTATTTTCCGCTCTGGCGAAAGAGCTGAAGGTCTGGATTCTGATCGGGTCGGTGGCTATCAAGGTCAGCGACAGCAAGACCGCCAACCGCTCCTTCCTGTTTGCGCCCGATGGCGCCATCCGTGCCCGCTACAGCAAGATCCATCTGTTCGATGTGCAACTGGCGTCGGGCGAGACCTATCGCGAGTCCAACACCGTGGCGGGCGGTGGCGAGGCGGTGGTGGCCGATACCGATTTCGGCAGGATCGGACTCAGCATCTGCTACGACCTGCGCTTCCCGCAGCTCTACCGCAAGCTGGCGCAGAATGGCGCGTTCCTCTTCACCGTCCCCTCGGCATTCACCGTGCCCACCGGTAGCGCCCACTGGCATGTACTGCAGCGGGCCCGCGCCATCGAGAACGGCGCTTTCGTCATCGCGCCGGCCCAGGGCGGCACCCATGCCAATGGCCGCAAGACCTATGGCCACAGCCTGATCGTTTCGCCCTGGGGCGAAGTGCTGGCGGAAGCTGGCACCGAACCGGGCGTGATCGTTGCCGATATCGATCCGGCATTGGCGGCCGAGGCGCGCGCCAAAGTTCCCAACCTGCAGCATGACCGCGAATTCGCCGGACCTTAGAGGCCTTGCGAATCCTCCGCGCCCGGATCATGTTTGGCGCATACAGCCTGGGGGCAGGCTTAGGGAGCGTCGGCTGTGATTTCCTATTCTCTGCGGTGCCACAAAGGGCACGAATTCGAAGGCTGGTTCCGCGACAGCGCCGCCTTTGACCAGCAGTCTTTCGCTGGCCAGCTCGGCTGTGCCGTCTGCGATTCCATGCGCATCGAAAAGGCCATCATGGCGCCCGCCGTCTCTGGCACCAAAAAGTCGGCACGGTCGAAAGCGGCCGAGGCGCGCCAGATGCGCCAGTTCGCCACCGGCCTGCGCAAATACGTCCAGGAGAATGCCGACTATGTCGGCCCCAACTTCGCCGCGGAAGCCCGCAAGATTCACTATGGCGAGACCCCCGACCGGCACATCTATGGCCAGGCGACCTTCCAGGAAGCCCAGGAGCTGACCGAGGAGGGCGTCGACGTCGCCGCGCTGCCGCCCGACCCCGAAGGCGCCAATTAGCGCTTGGCCACGACCATGTAGTTGACGTCCACATCGGTCGACAATTTCCAGTCCCAAGCCAAAGGATCGAACGAAACACCCTGCGTTTTCAGGATGCTTAGGCCGGTTTCTTCCAGTGATGCCTTAAGCTCCGTGGGCGGAATAAAGCGGTTCCAGTCATGGGTGCCGCGCGGCAGCCAGCCCAGCACATATTCCGCGCCGATCTTGGCCAGGGCCAGGCTCTTGAGGGTCTTGTTCATGGTGGCGACGA
>JAZKDV010000192.1:7087-16468 GCA_040387395.1 Pseudomonadota bacterium | reverse complement strand
GTCTCGGTCCGGGTGGACGGCATCGTCTTCATCCAGGTGATGGACGCGTCCCAGGCCGCCTATCGCGTCGACAATCTGACCTATGCCATTACCCAATTGTCCCAGACCAACCTGCGCACCGTGGTCGGCTCCATGGACCTGGACGAAGTGCTGTCGCAGCGCGACCAGATCAACACAAGGCTGCTGTCCACCATCGACCATGCCACCAATCCCTGGGGCGTGAAGGTGACGCGCATCGAGATCAAGGATCTGGTGCCGCCGCCCGACATCACCAACGCCATGGCCCGCCAGATGAAGGCCGAGCGCGAACGCCGCGCCGTGCTGCTGGAAGCCGATGGCGAAAAGCAGGCGGCGATCACCCGCGCCGAAGGCGCCAAGCAGGCCGCGATTCTGGAAGCCGAAGGCCGGCGCGAAGCCGCCTATCGCGACGCCGAAGCGCGCGAACGCGAGGCGGAAGCTGAAGCCAAGGCGACCGCCATGGTGTCCGACGCCATCGCCAAGGGCGACGTCAACGCCATCAATTACTTCGTCGCCCAGAAATATGTCGCGGCTTTCGCAGAGCTGGCCCGCAGCCCGCAGCAAAAGACCGTCATCATCCCGGCCGACATGGCCGGCATCACCGGCTCCATCGCCGGCATCGGTGAACTGATCAAGACCATCGGGAGCGACAACCCCAAGGGCAATGCGCCGCAACCGCCGCGCCGTGGTGCCACCGTTCCGGTCGTGGGGGGCTGAGATGGAGTGGCTGCTGCAAAATCCGCTCGCGCTCTGGCTGGTGGTCGCGGCCGTGCTGCTGGCCGTTGAAGTTGGCACTGGCTCGGGCTGGCTGTTATGGCCGACCGGTTCGGCGGCGCTGACCGGTGTGGCGGCTGCGGTCTTTCATATCGATCTTCAAATGCAGCTTGTGGTGTTTGCGCTCTTGACCATTGCCACCACCCTGGCGGGCCGGCACTTTTTCCCGGCCGCTTCTGTGGTTGGCGGCGACATCAACGACACCAGTTCGCGGCTGGCGGGCAGCGAGGGCGTCGCGGCGGAAACATTCCAGGCCGGACGTGGGCGCGTGCTGGTCGATGGCCAGGAATGGGCCGCGGAACTGGAAGGCGGCGGGGCTTTGTCCTCCGGCGCGCGCGTAACGGTCATCGCTGTTGGCGGTTCGCTCCTGACGGTGCGGGCGCGTTAATCGGGCGAAATCAGCTTTCGCTGTTCCACGAGCAATTCTTCCAGGGCTTTGCGCTTGCCGGGGTTGGGTTCCCGGTCGAGTTGCGCCTGAACCCGCGCGATATTGCCGTGCGTGACCCAGTCTTTCTGCAATTGGGCCCCGGTTTTTTCCGTCATGGCGCGAGCCTCTGCCCATGGGACGGGGGAGTCAATTAAGGCAGCTATGGAAGGCCGATTAGGTCGCGGACGGTGCGGGTGCTATCCTGCGCCATGAGCAAAGAACAGAAAAGCAATCGCGAAAAGAAGAAGCCCAAGCAGGACAAGGCCTCCAAGGCCACCGCTGCTCCCACGGCCTATGCCCAGTCCAAGATGGCGGCCAAGGGTTTCATGAAATAGCGCTTCCGAAAGAAATTCCGTGAGTCAGGATTACCGTTCCGCGCCCGTGTTCAGGCGTCGCCATACCGGCACAGCCTCCCGGGAGGGTGGAGACCCGCGCATTCTGGGCGAGCTTGTCGCCGTGCTGAGGTTGCACAGCCGCGGCCTGCGCCGCTGGTCGGTGATGCGGGCGATGCGGGACAATCGCAACCGCCAGTCACGCGACATTCCCCAGAAATTCGAGGACGATATCGAGCGCGTGTTCCGGCGGTTTTGTGCCGACGGCGACACCGCCGGGCTGGGATGCGCCGTCGAACAGGCGCCGTTTTACCGGCCGCGCGAAACAGCCGGCGAAGTCTGGGCCCTGTATCCGGAGCGCGCCGACGCCTTGCTGGCCGGGGAGCCAGCCGGCGTCTCCTGATCAGCCCAGCTTGGTGGTGACCGCCTTGGTCTCCATATAATTCGACAGCACCGCCTGGCCCATTTCGCGCCCCCAACCCGACTGCTTGTACCCGCCAAAGGGCAGGGCGGAATCGAACACATGGAAACAGTTGATCCACACCGTGCCAGCCTTGATCCGGCTGGCGATGCGGTGCGCCTGCGCCACGTCGCGTGACCACACGCCTGCCGCCAGGCCATAGACCGTGTCGTTGGCGGCGGCGATCAGCTTGTCGTCGGCTTCCTTGAAGGGGGTGGCGACCAGCACAGGTCCGAAGATTTCCTCGCGCACCACTTTCATGTCGGGATGGGTATCGACCAGCACGGTTGGCTTGACGAAATAGCCCGGCGTGTTGAGCGGCGAACCGCCGGTCAGGGCGCGGGCGCCTTCTTCCAATCCCGATTTCAGATAGCCGCTGACCCGGCCATGCTGCACCGATGACACCAGCGGACCCATCTGGGTTTCCGGGTCCATGCCGACGCCCAGCCGGATCTTTTCCGCGTTTGCCGCGATGCCGGCGGCGACCTTGTCGAAAATCTTCTCCTGCACGAACAGCCGCGAGCCGGCGTTGCAGCACTGGCCATGGTTGAAGAAGATGCCGGCGGTGGCGCCGGCGATGGCCTCTTCGACATCGGCGTCCCCTAAGATGATGTTGGGCGACTTGCCGCCCAGCTCCAGGCTGACCTTGCGCAGGTCACGCGACGCGGCCTGCACGATCAGCTTGCCAACCTCGGTGGAGCCGGTGAAGGCCACCTTGTCCACGCCCGGATGCGAGGCCAGCGCCGCGCCGGCGGTTTCGCCAAAGCCCGGCACGATATTGACCACGCCATCGGGCAGCCCGGCCTCCATCAGCAGCTCGCCCAGCCGCAACGCCGACAGCGGGGTTTCCTCGGCCACTTTCAGGACAGACGTGCAGCCCGTCGCCAGCGCGGGCGCCAGCTTCCAGGCCGCCATCAGCAGCGGGAAATTCCACGGAATGATCTGGCCGACCACGCCGATCGGCTCGGGGCGCGTGTAAGACAGATACTGTCCGGGCGCAGCGAGGGTGGAGAGGGGGATATACTTGCCCTCGATCTTGGTGGCCCAGCCGGACATGTAATGGAACATGTCGGCGGACAGCGGCACATCGGCGACGCGTGCCACGCCGAAGGGCTTGCCATTGTCCAGGCTTTCCAGCTGCGCCAGCTCGTCGAGATTTTCCAGGATCAGGTCGCCGATCTTGTGGATGATGCGGCCGCGCGCCGAAGGGCTCATCCGGCCCCAAGGACCGTCCAGCGCCCGCCGCGCCGCTTTCACCGCGGCATCAATGTCGGCGGCATCGCCTTCGGCGACTTTCGCCAGCAGCATTTCGGTGGCGGGGTCCTGCACCTCGAACACCTTGCCCGACTTGGCCTGGACCCAC
This sequence comes from Pseudomonadota bacterium, assembly GCA_040387395.1. Classification (GTDB taxonomy): domain Bacteria; phylum Pseudomonadota; class Alphaproteobacteria; order Micropepsales; family Micropepsaceae; genus Rhizomicrobium. The sequence goes on along the minus strand of JAZKDV010000192.1, from coordinate 13,094 downwards.
TTGCCGTCGATCAGCATGGGACGCGGCTTGGACAGCCAGTCGCGCAATGCGGCCGGCACGCGGTCAATGGTGGTGGTGAGAGTCATGGTCGTCTCCCTGTTTTTGTTTTGGCCGCACGGCGCTCTTTCGCGCGCAGCATCGCCGGCAAGCCTATCAGGACTTGCCGTGCGGTGGAGTCAGCCGAGCGCGAATATTCCCGCTGTGCAGCTGCGAAGCCGATAGTTTGTCAGTCTGGCGAACGTTACGGTTCCGCCGACGCAAGTGCAGCATCGGGATGCCGCGCCGCCCGCCGGGCCCGCCAGTCGCCCAGGAACAGCAGGATCGGCGCGGCGATGAAGACCGAGGAGCTGGCGGCGATGAAAATGCCGAACACCATCGGGATGGCGAAGCTTTCTACCGCGCTGCCGCCCCAGATCGCCATGGGAAGCATGGCGAGGAAGGCGGTGATGGAGGTGTACAGGCTTCGCGCCAGGGTCTCGTTGATGCTTTTGTCGATCATCTCGCGCAGCGGCATCTTCTTGTACAGGCGCATATTCTCGCGCATCCGGTCATAGACCACGACCTTGTCGTTGACCGAATAGCCGATCAGCGTCAGCAGCGCCGCGATTGCGGTGAGGTTGAACTCGAGGCCCGTGATGGCGAAGAAGCCGACGGCTTTTGTCACGTCCAGCACCAGCGTGACGATCGCGCCGACCGCAAAGGGCCATTCGAACCGCACCCAGATGTAGATCAGCATCGCCAGGCTCGCCAGCACCACCGACAGGATGCCGGCATGGGCCAGCTCGCCGCTGACCTTGGGACCGACCACCTCGGTGCGCTCGATCTTGGCGGCCTTGTCCAGGGCGCTCACCTCGGCGCGGATTTTCTGCAGCGCCGCGGTCTGGGCGGTCTCGCCGCCCGGCTGGCGTTCGGCCCGGATCAGGACGTGCGAGCCGCCATCGGCTTCCTGCAATGTGACCTCGCCCAGACTGAGCGACTCGAACTTTTCCCGCCAGGCGCCCAGATCGGCCTTGGTGGAGGTCGCCACTTCCATCTGCAACCCGCCCTTGAAGTCCACGCCGTAATTGAGGCCCGGCGTAAAGAACAGGATCACCGAAGAGATCGACAGGAAGGCCGAAAAACCGATGCCGAAAAAACGCCCGCGCATGAAGGGAATGTTGGTTCCGTCCGGGATGAACTTGAAGCCGAACAAGGGTTCGATGCGGAAGGTCTGCAGCCGCCAGGTCTTGACGATGAAGATCATCACAGCGCGCACCACCGACACAGCCGTGAACATCGAGATGGCGATGCCAATCGCCAGGGTGACGGCGAAGCCGCGCACCGGACCGCTGCCGACATAGAACAGCAGCACGGTGGCGATCAGCGCCGTCAGGTTGGAGTCCACCACCGTGGCGTAAGCGCGCTTGAAGCCCAGGTCGAGCGCCACCACCGCGCGCGCGCCCTTGCGGGTTTCCTCGCGGATGCGCTCGTTGATCAGCACGTTGGCGTCCACCGCCAGGCCGATGCCCAGCACGATGCCGGCGATGCCGGGCAGGGTGAGGGTCGCGCCCATCAGGCTCAGCGCCCCGAAGGTCAGGACGACGTTGAGGGCCAGGGCCAGGTTGGCGAGCAGGCCCCAGACGCCGTACAGCACGATCATGAACACGACGACCAGGCCAAATCCGATCAGGCCGGTCTGCAGCCCGCTGGCGATGGCATCGCTGCCCAGGTCGGCGCCCACGGTGCGTTCCTCGATCACGGTCAGCGGCGCGGGCAATGCGCCGGCCCGCAGCAGGGCCGACAGGTCAGTGGCCTCCGCAGTGGTGAAATTGCCCATGATGATGCCCGAGCCGCCCGGAATGGGCTCGTTGATGGTGGGCGCACTCAGCACCTTGCCGTCCAGCACGATGGCGAAGGGTCGCCCGACATTGTTGCGGGTGATGTCGCCGAACTGGCGCGCGCCCACCGTGTCGAGCCGGAAATTGATCGCGGGCCGTCCCTGCTGGTCGAAGCCGGCGCGCGCATCGCTGAGGCGGTCGCCCGCCATCGCGATGAGATCCTGGATCGTATATTGCTGGTTGTCGTCGGCGCCGGGCAGCGTGCGGCTGCCGATGCTGCCGGGCTCACCCATCAGGTGGAAGGTCAGCTTGGCGGTGCTGCCCAGGAGTTCGCGGATGCGCGTGGGGTCCTGCACGCCCGGCAACTGTACCACGATGCGGTCTGCGCCGGCCCGCTGGATGGTGGGTTCGGCGACGCCGATCTGGTCAATGCGGCGGCGGATGATTTCCAGGCTCTGTTCGGTGGCGGCGTTGACGCGGTCGCGGATGCCGTCCTGGTTGAGGGTCATTACGATCTGGGTGGGCTGGGGACGGGCGAATTCGACGTCGGTTCCGCCCATATTGCCGACCGGATTGGCAAGCTGGCGCAGCAGCGGCAGCGCCCTGTCGGCGTCGGCGCGGCTTTGCAGGGTCACGAACACCGCGGTGTCGGTGCGCCTGAGTGTCATGGGAATTTTTTCGCGGCGCAGCTGCTGGCGCGCCTGGCCCAAGAGGCCCTGAATGTGTTCGCGCACCAGCCCGCTGGAATCGACTTCCAGCACCAGGTGCGAGCCGCCCCTGAGGTCCAGGCCCAGCGTGACCTTGTCCTTGGGCAGGAAATTGGGAATTTTCGCCAGCAAATGCGGCGGCAGCACGTTGGGCAGGGCCGTCAGGATGCCGAACAGGATGGCGACCGCGTAAATGGCCAGCCTCAATCGAGAAATATGCATTCCAGTCTCCCCGCCTGGTCCTCATCCGGTCAGGCTTTTTGCCTCTGTACCGGGCATATGCGGTGACAAAGAGGCAGCCACCCATTTTTGATGTTGGGCGGGGTGCGGAACATTTCAAGGGTTTGGCCCGCGTTCCACGCACGGGAGGGGCTTTCGCGCCGGCGCTAAAATCCGAACAGCCGTCCGACCACGCGCTGCACCATTCCGTCAAATACCAGCCGCTCGGTGGTGACGGCCAGGTTGATGCAGTCCTCGCCGTGATCGGCCACCGGATTGTGCGTCACATCCGGCGATGCGGTCTGGAAATCACCGGGACCATAGCTGCCGGTCTCATCGCTGAAGCCGCCGCGCAGCACCAGGGTATATTCCATGCCGCGATGGCTGTGCCGTCCCACATCGCTGCCCGGCGCACCGCGCAGCAGCCGCAGCGCCAGCGGTCCGCGCCGTACCAGATTCACATAGCCAAGCTGCGGTCCCATCTTGCGCCAGTGCACGCCCGACAGGTCGCGCCCCAGAAATGCGCGCAGCGGCGCAGGGGTATTGTCGTTGGATGCAGGAACCGCCGGCAGCGCGTAAGCCGTGTCCAGCCGGGCCAATGTCCTTGCCAGCGCATCTCCGGCCAGCGCGGCGGGCGCGAGGTCGTCGAGCAGCGCGGCGCCTCCGCGCTCGAGCAACGCCACATCGGCACGGCACTGGCTGCAGAAACTCAAATGGGTGGCCACGACCAGCGACATTGCGGAATCCAGACCGCCCGCGGCATGGCCCAGCAGCAATGTCTCGTCCGGATGATGACGGACGGTCATGGCGTTTCTCCCATGGCGGCGCGCAGACGCGCCATCGCCAGCCGCAGCCGCGATTTCACCGTGCCGAGCGGAATGCCCAGGTCGGCGGCAATCTGGCTGTGCGGTTTGTCGGAAAAATAGAACTGCATCACGATTTCATTCTGGTCCGGCGGCAACACGCGCAGGGCCTGGCGCAGCGCGCTTTGGCTGTCCTGCATTTCCAGCCCGGCATCGGCGTCCGGCTCGGGGTCCAGCGCCAGGGTGGGGTCATCCAGCTCGAAACGGGGGCGGCGTTCCTTGCGGATGGCGTCAATCCGCAGATTGCGCGCAATGGTGAACATCCAGGTCGAAGCCGAGGCGCGGGCCGGATCGAACAAAGCCGACTTGCGCCACAGCGTCAGCATCGCTTCCTGCGCCAGATCTTCGGCCTGTCCCGGCGGCGTGCCCAGCCGCATCAGGTAGGATTTGATGCGCGGCGCGAAATGCTCGAACAGCAAGCCGAAGGCGGCGCGGTCCCGCGTTTGCGCAACGCGCTGCAACAACCGGTTCCATTGCTCGGCCGGAGGCATCAGAAGGAACCTTGGCCGGGGACGGTCAAAGGCGCGGTGGGGTAAAGCGGCGGCATAAGCCATCATACAGGTTTTTACGCCCGCGCCAGCGGCGCGGATCATTCGGCGGCCACGGGGGCGGTGGTAATTCCCGGCCAGGGGCGCGTTTTGCGTTCCGGCGCCTCCCAGGGAATGGCGCTGCCGAGCAGGCGGGCGACGGTGACCGCACTGGAAAGCCCGTCTTCGTGGAAGCCGTGACGCAGATGCGCCCCGCAGAACCAGGTCTGGCGCGTGCCCTGCAGCGCCTGGACCCTGGGCTGGGCGGCGATGGCGGCCGTGTCGAACACCGGATGCTCGAATTCATGACGGTCGAACACCAGATGGTCGGGAATGTCACGGCCCGGGTTGAGACTGACGAACAGGGGGTGGCGCGGATCGATCTTCTGCAGGCTGTTCATCCAGTAGGTGACGGAAATGCGCGGATCGTCGGATGTTCCGTCGGAGGTATAGACCCAGCTGGCCCAGCAACGCTTGCGTTTGGGCATCACGCTGTCGTCGCGGTGCAGCACCGCGACATTCTTCTGATAGCGGAACGGTGACAGCGCGGCGCGCTCGTGACTGTCCGCATCCTGCAACATCGCCAGCGCCTCATCGCCATGACAGGCCAGCACCACCTCGTCATAGGTGGCGGTTTCGCCGTACGTGTCCCGGACCTGCACTTTGCCGTCCCGGCGGGTGATGGCGGTCGCACCGCAACTGGTGCGGATGCGGTGGGCGAAGGGCGCGGTCAGGCGGGAGACATATTCCTGCGAACCGCCGGTGACGGTGTACCATTGCGGCTGGCCGCGCACCGACAACAGGTGATGATTGACGAAAAACTGGACAAGGGTCCGCGCCGGGAAGGCCAGCATCTCGCGCAAGGGACAGCTCCAGATCGCCCCCGCCATCGGCAGTATGTAAAAGCGCCGGAACCAGTCGCCCAGCCCCATATGGGTGATGAGCTGATCCATGGTGAAATGGGGAAAGCGCGCCACTGTCGTTTCAGCGCCGGCATTGAAACGCATCACATCGCGTATCAGAAGGGCGAAGCGCGGCCTGAGCAGGTTGCGGCGCTGGCCATAAACGGCATCCAGGTCGCGCGCGCCCCATTCCAGCCAGCCGCCATTGATTGAGGCGGCAAAGGTCATGTCGCTTTCATGGACCTGGACGCCCAAATGCGCGAACAGGCCGGTGAGGTTGGGATAGTTGGGCTTGTTGAATACGATGAAACCGGTATCGACCGGGATTGGCGTGCCGTCATAATCCACCGTCACGGTGCGGCTGTGGCCGCCGATTCGCGGCGCCTTTTCATACACCGTGATCTCATGATCGGGATTGAGCAGCCAAGCCGCGCCCAGCCCCGAAATCCCCGTTCCCACAATCGCGATTTTGGCCATGCATGTCCCGTTTGCACCCTCTACGCGGGCGGCGGCGGGATGGATCAGTGGGATGATCCAAAAGACCCGAAGGCGCGTATTTCAGGAAAGGGAGAACCAAGCATGCGCACCGGCCTTATTGCTTATTTTTCCGCCCTCCTGATCATGGCTGGGATGGAATTGACCTGGTTCAGCTTTACCGGCGAGCCGGTCTATCAGCGGACCCTGGGGGCCATCCTGGCCGACAAGGTCAACTATCCCGCGGCGGTCGCCTTCTACCTGATCTATATTCTGGGCGTGGTGATCTTTGCCATCCGGCCCGGCGTGGAAAGCGGCGATTGGCGCACCGCGCTGGTTTACGGCGCGATGTTCGGCTTCTTTGCCTATCTCACCTACAACGCGACCAATCTGTCGACGCTGAAGGGCTACAGCGGCACCGTCGCGCTGGTGGACACGCTGTGGGGGACGGCGATGGGGGCGGCCATCGCGTTTCTCACCATCATCGTCCTCGGCGTC
>JAZKDV010000192.1:5660-7077 GCA_040387395.1 Pseudomonadota bacterium | reverse complement strand
TGCCACCTACGACCTGACCAATCTGGCCACCCTGAAGGTCTGGTCGCTCAAAGTGTCTCTCATAGACATGGCCTGGGGCAGCTTTGTCACCGGCACCATATCTGCCGCCAGCGCCGCCATTACCCTGGCGCTGGAGAAATAGGTGCAATCAGCACTTTATCCTGGCTGGGTGATGCATCGGCGCCTGAGACCCAGGCACCATCGCTTCAAATACCGCGTCTTCGCCATGCTGGTGGATCTGGATGAGCTGCCGCGCCTGGACAAGGGCCTGTCGCTGTTCAAATGGAATCGCTGGGGCGTGTTCAGCTTCCAGGATCGCGATCACGGTCCCGCCGCACGCACTGTGCCGCTGAAAGGCTGGCTGGACGGTCTGCTGGCGGCGGCAAACATCACCGCGAACGGGCCGCGCCGCGTGCTCTGCTATCCGCGCATCCTGGGCTATGTCTTCAATCCCCTGAGCGTCTGGTTCTGTCACGATGACGATGGCGTCCTCCGGGCGATGATCTATGAAGTCCACAACACCTATGAAGAACGCCATGCCTATGTCTTCGCCTGCGACGGCACCAGCGCATTGATGCGCCACGACTGCGCCAAGGATTTCTACGTCTCGCCATTCCTGTCGGCCGATTGCCGGTATCATTTCCGCACCTTGCCGCCAGCCAGCCGCGTGGCGGTGACCATCCTGGAAGACGAGGCGGGGGCGCCGGTTCTCAACGCCTCCTTCGCCGGAGCGCGCCGCGCGCTCAGCGACGGCGCGCTGCTGGCGATGCTGTTTTCCTATCCGCTGATGACGCTCAAGGTCGTGGCGGCGATCCATTTCGAGGCGGTGCGCCTGATGCTCAAGGGCATCGGCCGGCATCCGCACCGGCCGCGCGCGGCATCGCCCGGTTGAACCGGCGAGCCCTTATTCGAATCTGATGACGAATGGTGCCGTAGGTGAGAATCGAACTCACGACCTATCCCTTACCAAGGGATTGCGCTACCACTACGCTACTACGGCAACCGGTGGTAATCGGCACCGTAGCGCCGAACCCTTAACCCAAAATTGCGAAGCAAAAGGGGGTGAAGGGTGCGCTGCTATAACGTAAGGATTCTCCAAAGGAAAGCCGTTTAGGGATGGCCAAATCCTCGCCCGAAAAGCTGGCCGCGGCGCTGCGCGCCAACCTCCTGCGCCGCAAGAAGGGCCCTGCCGCCAAGGGCGCCAAACCGGCCGCTTCCGCCCCCCAACAGGGTCCGGACAAGCCCCCGAAAACCTCAGCCTAGCCCTGCCTTTTGCCCGGCTTTCCCTATCCAGCCGGGGCGGGCTACAAGGTCTGTCATGGACAGAATTCGCATCCGGGGCGGCAATCCCCTTTCCGGGGAAATCCCCATCAGCGGCGCCAAGAACGCCGCCCTGAAACTGATGGCCGCGTCTTTG
>JAZKDV010000192.1:2052-5650 GCA_040387395.1 Pseudomonadota bacterium | reverse complement strand
CATGGCGGCGGCGCTGCTGACGGGCGAACCCCTGACCCTGACCAATGTGCCGCGCCTGGCCGATGTGCGCGCCATGGCCGAGCTCCTGGCCAGCTTCGGGGTCAAGATCCAGGTGACCCTGTCGGGCAATTTCGGCGAAGGCGACACCATGCGCCTGGAAGCCGCGAAGATCACCAGCGCCTTTGCCTCCTACGACATGGTCCGCAAGATGCGGGCGAGTTTCCAGGTGCTGGCGCCGCTGGTGGCGCGCGAACGCGCCGCCAAGGTGTCGCTGCCCGGCGGCTGCGCCATCGGCGCGCGCCCCGTCGAACTGCACCTCAATGCGCTCGAGGCGATGGGCGCCAAGATCGAGCTGGCCGAAGGCTATGTCACCGCCACCGCGCCCGATGGGCTGTCGGGTGCGGAGATCGTGTTCCCGTTCGTGTCGGTCGGCGCCACCGAAACCGCGATGATGGCCGCGACCTTGGCCAAGGGTACGACCAAGATCGTCAATGCTGCGCGCGAGCCCGAGATCATCGACCTGGGCAACTGCCTGATCGCCATGGGCGCGGAAATCTGGGGCCTGGGCTCCAGCGAGATCACGGTGCAGGGCGTCGAGAAACTGCACAGCGCGGCGCATCGCGTCATGCCCGACCGGATCGAGACCGGCACCTATGCCATCGCCGTCGCCATCGCCGGCGGCGAGGTTGAACTGGTCGGCGCGGCCCCCGACACCATCGCCTCGCTCAACGCGCTGCTGGTCAAGAGCGGCGCGAGCGTCACCGCCACGCCGCGCGGCATGAAGGTGCAGATGAACGGCAGCCGGCCCAAGGCGTCCGACATCACCACCGCGCCCTATCCGGGTTTCCCCACCGACCTGCAGGCCCAGATGATGGCGCTGATGGCGGTGGCCGATGGCACCTCGGTCATCAAGGAAAAGATTTTCGAGAACCGCTTCATGCATGTGCCGGAACTGGCGCGCATGGGTGCGCAGGTGCGGATCGACGGCGACACCGCCACCGTGCGCGGGGTGGAAAAGCTCAAGGGCGCCCAGGTAATGGCGACCGATCTGCGCGCCTCGGTCAGCCTGGTGCTGGCCGGGCTGGCGGCGGAAGGCGAAACCGTGGTGGGCCGGATTTATCACCTGGACCGCGGCTTCGACCGGCTGGAAGAAAAGCTTTCCCGCGTCGGTGCCGACATCGTGCGAGCCAGCGAATGAGCCGGCTGAAACTGGCGGCCGCCGACGTCGAGGACCTGGAAATCCTGTCGGCGCGGCTGCAGGACGCCGTGGCACAACTCAAGAATATCACCTGGCTGCCGAAAAAGCGGCGCTTTGCGGCAGTGGTGAACCGGCTGCAATGGGAAGCCGGCGGCAAGACGCGCGTGCGCGCCGGGCTGCACTTTGACGGCGTGCTGAAGGTCCAGTCGCATAAGGTCAAGCTGGGCGCCGACGACGCCGTGGTGTCGGTGCTGGCGCTGGAATGTATCGACGCTGAACTGGCCGACATGACTGATCCCTGGGCGGCGCGCGGCAAGCCGGATCACGAGGCTGGCGATGGCGCGTAGGCTGAATGCCAGCGAAAAGAATTTCGCGGCGGAGTTCGACAAGCTGCTCTTTGCCACGCGCGAGGAGGCGGAAGATGTCGCGCAGGTGGTCAAGGCCATCATCGCCGATGTGCGGGCGCGCGGCGACGCGGCGTTGGTCGAGCTGAGCAACAAGTTCGACAAGGCCAATGTTACCGCCCAGACCCTGAAACTGTCAGCCTCCGAAATCGAAGCCGCATTGGCCAAGGTCAGCAAGGCGCAGCTGGAGGCGATCGAAACCGCGGCCCGCCGGATCGAGGCCTATCACCAGCGGCAATTGCCCGCCGATGAACGCTTCACCGACGAGACCGGCGCCGTGCTGGGCTGGCGCTGGACCAGCGTGGACAGTGTCGGCCTGTATGTGCCGGGCGGCACCGCGTCGTACCCGTCTTCCGTGCTGATGAACGCCATTCCGGCCAGGGTCGCGGGCGTCAAGCGCATCGTGATGGTGACGCCGGCCAGCGGCGGCACGATCAATCCCCTGGTGCTGGCGGCGGCGCGTCGCGCCGGCGTGTCCGACATCTACCGCATCGGCGGGGCGCAGGCCGTGGCCGCTTTGGCCTATGGCACGGAGAGTATTGCCGCAGTCGACAAGATCGTGGGGCCCGGCAACGCCTATGTCGCGGCCGCCAAGCGCGAAGTGTTCGGCCAGGTCGGCATCGATTCCATTGCCGGTCCTTCCGAAATTCTGGTCATCGCCGACGGGCAGAACGATCCGGACTGGATCGCCGCCGACCTTCTCAGCCAGGCGGAACATGATGCCTCGTCGCAATCGATCCTGATCACCGACGATGCGGGTTTTGCCGATCGCGTGGCCGACGCCGCCGAGCGCCAGATCGCGCAATTGCCGCGCAAGGAAATCGCCGCCAGGAGCTGGGGCGATTATGGCGGCATTATCGTCGTGGCGAAGCTGGACGACGCCGCGCCGTTGTCGGACGCCTTTGCGCCCGAGCATCTGGAAATCGCCACCGCCGATCCGGAAATTCTGTTCGCCAAGGTGCGCCATGCCGGCGCGATTTTCCTGGGGCGGCACACGCCCGAAGCGATGGGGGATTATATCGCCGGGCCCAACCATGTGCTCCCAACCTCGCGCACCGCGCGGTTTTCGTCCGGCCTGTCGGTGCTCGACTTCATGAAGCGCAGCACGCTTCTGGGCCTGGATGCGCGCAGCCTGGCGGCCATCGGGCCGCAAGCGGTGACCTTGGCCGAGGCGGAGGGGCTGCAGGCGCATGCCCGTTCCATCTCCGTGCGCCTCGATCCCAAAAAGGATTGACCGTGGATTTCCGGCTGTCGGCGATCACCCTCGACGAAGCCAGTGTGGTCTCCCGCAGCCGCGCCATCGAGCAGGAACGCGAGGTGGCGATTTGTGATCTTTTGGAGAAGAACAGCTTCCGCCTGATCAATTCGGTCGGCGGCCCGTATGAGCTCACGCTAGGGCTGGAGGAAAACCGGCTGGTGATGGACCTGCGGCTGCATGACGGCGCGCCGCATGCCCGGGTGATGCTGTCGCTGACGCCCTTTCGCAAGGTGGTGAAGGATTATTTCCTGATCTGCGAAAATTATTACAAGGCGATCCGCACTGCGCCGCCCTACCAGATCGAAGCCCTCGACATGGCGCGCAAGACGTTGCACGACGAGGGCGCCACCGAGCTGCGCAAGCGGCTGGACGGCAAGATCGAAACCGATTTCGACACCGCCCGGCGGCTGTTCACGCTGCTGTGCGTCCTGCAGATGCGGGGTTGAAATGGAACCCTCCAACATCCTGTTCGCCTGCACCCTGAACGCCGTGCGCTCGCCCATGGCGGCGGCGCTGATGCGCCATCTCGCCGGCGAAGGCATCTATGTCGAATCGGCTGGGGTGAAGGCGGGGGCGCTCGACCCCCTGGCGGTCGAGGCCATGGAGGAGATCGGGTTGAAGATCGGCCAGCACCGGCCCCGCCGGTTCGAGGACCTGGAGGATGGCAGCTTCGACCTGGTGATCACCCTGTCGCCCGAAGCCCAGCAGTGGATCGGCAACACGCTGAGCGTAGACGGC
>JAZKDV010000192.1:0-2042 GCA_040387395.1 Pseudomonadota bacterium | reverse complement strand
CGACCTCACGGCGCGCTATCCCGTAGAGGTCGAATACTGGCCCACCATGGACCCCACCGCCGTGGAAGGTTCGCGCGAACAGCGGCTGGCGGCCTACCGGGCGGTGCGTGACCAGCTTCTGGGACGCCTGAAACAGCGTTTTTCGGGCCTTTCCGGGCCCGATAGCTGAGGAAAAGCGGTTGAAACGCCTTGCTTTTCGGGCTTTTCCCCCCTATCTGACGCAACCGCTGCAGACCTAAGAGGACCCATTGGCCAAAGAAGAATTGCTGGAGTTCGAGGGCATCGTCGAAGAACTGCTGCCCAATGCGACCTTCCGCGTGAAGCTGATCGCCAATGAACACATCATCATCGCCCATACCGCCGGCAAGATGCGCAAGAACCGCATCCGCGTGCTGACCGGCGACAAGGTGATGATCGAAATGACCCCTTACGACCTGACCAAGGGCCGTATCACTTATCGCTTCCGGTAAATCCGTGCTGGTGCTTGCCAGCGAAAGCCCGCGCCGCGTCCAGTTGCTGGCGCAGGCGGGCATCGTCCCCGATCACATTCTTCCCGCCGCCATCGATGAAACTGTCCGGAAGGGCGAACAGCCGCGTCTCCATGCCATGCGGCTGGCGGCGGAAAAGGCGCGCGCCGGAAAGGACAAATGGACCGGCGCGCCGGCCTTTATCCTGGCCGCCGATACGGTGGTGGCGCTGGGGCGCCGCATCCTGCCCAAGGCCGAGGACGAAGCCCAGGTGCGCGCCTGTTTGGCAATGCTGTCGGGCCGCCGCCATCAGGTGATGACCGCGGTGGCGCTGATCGCGCCCGACGGCAAGCTGCGCACCCGCCTGGCGCTGACGCGGGTTTCGATGCTGCGGCTGACCGAGGCGCAGATCGCAGCTTATGTGTCTTGCCGGGAAGGTGAGGGCAAGGCGGGCGGCTATGCCATCCAGGGCCGCGCCGAAAGCTTCGTGAAGGACATCTCCGGCAGCTATTCCAACGTGGTGGGTCTGCCGCTGGCGCTGACCGTTTCGCTGCTGGCGGGGGCGGGGCATGGCTAAGTGCCCCCTTTGCGACAAGCCGGCCGCCGACCGCTTCAAGCCCTTCTGTTCCCGGCGCTGCGCCGACCTGGATCTGGGCCAGTGGCTGAAGGGCGGCTATGCCATTCCGGGCGCCCCGGTGGACCCGGCAAGCCCCTCGAATCTCACGCAGAAGGACGAGGACGAGGATTAATCCGGGGGTGCTGGACAGGTGAGGGGCCATCGCCTAATAAGCCCGTCCCGCCAGCGCGCGGTACCCCTGTGCCCAGGTAGCTCAGTCGGTAGAGCAGTGGATTGAAAATCCACGTGTCGGCAGTTCGATTCTGTCCCTGGGCACCATTTCCCCGTTCACATTCGTTCGTAGCGGTACGGGATCGTCCGGATTTCTCAATAAAATCAAACCGATATAGTCTGTCGTCGTTCGAGCTTGTCCGCTCGAATTCCGGTGCAGTCACCAACTTTGTTGGTATTTTTATGGATATCCGCTCCGGATTTCAGAACGAGATACCAACAATGGCACTGACCGATGTGGCTGTTCGAAGCGCTAAACCCTCCAGCAAGCCTTGGAAGCTTGCTGATGGGAGAGGCTTGTTCCTCTTGGTGGTGCCGACTGGCGGCAAGCTCTGGCGCGTCAGCTACCGTTACGGCGGCAAACAGAAAACGCTGGCGCTCGGAGCGTATCCCGACGTGAGTTTGGGGATGGCCCGGGAGCGTCTGACCGAGACAAAAAAGCTACTGGCAAGCGGTCGCGACCCTGCGGTTCAGGCAAAGCTTGCCAAATTGACCCGGGCCATCGCCGCTGCAAACACTTTTGGCCTGGTAGCGGATGAGTACCTCGCTAAGTATGAACGGGAGGGTCGAGCGGCCGCCACCGTTAGCAAGGCAACCTGGTTAATTGATTTTGCTCGGCAGGATCTCGGAGCACGCCCGATCAGCGAAATCTTGCCAATGGAAGTATTAGAAGTTCTCCGAAAAGTAGAACGTCGGGGGCGACTGGATAGCGCCCGCCGGTTACGAAG
>JAZKDV010000191.1:37261-48442 GCA_040387395.1 Pseudomonadota bacterium | reverse complement strand
GGCGCCGCCGCCGATGACGAGATCGTGCCGCCCTTCGATAACGGCATCGCCTTTTATGAGGCGCTGCAGGTCGCCAAGGTGCCGTCACAACTGCATGTGTTCCAGGAAGGCGGCCATGGCTTCAGCCTGCATTGGACCATCGGCAAGCCGGCGGCCGCCTGGCCCAGCCTGTTCCTGGCCTGGGCCGCGCCCCATGGCTTCAAGGCTTAGCCAACCCCTCCAGCAGCGCCGCATGAAAGCGCGCCGGGTCCTGGATCTGGGGTGAATGGCCCATATCGGCGAAGCGCACCAGCTTGGCGGTGGGAATGCGCGCCTTGGCGGCTTCGCTCATGGCGGGGAAATTGCCCAGCGTGGCCTGCACCTCTTTGGGTGCGCGGTTGCTGCGGCCGGTGGTGTCCTTGTCGCCGATCAGGAACAGCACCGGCATTTTCAGCCGCTCCAGTTCATAGATCACCGGCTGTGTGGCGATCATTTCCGAGGTCAGGGCGCTGTTCCAGGCCATGATCTCCTTGCCCGCGCCCCGGTACATCCCGACCTGCATCTGCACCCACTTTTCATATTCGGGTTTCCAGATGCCGGCATAATAAACGGTGCGCTGATATTCCCGGGCGCTGTCGGCGGTGGTGTTCAGCGCGCCCTTGTAGCTTTCATCCACGCTCCCCCATGGCACGCCCTTGGCGCGGCCGTCTTCCAGTCCTAGCGGATTGACCGACACAAGCTGTTCGGTCATCTGCGGGAAGGTGAGGGCGAAGCGCGTCGCCAGCATGCCGCCCATCGAATGGCCCATGATGGTGACGCGTGAGAGGCCCAACGATTCCAGCAGCGTTTTGGTGTTCGCCGCCAGTTGCTCGAAGGAATACTGGTAGTGCGCCGGCTTGGTGGACTTGCAGAAGCCCACCTGATCCGGCGCTATCACGCGATAGCCTGCGCCGGTCAACGCTTGAATGGTGCCTTCCCAAGTGGCGGCGCAAAAATTCTTGCCATGCAGCAGGACGACGGTGCGCCCGTTAGGTTTCGCGGGCTTAACGTCCATATAGGCCATTTCCATGGCCGTCTTCTGGCTGGTGAAGCGGAATATCTGCACCGGGTGCGGGTATTCGAATCCTTCCAGCCGCGCGCCATAGACCGGCGCCTCCTGCGCCACCGCAGGCAGCACGGAAAGGAACAACAGCAGGGCCGCGCGCTTGATCATGGCGCGCACATTACGCCTTGCCCAAAAAAGGGAAAGAGTGTGATCTTTCCCAAAATAAAAAGGACCCAGGGATATGGATCGCCGCACCGCTATCGGATTGGGTCTGGCCGCCGCTGTCGCAAGACCGGCTTTCGCCGACACGGTGGTCGTGGGCGATGGGGTGTTGCCCAGCGATCCGAAGGAAAACATAATCCTGTGGCCGGGCGTGCCGCCCGGCGGCGGCGAGGGGCTTTCGCTGCCGCCGATCCGCGTCAGCAATCACGAACCGCCCTACATCACCCCGCATGACCGGGCCATCGACCGCATCGGCGTGCCGGCGATGAATGTCTTCCGGCCTGAAAAGCCTGACGGTTCGGCGCTGATCATCGCGCCGGGCGGCGGCTATGCCCGCGAGATGCTGGACTTTGAGGGCATGGACATCGCGCGGCGCTTCAACAAGGCCGGCGTCACCTGTTTTGTGCTGCGCTACCGCCTGCCGAGCGAAGGCTGGGCCAATCGCAGCGACGTGCCGCTGCAGGACGCCCAGCGCGCCATGCGGCTGGTGCGGTCCAATGCCGCCAAGTATGGCGTGAACGAAGCGCAGTTTGGTTTCATGGGCTTTTCCGCCGGCGGGCATCTTGCCGCCTCCATCGCCACCCGCTTCGACGACACCGTGTACAAGCCGCTGGACGAAATCGATCGTGTAGATGCGCGGCCGTCCTTCTCGGTGCCGATGTATCCGGTGATCACCCTGGGGCACGGCGCGCATGTCGGATCACGCAACAACCTGCTGGGGCCGGACGCCACCAACGAACAGATCGACGCCTATTCCTGCCAGCGGCTGGTGATCGCCGCCACCCCGCCCAGCTTCATCGTCGCCGCCGCCGACGACACGGTGGTGCCGACGGTACCCAACGGGCTGGCCTATTACGCCGCGCTGCAGGGATCTCGTGTGCCGTCCGAAATCCACATCTTTGAAACCGGCGGCCATGGCTTCGGCCTGGCCCGTACGGTGGGCCGCCCGACGGCGGTATGGCCGGACCTGGTGCTGCGCTGGGGCGCGACGCACGGATTCTTCAAAGGAATTTAAGCGGCGCGGCGCTGCGCAACGAAATCGAGCGCATCGCGCAGCACGCTGATGCCGGCGTCATGGCGCGGCGCGTTTTCACTCAAATGGCGGCGGAACAGGCGTGCGCCAGGGCGGCCGTTGTAAAGCCCCAACATCGGCTTGATCAGCGTATGCAGCCGCGCGCCCTTGGCCAGTTCGCGTTCGACATGATCGCAATATTCCGCCACCGCCGCGTCCAGCTCGCGCGGCGCGCCGCCGAAGAACTGCGCATCGACGTCGGACAGCAGCACCGGGTTCTGATAGGCGGCGCGGCCCAGCATCACGCCATCAACATGCTTCAGGTGGTCTTGCGCCTGTTCCAGCGTCTCGATGCCGCCATTGACCAGGATGGTGAGGTGCGGGCGTTCCCGCTTGACGCGATAGACCAGCTCATAGTCCAGCGGCGGCACGTCACGGTTTTCCTTCGGCGACAGGCCTTCCAGCCAGGCCTTGCGGGCATGCACCGCGAACACCGTCACGCCCGCGCTGGCGCAGCCGTCGATCAGTGTGCGCAGGGCGCTTTCCGGGTCCTGGTCATCCACCCCGATGCGGCATTTGACGGTGACGGGAATTTTGACGGCGGCGCGCATGGCAGCGACACAGTCCGCCACCAAGGCCGGCTCGCGCATCAAACAGGCGCCGAATTTCCCCGACTGCACCCGGTCGGACGGGCAGCCGACATTCAGATTGACTTCGTCATAGCCGAACTCGGCGGCGATTTTGGACGCCTCCGCCAGCTTCGCCGGATCGGACCCGCCCAGTTGCAGCGCCACCGGATGTTCGAAACCGTCAAAGCCCAGTAGCCGCGTCCGGTCGCCATGCAGCACCGCATCCGCCGTCACCATCTCGCTGTAGAGCAGCGCGTGCTTGGTCAGGCAACGATGCAGCACCCGGCAGGGGCTGTCGGTCCAGTCCATCATCGGGGCGACGGAAAAACGGTGGTGCCCAAAAGCAGGGGTCATGGGCGGGCTTTTACCGTCCCGCCGGCCTTAACGCTACTGGAACCCCAGCCGCAGCATGGCGTTCTTCTGGCCTTCCACCGTGCCTTTTTCCAGCCATTCCAGCGAGGCCTTGAACAGGATGTGGCGGTCCTTTTCCCACATCGCATTGTGCGAGGCGCAGCCCAGCTCGACATAGGTTTTCTGGGGACTGCCGATATCGGCATAAAATTCCTTCACGCGTGCGGGCGTGACCTGCACGTCGTGGGTGCCCGCCACCATCAGGGTGGGCGTGGTCATGGCCTTGACCCTGGCTTGCGTCCAGCCCCAGCCCGTGGAGGCGAGCGAGGCGCGGCGCACCGGCGGCTTGCGGGCCGCGCCGACCGGATCGGACTTCAGCATCTCCGACCAGACCGAGGCGGCGGTGCGCTTGTCGAACTGGTCGGCGCAGCCGACCTGCCGGTCCCAGTTGGCGATGAACTGGTCATAGTCCTGGGTGCTGTAGGTGGCGCCTGGCACCGGCAGCGCCGCGGGCGCGTTGTCCTTGGCGGCGCGGTTGTAGGCGGGCGCCAGCAGGATCAGCTTGCCCACCTCGCCCGGATGATTGGCGGCCCAGCCGCCGGCGCGCGGGCCGCCTTGCGACCATCCGATCAGGTTGACCTTTTGCACCTTGCGAAGCTGCTTGATGAAATTCACGGCGGCGGAAATGTCGTTCCAGTCCGATTCGATGGTGGTGAGGTTGCCGGGATAGCTGGTCAGGCAATTGGTGCCGAAGCCATTACCCGCCGGCGCAGCCTTGCAGGCTTGCGCCATCGGCGCCGGACGGTGCGAGCGGCCATAGCCGGTCATGTCCACGCTGAAGACGTCGTAGCCGGCCTTCGCCAGGTAGGCCATCCAGCTATAGTCCTGGTACGGCACGTCGAAGGCGACTTCGGCCGGCGTGCCGGCGCCATGGATGAACAGCACCACCTTGTCGCCCGCGCCGCGGCGCAGCACCTGCGGCAGCGCGCGTTCGCGCAGGTAGAGCTTTACCTTTTGTCCGGCAATGGCCGGAACGGTCGAAGTCACGGTGACGCTGTGTTCGCGCGTTTCCTGCGCCTGCGCCGATCCGGCGGCTGCCAGCAGTGTCCCCAAAAGTGGTGCTATCCAGCTTTTCATGCCCGGCCCCTGTCTTTTGCGCGGGCGAGTATTGTCCGGTGCCCGGGTGTGCGGCAAGCGGAACGCCATGTTCGGTAGCTGGAACGGCTCGCCCCCAACTAGCGCGTGACGGCGGCCCGAATCTCCTCCAAATGTGACGGGTGCTGGGACGCAGAACATGAAAGCCATATTGATGGGCCTTACCCTGGCCTATGGCATCGCGCTCGGCTTTGCCTTGCATGACTTCAGCCTCGGCCTGACGCTGGGCGTGATGCTGGGCGCGGTGGCAACCAGCAGGGCTCCGCTAGGCGTGAACGCCTAGGCGTTTGGCACGATGGTTCCCAGGGGTTCACCCTTGTAGAGCTGGAGCAACTCGTCAGGGTGGATGAACTCATCCCGAAACCAGGGATACTTGCGCGGATCGAACGCCTGCTGAATCAGGTCGATGGTGCTCTGGACCCTCGCGATCCTTTTGGCGTCGGGATGATAGGTGAGCCAGATGTCCAGCGGATAGGCGTTGCCCGGATTCACCGGAACCAGGCTGGCGCCCAGCGCCTGGCAATAGGTGGGCAGGGCGCCGATTCCGGCGCCTTTCACGACGGACCAGAAGTGCGCGATGCTCGAATTGTTGCGCAATGTCAGCACGCCGTCTCTGGATTCGCCCAGCAGCGTCTTTTCCATGTCGTTCCACCGTGATTTGCTGTCGCTCTGGACGACAAACCGATGTTGCGAAAAGTCGGCCGTGTTTTGCGGGTGGCCATGCCTGGCGATATAGGCCTGGGCGGCGAAAAGCATCACATGCATCCGGCCCAGCCGGGTCACCTTCAGGTCGGATGACTGGGGCCGTTCCAGCTGTATCGCCAGATCCGCTTCGAGACGAAGTATGTCCGCCGATTTCATGCCGCATGTCAGGTTGACCACCAGCTTGGGGTGGACGCGCTGGAGCGCGATCAGTTTGGGCAGTATCCAGAATATCCCCAGCCCTTCGGTGGAGGCCAGCCTGACATCGCCCTCGATTTTCTTTTCTGATCTGTCATGGGCCTGCAAAAGGCTGAAGGATGCCTTTTCCATCTGCAGCGCGGCTTCGTAGACTTCCGATCCTTCCTGCGTCAGGCGCACGCCGTTGACGTGCCGCAGCAGCAAGGGGGCGTCCAGCGCCTTTTCCAGCTCGCCCACTTTCCTGCGAAGGGCGTTGACCGACTGTCCCAGGGACTGTGATGCGGCGCGAAAGCTTCCGCTCCGCGCGACTTCCAGGAAAATATGGGCGGCTTCCCAGTCTTCGACGATGCGCGGCTTGCTTGTCGTCCAGTGCTTGCCGGGGGCAGCGCTGTTTTTTTCCTCTGGCATGCAACCGCTTTCCCGCCCTGCCGACATGTCGCGGCGCAAAACTCTGCGGGTTTTTCCACGACAGGCTGGGAAACGCCGCGCCCCACGCCTGATTTGTCAGGCTAATGAGCAAACGGGGCCCCTCGCAAGGCCTCAGGCGGAATGCCTTAAAGCTTACTTATGGCGCTGCAGGCGCGTATTCACCAGCTGGAAGAAGACCGGCACGAAGAAGATAGCCAGCACGGTGGCGCTGATCATGCCGCCGATCACGCCGGTGCCGATGTCATTCTGCGACCCGGCGCCCGCGCCTGTCGCCAGCGCCAGCGGTGCGACGCCGGCGATGAAGGCGATGGAGGTCATCAGGATGGGGCGCAGCCGCAGCCTTGCGGCTTCCATGGCGGCGTCATAGGCGCTTGCGCCCCTGCGTTCCGCATCCACGGCGAACTCGACAATCAGGATCGCGTTCTTTGCCGATAGCCCGATGGTGGTGAGCAGGCCGACCTGGAAGTAGATGTCGTTGAACAGGCCCCGGCTCCAGGCGGCGAGCAGCGCGCCGACCACGCCCAGCGGGATCACCAGCATCACCGACAGCGGGATCGCCCAGCTTTCGTACAGCGCGGCCAGGCACAGATAGATCACCAGGATCGACAGCGCATACAGGGCAGGCGCCTGCGCCCCGCTGGCCTGTTCCTGATAGGACAGGCCGGTGAGTTCATAGCCGATGTCCGGCGGCAGCTGCTTGAAGATGGCGTCCATTTCCTTCAGCGCGGTGCCCGACGACACGCCCGGCGCGGCCGCACCCATCAGCTGGATGGAGGGAAAGCCGTTATAGCGCGTCAGCGAGGCCGGACCCTGTTTCCAGGTCGAGGTGGCGAAGGACGAGAAGGGCGTCATGTCACCCGCACCGTTGCGTACGTACCAGCGGTTCAGGTCTTCGGGCTTCATGCGATAGGGCGCATCGCCCTGCATGTAGACGCGCTTGACGCGGCCCCGGTCGAGGAAGTCGTTGATATAGGCGCTGCCCCAGGCGGCGCTGAGCGTCGAATTGATGTTCGACGGCAGCACGCCCAGCGTGTTGGCCTTCGCCTGGTCGATGTCGATGTGCAGCTGGGGCGTGTCGTCCAGGCTGTTGGGGCGCACGCCACGCAGCTTGGGATTCTGCATCGACATGCCCAGCACCTGGTTACGGTATCCCATCAGCGCGGCATGGCCGACATTGCCGCGGTCCTGCATCTGGAGGTCGAAGCCGGACGACTGACCCAGTTCCTGCACGCTGGGCGGCACCAGCGCGAAGACCTGTGCGTCGGGAAGCTGCATGAACTTCATGAAGGCGCGTCCCGCCACGGCCTGGGCGGTGTTCTGCTTGCCCTTGCGCTCGTCCCAGTCCTTCAGCCGGGTGAAGGCGAGGCCGGTATTCTGCCCGGCGCCGGAAAAGCTGAAGCCGGCGATGACAAAGGTGAAGTCCACATTCGCCTTTTCGTCTTCCAGATAGAATTTCGAGACTTCCTTGGCCACGGCCATGGTGCGTTCCTGCACCGCGCCGGTCGGCAGGGTGATCAGGGTGATGACAAAGCCCTGGTCTTCGTCCGGCAGGAAGCCGGTGGGCAGGCGCACGAACAGGAACGCCATCAAGGCCACGATGACCATGAACGCCGCCATCACCTTCCAGGTATTGTGCAGGAACCAGGCGGTGCGTTTCTGGTACCAGTCGCGGAAGGCGTCGAAGTTACGGTTGAACCAGGTGAAAAAACGGCCGTGCTTCTGGTGACCATCGCCTTCCACCGGCTTCATCATGGTGGCGCAGAGCGAGGGCGTCAGGATCAGCGCCACCAGGATCGACAGCGTCATGGCCGACACGATGGTGATGGAGAACTGGCGATAGATCACGCCGGTCGAACCGCCGAAAAAGGCCATGGGCAGGAACACCGCCGTCAGCACCAGCCCGATGCCGATCAGGGCGCCGGTGATTTCCTGCATGGATTTGAGGGTGGCGTCGTAGGGATTGAGCCGCTCCTCATGCATGATGCGTTCGACGTTCTCGACTACGACAATCGCATCGTCGACCAATAGTCCAATCACCAGCACCAGCGCGAACAGCGTCAGCGTGTTGATGGTGTAGCCGAACATGGCCAGGATGCCGAACGTGCCCAGCAGCACCACCGGTACGGCGATGGCGGGGATCAGCGTGGCGCGCCAGTTCTGCAGGAACACATACATCACCAGCACCACCAGGATGATGGCTTCGATCAGCGTCACCACCACGTCATGGATGGAGAGGCGGATGAAGGTGGTGTTGTCCACCGGATAGACCATCTTCATGCCCGGCGGCAGGGTGCCGCGCAGTTGTTCGGCGCGCTCTTTGACGGCGGCCACGGTGCTCAGCGCATTGGCGCCGGGCGCCAGCATGACGGCGACGCCGGCGGCGGGATAGCCGTTGAACAGGCTGGTGATTTCGTAGGACTCCGCGCCCAGTTCGACGCGGGCGACATCGCGCAGGCGCACGACCGCGCCGCCGGGCGAGGTCTTCAACACGATTTCGCGGAACTGCTCAGGCGTCTGCAGCCGCGACTGGGCGGTGACGGTGGCGTTGAGCTGCTGGCCCTTCACGGCGGGCTGCTGGCCGATCTGGCCGGCGGAAACCTGTACGTTCTGCGCCTGGATCGCGGCCGAAACGTCGGCCGGCATCAGGCTGAAATTCTTCAGCTTGAAGGGGTCCAGCCAGATGCGCATCGCATACTGCGCGCCGAACACCTGGGTATTGCCGACGCCCGGCACGCGGCTGAGCTGGTCGGCCATGCGGCTGGTGATGAAGTCCGACACGTCGACATTGTTGTAGCGGCCGGTATCGTCATAGACGCCGATGACGATGATGAAGTTGGGCTGGTTCTTGGCGACGGTGACGCCGATCTGCTGCACCTGGGTGGGCAGCTTGGGAACGGCGGCCTGCACCTTGTTCTGCACCTGCACCTGGGCAATGTCGGCGTCGGTGCCGGGCGCGAAGGTGACGGTGATGGCGGCGCTGCCATTGGCGTTCGAGGCCGAGGAGAAATACAGCAGGTTGTCCAGGCCGGTCAGCTGCTGCTCGATCACCTGGGTGACGGAATTCTGCACCGTCTGGGCGTCGGCGCCGGGATAGATGGCGCTGATCACCACCGCCGGCGGGGCGATGGTGGGATACTGCTCGATCGGCAGGCTGGTGGCGGCGATGCCGCCGGCCAGCATGGTGACGATGGCGATGACCCAGGCAAAAACCGGGCGGTCGATGAAAAAGCGCGAGAGCGACATTTAGTGGGCCGCCGGATTGGCGGGCGCACCCGGCGCGCCGGTTGGGGCCGCGGGCTTGGCGCCGGCAGGCCGCGGCATGACCGGCATGTCGGGCTGCACCCGCTGCAGGCCTTCCACGATGATGCGGTCGCCGGCCTTCAGCCCTTTCAGCACCTGCCAGTCGCCGCCGATGGAACGGCCGGTCTCCAGCACACGCAGGCGCGCGAAGTTCTTGGCGTCCACCACCAGCGCGGTCGGCTCGCCCTTGGCATTGCGGCTGATGCCCTGCTGCGGCACCAGGATGCCGTGCGGGTCGGTGCCCTGCGTGACGGTGGCGCGGACATAGAGGCCGGGCAGCAGCAGGCCTTCGGGATTGGGGAAGATGGCGCGCAGGCGCACCGCGCCGGTGGAGGGATCCACCGTCACGTCGGTGAACTGCAGCTTGCCTTCATGGGCATAGTCGCTGCCGTCTTCCAGCTTCAGCTTCACGACGGCGGTGCCGCCTTCGCTCAGGCTGCCGGCCTGGGCGGCGCGGCGCAGCGCCACCAGTTCGGAGCTGGACTGGTCGACATCGACATAGATGGGATCGAGCGTGGACACGGTGGTGAGCGCGGTGGGCTGCTGCGCCGTCACCAGCGCGCCGACCGTCACGCTGGACGCGCCGATGCGCCCCGAGATCGGCGAGGTGATGCGGGTATAGTTGAGGTTGATGCGCGCGGCGTCGGCCTGGGCCTTGGCCTGCAGATAGGTGGCGCGGGCATCGTCATTGGCCTGGGGCGCGACGGCATTTTCCTTCAGCAGGATCGCGAAGCGGTCGGCGCGCGTCTTGGCAGCCGTCAGCGTCGCGGCGGCAGCGGCATAGGCGGCTTCATACGGCGCGGGATCGATCTGGTAGAGCGCCTGGCCCGCCTTGACGGTGGAGCCTTCGACATACAGGCGCGCTTTGACGATGCCGGTGATCTGCGGCCGGATTTCCGAGACCGCATAGGGGCTGGTGCGGCCCGGCAGTTCGGTGGTCAGCGCCACCGGGGTTTCCTTGATGGTGACCACGCCAACCGAGGGCGGCGGCATCTGGTGCTGCGGAGCTTCGCCGCAACCGGCCAGAGCAAGAGACGAGGCCAGGGCGAAGAGGAAAAGGCGCGACATACGAGTCCCCAATAGCTGCTTTCAGGATGACGACCGGCACAGGCCGTAACAGACATCCGTCAATAAATAACGTCCCCCCAGCGTAATGCCGCTGGCGCCCCTTACATATGTGCAGATGCGGAAATTGGAAGGGCGGATTGAGACGAAAGTGCGGCCCAGAGCTCGGTCAGGGCAGATTCTACGCCGCGCGGGTTGTCAATTTGACACAAACGGGCCTTGTGCGCGCGCCTCAGCTGCGGGTCGGACGGCATGGAGGCCTGCTCGACATACCAACCCAGATGTTTTCGGAATACTTTCAGTCCCAGCGCATCGCCGTAAAAGCGCAGCGTGTCGCTGAAATGTTCAAGCGCGATGCCCAAACGGGAGGCAGCGTCCGGCTCTGACATTTCAGCGCCGGTATCGAGGGCGCGGTCCAACGCCGCAGCGATCCAGGGGCGGCCATAGGCGCCGCGTCCGATCATCACCGCATCGGCGCCCGACTGCGCCAGGGCCTCGCGGGCCGACACGGCGTCAATAATGTCACCATTGACGATCACGGGAAGACGCGTGGCTTTCTTGACGTCGGCCACCGCACGCCAGTCGGCCTGGCCTTTGTAAAATTGCTGCCGGGTGCGGCCATGCACGGTGATGGCCTTGACGCCCAGGCTTTCGGCCAGCGCCGCGATCTCAGGCGCATTGCGGTTCTGGTCGTCCCACCCCAGCCGCATCTTGAGCGTGACGGGACGCGAGGTGCCGCCCACGGCGGCCGCGATCAGCTTTGCCGCCAGTTCGGGTTCGCGCATCAGGGCCGATCCCGACAGCGCGCCGGTTACTTCCTTGGCGGGACAGCCCATGTTGAAATCGATGATGTCGGCGCCGGCCGCTTCGGCCATCGCCGCGCCCCTGGCGATCCATTCGGGTGTGCGGCCGACAAGCTGGATCACCATCAACGGCAAGCCGTCTCCGATGGCGGCGCGGCGCACCACGTCGGGGCGGCCACGCGCGAAGCTGTCACAGGCCACCATCTCGGTCGCCACATAGGGCGCGCCACAGCGGCTGGCGATCCGGCGGAAGGGCAGGTCCGACACACCCGTCATCGGCGCGGTCAGGAC
>JAZKDV010000191.1:479-37161 GCA_040387395.1 Pseudomonadota bacterium | reverse complement strand
GGGCCGGGACATAGTCCCGCCAGCCCGGTTTGTCGAGTTGGGCGCTAGTTGCCGACGTTGCGGACGCGGCCCGGTCCGGCGATCTCGGTATCCACCCGCTTGGGATTGGAATGCAGCCGGACTTCGCCGGGGCCCGCGATCTCGATATGGGCTTCCTCGGTCGGCGCGATGTCGGCCTTGCCGACGCCCGCAAGTTCCACCCGCACCTCGCGCCCGGTGACATGCGCGAAATCGGCATGGCCGATGCCGGCCATCTCGATCTCCACCCGGTCGACCTTGCCATTGGCCTCGACCTTGGCGATGCCGGCCATCTCGACCTTCACCTCGGGCTGGTCCAGCGCGTCCAGGGTGAGCTTGCCGGTGCCGGCGATTTCAAAGCGCTTGAAGATGCGGCCGGGCAGGGTGATTTCCAGGTCCTTGGTGCGGTTGCTCCAGCCGCGGCAGTCCATCTGGATGTCGCCCTGGTCGATTTCCAGATGCGCCAGCACCTGCGGATCGCCGGTGACATGCACCTTGTCATCCGTGCCGGGCCGGTAATGGGCATTGCCACGCATCGACAGGCCGACATGATCGCTGCCGTCCCAGTCCAGTGTGCGCTGGCGCGCGGTGGCGCCGGGAACGATCTTGCAGCGGTGCGCGCGATCGAAGTAGGACGCGATGTCGAGACCGTCATGGAAATCCGTGCCGCCAATCGCGGCGGCGGCACCCATGCAGACGCCGGACACGGTCAGGCCCAGAATGGCGACGAGGACAAGTTTGCGGCCCATCAGATTATCTCCGGCGTCAGATGTTGCCGTCGCCGCGGGGGGCGACATTGTGGATGCGGCCCGATCCGGCGATGCGGGTTTCGACATTGCGCGGCGTGGAGTGGAGATTGACGTCGCCCGAACCTGCGATGTGAATCTCGGCCTCGTCGCTGGGGGCGATATCGGCATTGCCGCTGCCGGCGATCTTGACCTTCACATCTTCGCTCGTGACGCGGCCCATGTCGGCATCGCCTGACCCGGCGATGGCCACGGTCAGGTCCCGCACCTTGCCGGTGGCCTTGATGCTGCCCGAGCCGGCGATCGAGACGGTGAGGTCGTGCTGGTCGAGATTTTCCAGTTCCAGCTTGCCGCTGCCGGCGATGCCGAATTTTTCCATCGGCGTGCCGGGCAGGGTGATCTGCAGGCTGTCGTCATTCCAGCCCCGGCCGCGGCAATTGAGTTCGATGCGTCCGTCGCGCACGCGCACATGGGCCACAACTTGCGGATCGCCGCTGATGTGCCACTCCTTGGAACCATTGGGGGCGTAACGCGCCGTGGCCGGCACGTTCAGCGAGACATGGTCGCTGCCGTCCCATTTCAGGGTGCGGTTGCCGGGGGCGCCATCGGCAACCCGCTCGCAGTGCGGACGGTCGCCGAACATGGAGAAATCCATGCCTTCGAAGGTTTCGCCGAATTCGCGCGCGCCGATGGCGGCGGCCGCGCCCATGGCGACGGCCGAAACCACCAGGCCGGTGAAGGCGACGATAGCGAGCTTGTGGACCATGAGCGTCTTCCTCAGATGGAATCGTTGGCGGATTTGAACAGGCGGAAGTGCAGCCGGGCATACTGGATCAGCGCGCGCGCCACCCAGTCCAGGATCATCAGCAGCAACGCGCCGCCGCCGATGCCGCCGCTGAGCAGGCCGATGCCGGTCAGCGTCTGCAGCGTGGTGTTGCCCATCATCAGGGTCCAGCCGCCGGGGATCAGGTTGCCCAAAAGGACGGCGCCGCCGACCACGCAGCCGACGCAGACCACCGCGATGGCGAAGAAGACCGCCAGCATCACGCCCAGGATGGGCAGCAGGAACATGATGTCGATGGTGGCCAGGCCGACCAGCGCCAGCACCACGCCGACGAAGTTGCCGGCGCTGCGGTCCTGCTCCCAGCGCTTGAAGCCGACCTCGGCGCGCAGTTCGCGCGCCAGCCGCGCCGGATCGCCCAGCGCTTCGGCGACTTCATCTTCACTGCGCCCGGCGGCCATGCCGTCGGCGAAATGGGATTCATAGTCGGCAATGACATCGTTGATGTCGTTCTGATGCAGCCCCGACAGGCCGGCGCGAAGCTGCGCAATGAAGTTCGCGCGGTTCATGTCACTTCCCCCAGGATTTTTCGCACGGCAATTTCGAAAGCGAGCCAGTCCGAGATTTGCGCTTTCAGGGCGTTCGCTCCCGCTTTGGTCAGCTTGTAATATTTGCGCGGCGGGCCGCTGCCGGATTCCTGCAGGTAGGTGGTGACCAGCCCGTCATTCTGCATGCGGCGCATCAGGGGGTAGATGGTGCCTTCGCCCATGCCGACCGCCTCGGCCATCCGGCTGGCGATGTCATAGGCATAGTTGTCGCCCTTGGAGAGCAGCGCCAGGACACACATTTCCAGGACGCCTTTCTTGAGCTGGATTTGCAGCGATTCTGTCATACCCTATTACCTATCACACGATACCTTGTCATGCAAGATACTTGTTGAACTGTCTTGGCCATTACCCGGCCTTTAAGGCTTTTGGCGGTAAAAAGCCCGCCATGCGCCTGAAAACCCAGCTCGCCAGCCTGATCGGCCGCCACCTGCGGGTGCGTCCCGCGCGCCTGGCGGGGCACCGGCCGGTGGCCAGCATCAGTTTCGACGATTTCCCCAAATCGGCCTGGACCCTGGGCGGGCAGGTGCTCGCCCGGCACGGCGTGCACGGCACTTATTATACGGGGGGCAGCTTTTGCGGCCAGACCGTGGAGGGCACCCGCTTCTATGATGCACAGGATCTGACGGAGCTGGTCGCCGCCGGCCATGAGATCGGCTGCCACGGTTTTGTCCATCGCCCGGTTTCGGAACTGTCGTCGGCGGAGCTGGCGCAGGATGCGGCGCGCAACCAGGAATTCCTCAAGCCTTTCCTGAACGGCGCGGCGCCGGTCAGCTATGCCTATCCCTTTGGCCGCGTCAGCCCGCGCAGTAAGCATTTCCAGGCGCCGCGTTTCTCGTCGCTGCGCGGCACCCATGAAGGCATCAATATCGGCCGGGTGGACCTGGCGCAGCTGAGCGTCATCTCGCTGGAAACCCGGCTGTGGGACGAGGGCCGCATCCAGGACGCGATCCTGCGCACGCTGCACGATCACGGCTGGCTGATCCTGTACACCCATGGCGTGTCGGACAATCCGGGCCTGTATGGCTCGACGCCGCAGATGCTGGACTGGGCGTTGTCGCGCCTGAAGGCCGCCCGCATCGACGTGCTGCCGGTGAAGGATGCCTTGCCGGTGGCGCTCGGCCACTAACCTTTCAAGGCCTTGTCCCGTATCGCCATCAGCGTGGTGGCCGGCGTGATGCCCTCGGCATCGTATTTCACATGGATGATGGAAGGCTGGCCGCTGGCCTGGGCCGCCAGGAAAGCGGGCGCGAAATCCTGCGTCTTCTCCACCGCCGCGCCGAAGCCGCCAAAACTGCGCGCCATGGCGGCAAAATCGGGATTGCGAAGGTCTGTACCCGAGACGCGCCCGGGATATTCGCGTTCCTGGTGCATGCGGATGGTGCCGTAACAGCCATTGTCATAGACGATCACGATCACCGGCAGGCCGTACTGCATCGCGGTGGCGAATTCCTGGCCCGTCATCAGGAAATCCCCGTCGCCCGCCAGCACG
Source organism: Pseudomonadota bacterium (assembly GCA_040387395.1). Lineage (GTDB taxonomy): Bacteria > Pseudomonadota > Alphaproteobacteria > Micropepsales > Micropepsaceae > Rhizomicrobium. The sequence goes on along the minus strand of JAZKDV010000191.1, from coordinate 33,519 downwards.
ATGACGGGACGCGCCGGATAAAGGCTCTTCATCGCCAGCGCGGCCGGCAAGCCATAGCCCATGAAGCCACTGATCGGCGCCACCTGCGTGCCGAAACGGCGGAAGCGGTAGAAGCGGTGAATCCAGGCGGCGTAGTTGCCCGCGCCATTGGTGAGCATGGCATCGGGGGGCAAATGACCGCGCAGCCAGATCATGATCTCGCTCAAATTCACGGCGCCCGGTTGTGGGGTCGGCGTTTCCGACCAGTCGATATATTCCTGGCGGGCTTGCGACACGTCGCGCCCCTGGGCGGGAATGAGCGCCGCCAGCGCCGGCGCGAAGGCGCGGGGGCTGGCATGGATGCCAAGATGCGGGCGCCACACCCGCCCGATCTCTTCGGCGCCCGGATACAAATGCACCGTCTTCATCTGCGGTTGGGGAAGGTCGAACAAGGTATAGCCCTGCGAGGTGAGTTCATTGGGCCGCCCGCCCGCCACGATCACCAGGTCGCTTTGCCTGAAGCGCGCCACCAGTTTCGGATTGGCGCCCAGTCCCAGGTCGCCGGCGTAATTGGGATGGGTCGCGTCGAACAGATGGGCGCGGCGAAAACCGGTCGCCACGGGAATGCCGAAGCTTTTCGCAAACGCCATCATCGCGTCGCAGGCTTGCTGGTCCCAGCGTGAACCGCCCAGCAGCAGCATGGGGCGCTGGCTTTTCGCCAGAAGGTCTTGCAGTTCGGCCATTTGTTTGGCCGCTGGGGCAATTTCGGCCTCGTCCACATAAGCGCCGTCGGACGCGGCGGAATTGCGCGACAGCATGTCATGCGGCAGCGCCAGCACCACCGGCCCCGGCCTCCCGCGCATCGCTTCGGCAAAGCCGCGGCTGACATATTCGGCCATGCGATCCGGATCGTCGATCTCGGCGGTGAATTTTGTCATGCTGCCGAACACGGCGCAGAAATCCAGTTCCTGGAAGGCGCCGCGGCCGCGGTTGGTGCTTTCGACCTGGCCGGCAAACAGGATCATGGGCGTGGAATCCTGCTGGGCGATATGGATGCCGCCCGAGGCATTGGTGGCGCCGGGCCCGCGGGTGACAAAGCAGATGCCGGGGCGGCCGGTGGCTTTGCCATGGGCTTCGGCCATCATCGATGCGCCGCCTTCATTGCGGCAGACAATGACTTCAATGCCGCTGTCCTTCAGCGCGTCCAGCACGGCGAGATAGGATTCGCCCGGCACGCAGAACACCCGTTGCACGCCCTGGATGCGCAACTGATCCACCAAAACTTGTGCGGCAGTGCGGCTTGCGAAATCAGGCGTCATGCGGCTTTTCCGTTGGAATAAATCACATGATAGCGCGGCCCTGTCCCAGATTGAAACGGCAACGCGTGCTTCGCGACTCATCTATTGCGCCGAAACTTTGTTAATCCAACCGGCCTAAACTGCCGCTTGTCACTGGGGTTTTGCGCGATGAGCCGGGTTGAGAATTTTCTGCTGGGCGGCCGTCACAACCGTTCCACGATCCATGTCGGGCTGGTCAACAACATGCCCGATGCGGATATGCGCGCCACCGAACTGCAATTCGCCAAGCTGCTCAAGGAATCGGCCGGTGCGCTGGATGTGCGGCTGCGGCTTTTCTCCCTGCGCGGCATCGCGCGCGGCGAGCAGGCGCGTTCGCGCATGGACGGCTTCTATGATGACGCCGCTTTCCTGCACGCCGCCAATATCGACGCCCTGATCATCACCGGTGCGCCCGATACCGGCAGCGGTACGAAGGCGCAGGCCTGGTGGCCGGAGCTGACGCAGCTGATTGACTGGGCCGAGACCGGCACCCTTTCCACGCTGTTCTCCGGCCAGGCGGCCGAGGCCGGCGTTCTGCATCTGGACGGCATTAAGGCCCGTCCGCTGGGCCGCAAGCTGTCCGGCGTCTTTCCCGCCATGCGCGTGGAAGACGATCCGCTGTTCTTCAGCCAGACGCTTACCGTGCCGGTGCCGCATGGCCGCAGCCATGAGATCGCGGAAAGTGATCTTTCCCTGCACGGCTACCGCGTGCTGTCGCGGCTGGCGAGCGGTCAGGTCGACATCTTCACCCGCGAGCCGGCGGGCCAGAGCCGCTTTGTCTTCCTGCAGGGCCATCCCGAATATGACCGCACCACGCTGGCCCGCGAATATCTGCGCGACCTGGAACGCTTCCACGCCGGAAATCTGGCGGCGGCGCCTGCAATGCCCGAGAATTATTTCGACCGCGCCACCGAAAACCGTCTCGGCGAAGCCGGCGCCGATCTGGCCCGCATCAGCGAGATCGTGACCGGGGCGCTGACCTTGCAGTCCTGGCGGCTGCATACCGGGCGGCTGTTCTCCAACTGGCTGACGCTGGTGGCGGCGGCCAAGGCGCGGCGCACGAGCTCGCGCAACGTCCATACCCGCAAACGCGCTTCCTAGGCGGGCACTACGTCGAACGCAATCGTGGTTCTTGCCGCCGTATCGCGGAACGGCACCGTGCCGTGCCACATGTAGGACGGGAACAGCACCAGCCTTCCCGGCACCGGCTGGATGGTGCGGCGGATCGGCGTCTTCAGTTCGACATCCAGCGCCGGCTCGCCGAACTTGATCCAGCCCTGGCGCGCGGCCTGATCCTTTGCCGCCTCCGGCACCGCCACGTAATAGCAGGAGCTGATCCAGCCATCGGGGTGGATGTGATTGACGTGGAAGCCGCAGTCCCGCAGCCGTGACGACCAGGAGCCGGCATACCCGAAATCCCCGGCCCGCCGCGCCCGCAAGGGATGCGATGCATCCTCGCCCATGTCTTCGATATAGCGCGCCACGGCCTCGTCGATCCGCTGCTTCAGTTTCGTCACCAGGGGCAGGCCGGCGGGAAAAAGGTGGCCCGGTGTCTGGGTGCCGCCGCGCAGGGACTGGTTGATGAATTCGCGCGTTGCCGGATGCAGGCGGTCCAGCTCGGCATTGAGTTCGTGGTTGAAGCTTTCCATGTCGGAAAAGCCGTCGGGCGGCGCCAGGTCGAAACTCTTCACCAGCGTGTCATAGCCGTTGAGGAAATCCTCGCGCCCGTCCTCCAGCATACGCGAAGCGATGCTGAGGATCGCCAGACTGCTGCCGTCGCCGGGTATCAGCCGCAGGGCCTCTTCACACAGCCAGGCCGCCTTGCCCGCATCGCCCGTCAACAGCGCGGGCTCGGCGGCACGGCGCAGCAGGTCGGCATCCTGGCCATGGCGCGCCAGCAAGGCTTCAAACGCCGCCAGAGCTTCGCCATTGCGGTTCATCATACCCAGTTCGTTGGCGGCGCACAGCGCGGCGTCCCGGTCGTTCGGATCGCGGGCCACCAGGCTGGCATAGATGGCATGGGCTTCTTCGTCGCGTTTTTCGTGGTTGAGGAAGAAAGCCTTGTCCATCAGCACTTCGCGGGTCTGCGGCGCCCGGTCATAGGATTTGAGGAATTCCTCGCTGCGCCCAAGCTGATAGAGCAGGGCGTTGTAATCGTGATGCAGTTCAGGATTGCCGGGCGCGCGCGCCAGTTCGCTTTCAAAGATCGCCAGCGCTTCGTCAAAACGTTCCAGGTTCTGCAGGGTCTCGGCGCGGTGCAGCGGCAGGTTGGGCAAAGACGGGAACAGCGCCTGGGACTGGTCCAGCGCGGCCAGGGCTTCGGCGTCCTTGCGCTGGCGGCGCAGCGCCTGGCCCAGTTGCAGATAGAGCTGCGCCTTGAGCATGGGTTCTGCCGTTTCGGCCAGCGCCCGGCGCAGCGGCGCTTCAGCTTCATCGGGCCGGCGCGCATCCACCAGAACCGCCGCCAGCGCCAGCTTGGCGCGCACATGGCCCGGCATCAGCCGCAGCAGATTGCGGAACTGCTTTTCCGCTTCCTCCAGCTTTCCGCTCCGGTGCAGCACCGCGCCCAGTTCGAAGATCGCTTCGGGAAAATCGGCCTTGCGCTTCAACGCGGCGCGCAACGCGTTTTGCGCTTCCGCCAACTGCCCCAGCCGTGACAGCGCCAGCCCGTGATTGAAGGCGTAAAGCGGTTCGCGCGGCGCGGTGGTGACAGCTTGCGAAAACAGCTTGGCTGCTTCGCTCACCTTTCCCTGCTGCATCCGGACCGTGCCCGCGATGTTGAGCAGATCGGGATTGCTGGGCATCCCGGCGCCCAGAAAGGGCGCCAGCGCCATTTCCGCCAGGGCCAGGTTGCCGCTTTGCAGGGCGCGCGTGGCGGTAGCCAGGGCCTGCTGCAGGGCGGGCGAGGGGGACGAAGGGAGCATTTTGCCACCCTATAATGAGTGGCCGGACTTTTCCCACCCACCCGGGCCTGTGACGGATTGTCAGAAATTTATCTTATATTTCAATAAATTAACAGAAGTTCCGCGCCTGTCGCATTCTGTCACCGAATGTCCCTCCCCCCTTTGGAAGCGATGATCTAATAAGTGATTGCCTACGGGGGGCTGTGGCGCGGAGCATGAATTCGATTTTCACCATGTTGGGTTGGGCCTTTTGCGCCGTCGCGCTGATCGGCGCGGGCTATGCCCTGCTATCCGCCGTGCTGGCGGAGCGCTTCATGCGCCGCAAATCCGCGGCCGCCACCCATCATCCCGCCGTCACCATTCTCAAGCCGCTGCACCGGGACGAGCCGGACCTAGCCCAGAATCTGGAGACGGTTTTCAACCAGTCCTATCCGGGCGCGGTGCAGATCGTGTTCGGTTCCGATGATCCGGCCGATCCCGCGCTGGGGATCGTGCGCATGCTGCAGGCGAAATATCCGCAGGCCGATATCGCGATCGTCGCCAGCGCAGCGCGCCACGGCGCCAATGCCAAGGTTTCCAACCTGATCAACATGATGACGGCGGCCCGGCATGACGTGCTGGTGCTGTCGGACAGCGATATCGCGGTCAAGGCGGATTGGCTGACGCAGGTGGTGTCGGCGCTGCAGCGCCCGAATGTCGGCGTGGTGAGCTGCCTCTACACCGGCGAACCGGCAAGCAGCGGTCACAGGTTGTGGTCCGGCCTGGCGGCGATGGGCACCTCATACGGTTTCCTGCCCAATGCGATCGTGGGCTTCAGCCTTGGCATGGCGGCGCCGTGTTTCGGCTCGACCATTGCGCTGCGCCGCCAGACGCTGGACGAGGTGGGCGGCTTTGAGGCTTTCGCCGACAAGCTGGCGGACGATTATGAAATCGGCCATGCCGTTCGCAGGAAGGGCTATGCTCTGGCGATTCCCGCCCTTGGCGTCGGGCACACCGCCGCGGAAAACTCCTTTGCCGACCTGTTCCGGCATGAACTGCGCTGGACCCGCACCATCCGGCTGGTGAATCCGGGCGGCCATCTGGGCAGCATCGTCACCCATGGCCTGCCCTTTGCCCTGATGGGCGCGGTGCTGCTGGGTTTCGCCCCGGCCGCGCTGGTGATTCTGGCCCTGGTCCTGGCCACCCGGCTGGCCGTGAAATGGCGGATGGACGGGCTTTTTGGCACCCAGGCGGGGCCCTGGTACCTGCTGCCGGTGCGCGATTTGCTGAGTTTCGCGGTGTTTCTGGGCTCGCTGTTCGGTGAAACAGTGCATTGGCGCGGAAGCCACTTTACGGTACAGCGCTGCGGCGCAATATCTCCCGGTTTGTCTCCCAGAGTTCCCGAGGTTTGACCATGTCGATGAAGACCCTTTTCCTGCAGGCCCCGTCCTTTGACGGCTTCGATGGCGGCGCCGGCTCGCGATACCAGGCCAAGCGCGAGATTCGCAGCTTCTGGTATCCGACCTGGCTGGCACAGCCCGCCGCGCTGGTGGAAAATTCCAAGCTGATCGACGCCCCGCCGCACGACACGCAGCTTGCCGAAGTGGTGGCCCAGGCCAAGGATTTCGATCTGGTCGTGGCGCACACCTCGGTGCCGTCCTTTGCCTCCGACGTGAAGGTGATCGAGGCGCTGAAGGCAGCCAACCCGAACCTGAAAGCCGGCCTGATCGGCGCCAAGGTGGCGGTGGATGCGGAAGGCTCGATGCTCAAGGCGCCGATCATCGACTTCGTCGCCCGCAATGAATTCGACTTCACCATCAAGGATGTCGCCGACGACCAGAACTGGGCCGACATCAAGGGCATCACCTACCGCAACAAGCAGGGTGTCATCACCCACAATGCCGATCGCCCGATCATCGAGAATATGGACAGCCTTCCCTTCGTCACCCCGGTCTATAAGCGCGACCTGGTGATGGAGAAGTACTTCATCGGCTATCTCAAGCACCCCTACATCTCGATCTATACCGGCCGCGGCTGCAAATCGCGCTGCACCTTCTGCCTGTGGCCCCAGACCGTGGGCGGCCACAATTACCGCACCCGTTCCGTCGGCCATGTGGTCGAAGAGATCAAATGGGCGATGAAGGCGTTCCCGCAGACCAAGGAATTCTTCTTCGACGACGATACTTTCACCGACGACCTGCCGCGCGCCGAAGCCATCGCCGCCGAGCTGGGCAAGCTGGGCATCTCCTGGGCGTGCAACGCCAAGGCCAACGTGCCGTACTCGACGTTGAAGAAGCTCAAGGACGGCGGTCTTCGCCTGCTGCTGGTCGGTTATGAATCCGGCAACCAGCAGATCCTGCACAACATCAAGAAGGGCATGCGCATCGAGGTGGCCGAGAAGTTCACCAAGGATTGCCACGAGCTCGGCATCCAGATCCACGGCACCTTCATCCTGGGCCTGCCGGGCGAAACCCTGGAAACGATGCGCCAGACCCGCGAATTCGCCAAGCGCATCAATCCGCACACCGTGCAGATTTCGCTGGCCGCGCCATATCCGGGCACGTTCCTGTATAATCAGGCGGTGCAGAATGGCTGGCTCGACGCCGCCAATGCCGAGCTGGTGACCGAGGACGGCATCCAGATCGCGCCGCTGCACTATCCGCATCTGAGCCACAAGGAAATCTTCGACTCGCTGGAGACCTTCTACCGGCAGTTCTATTTCCGCCCCAGCAAGATCGGCTCCATCGTCAAGGAGATGATCACGCAGGAAGGCATGATGAAGCGTCGCCTGCGCGAGGGCGTGGAATTCTTCCAGTTCCTGCGCGACCGCCAGAACCAGAACGCCGCCTGATCTTTTGAAATCGGGCGCCTTGAAACGTCTCATCGTCACGGCGGATGACTTCGGCGCCGCCGTGGCCGTGAATGATGCTGTCGAACGCGCGCATAAGGACGGCATTCTCTCCGCCGCCAGCCTGATGGTCTCGGGAGCGGCCGCCGCCGATGCGGTGGCGCGTGCCCGCGATCTTCCGTCCTTGCGCGTCGGACTGCATCTGGTGCTGGTGGAAGGAAAGCCGGTGCTGCCGGCTTCCGCTGTTCCCGATCTGGTGGATTCCACGGGGCACTTCCGCACCGACATGGCGCGGGCAGGGGCCGCGATGTTTTTTTTGCCCAGGGTCCGCCGCCAGCTCGCCGCCGAAATCGAAGCCCAGTTCGCCGCCTTTGACGCCACGGGCCTCCGGCTCGATCACGTCAACGCCCACAAGCATTTCCACTTGCATCCCACCATCGCGGGCGAAATCGTGAAAGCGGCGCGCAGCCACCGCGTGAAGGGCGCGCGGGTGCCGCTGGAGCCGCAGGACGTGCTGGGCCGCATCGAAAACCACAAGCCGTCCGGCGTGGTGGCGCTGACCGCGCCGTTCGCAAAAATGCTGCGCGGCCGCTTCCGCCGCGCCGGCATCCAAGCGCCGGATAGCGTGTTCGGCCTGGCCTGGTCGGGCGCCATGACCGCGGACCGGCTGGCGGGCCTGATCACCCATCTGCCGGACGGCCTGTCCGAGATCTATATGCACCCCGCCACCGGCCCTTATCCGGGCTCAGCCCCCGGCTATCAGTATGAGGGGGAGCTGGCGGCGTTGACCGATCCGCGCGTGGTTGGCCTGCTGGCCGCCCAAGGCATCAGAACCGGCGGGTTTGCGGACTTTTCTACCAAATAAAATCAATGGCTTAGGCCAAAAAGCATGCCCCCTATTTTGGGGTTCAATTGCGCGCCCCAAAGGGGTATTGCAGGAGCGAATAGGGAGCGTCGATGAGTAGCCCGGCTTTCGCCATTCCGCCCGATCTGACCCGCGATACCGGCACCTGGCCGGGCGAGGGGCCCATCCGCTTCGGCTCGGATGAGCACAAGCGGCTGTTCTGCAAGACCCTGCTGGACACCCATGACCCCTACAAGCCGGCGGTGCTCGACTGGCCCAAGCTGGAAGCTGAGGCCGAAAGGCGCATCACATCACTGCCGATCTGGGACATCGCGGTGCAGACCGAGAACAAGGCCGGCATGAATGTCTGCACCTATGCCGAGGGCGTGGGCGACCCGCTGCTGCGCAAGGCCATCGAGCTGAACGGTTTCGAAGAACGGCGCCACCGCCATGTGCTGGCAAACCTGGTGACCGCCTATGGCGTCAAGCTGGCGCCGGAACCGGTGCCGCCCAAGCCGAAAGATCCGGAATGGGCCTTCATGGTCACCGGCTACAGCGAATGCATCGACAGCTTCTTTGCCTTTGGCCTGTTCAAGGCGGCCAAGGACACCGGCTATTTCCCGCCCGAGCTGGTGCAGACCTTCGATCCGGTGGTGAATGAGGAAGCCCGGCACATCCTGTTCTTCGTCAATTGGATTGCCTGGCATCGCCGCAACATGCCGCTGTGGCGGCGTCCGTATTTTGAACTGAAGGTGCTCGCGGTCTGGATTTTCCTGATCTATGAGCGCATCGGCATCGCCAAGGATGTCGGCCATGGCGAGCACGACAACAATTTCACCATGAACGGCGCCGAGGCGCTGGGCTCCGACATCAATGTCGGCGAGCTGGTCGCCGTCTGCCTGGCCGAAAACAACCGCCGCCTGGCGCCCTATGACGCGCGCCTCAAGCGCCCGCGTTTCGTGCCCTTCATGGCCAGGATCGCCTTGAAGTTCATCGGTCCGAAAGAGAAAGTTGCCTGAGATGAAAATCGGATCGCCGGAACATCGCGACACCTTCTGCAAGCATTTCATGCAGACATATACCGAATTCGACCCGGACACTTTGCCCTGGCCGGATCTGGATGAAGAAGCACTGAAGCGCCTGAAATCCGTGCCCTTCTGGGAAGAAGTTTTCTACACCGAGCGCCGCGCCGGCGCGATTGTCGCCGAATTCGTCAAGACGGTGAAAGATCCGGTGATGCGCGAAGCCGTGGCGCTGCAGGGCTTCGAGGAAGCCCGCCACGCCAAGCTGATCCGGGTGATGATCGAGAAATACGGCATCGATGCCGCCGAGCGCCCGGTGGAAGATGTCAGCGACAATGTCGAAACCCGCTTCAAGGATTTCGGCTTTGGCGAGTGCATGGATTCCTTCCTGGGCTTTGGCGTCTTCAAGATCGCCATGCAGTCCCAGTTCCTGCCCAAGGAGATGTTCACCATCTTCGAAACCCTGATGTACGAGGAAACCCGGCACATCGTCTTTTTCGTCAACTGGATGGCCTACAACCAGGCGCAGAAGGGTTTCGTGGCGCGGGCGATGCTGCCGCTGACCGACTTCCGCTATTACATGCGCGCCCTGGGCCGCATGATCGGCACCGCCAAGCGCGGCAAGGACCTGAACGACGGCAAGGAATTCAGCGCCACCCAGGCATCCGTGTTCCTGGACGGCTTCACCTTCCGCCGCTTCCTGGAAGACTGCTATTCCGAAAACCGCCGCCGCATGGGCGCGTTCGAGCCGGAATTGCTGCGCCCTAGCTTCCTGCCCCAGCTGGCGGAAACCGCGCTGGGCGCCATGCGCCTGTGGAGCTTCCGCGCCAAGCCGCTTCCAGCCTGATGAAACGGGCAGCCTGATGAAGTGGGGCGTTGTTCTGGCACTGCTGGCCGGCGTGATCGCGGCGGTCTATCTGGTGTGGTCGATCGGCTTTGACCCGGTGTTCGACGCCGTGGCGCGCGCCGGGTTCGGCGGGTTGGCGCTGCTCTGCCTCTATTCGGCGATTATCTTCATCACCCTGGCTTTTGCCTGGTATTTCCTGATGCCGCCCTCCGAGCGCGGCCGGTTGTGGAATTTCTACATCGCCCGGCTGGTGCGTGACTCCATCGCCGAGATCTCGCCCTTCTCGCCGGTGGGCGGCATGGTGGCGGCGGCGCGGTTGATGATCCTCAAGCGCATGACGCCGGCCTATGCCGCCGGCTCGGTGGCGGCGGACGCCACCACAGAAGCCATGGCGCAGGTGGTGTTCCTGGCCTTCGGCTTGGGGATGGGCCTGACCCATTTCCGCAATATCGAGGGCACCGGCCCGCTGACCCTGACCATGATCGCGCTGCTGCTGCTGGCGGTGCCCGGCATCGCGCTGCTGATTTTCCTGCAGAAGCGCGGCGCCGGTTTTGCCGAACGCGTCGCCCGGCGGTTTTTCCCGCAGATGAACCAGGGCGTCTCGTTCCACGAGGCGATTGTCGAGCTTTACAGCTCGCCCTCGCGGCTGGCGGCGTCCGCGGGCTGGCACCTGCTGGCCTGGATCGGCGCGGGCGGCGGCACGTTCCTGTCCTTCAAGCTGGTGGGCGGCGAGATTAGCCTGCTCGACGCTATCGCGCTGGAAGCCCTGCTGTGCGCCTTGCGCAGCATCGCCACGCCGGTGCCTGCCGCCATCGGCGTGCAGGAATGGGGCTATGCCATGCTGGCGCCGCTGTTCGGTCTGCCGGCCGAAATGGGGCTTGCGGTATCGCTGCTCAAGCGGGCGCGCGAGATCGTGCTGGGCGTTCCGGCGCTGCTGTATTGGCAGGCCTTCGAAGGCCGCAAGGCGTTTGCTGCGGAAGAGGGCGGCAATGTCTGACGTCGCACTCGTCACCGGAGCTTCCGGTTTTGTCGGATCGGCCGTGGCGCGGGCGCTGGTGGCGCGCGGGCTGCACGTGCGGGTCCTGATGCGCCCCACTGCCTCGCGCGACAATATCGCGGGAACTGAGTGCGAGCCGGTCGCCGGCGACATGCGCGACGAAGCCTCGATGACCGCCGCCATGAAGGGCGCGCGCTATTTCTTCCATGTCGCGGCCGATTACCGCTTGTGGGCCCGGGACTCGGGCGAGATCGAGCGCAACAACCTCAAGGGCGTGCAGGCGTCGATGGGCGCAGCGCTGACGTGCGGCGTGGAAAAGGTCGTCTACACCTCTTCCGTCGCCGCGCTGAAGCCGGGCGAAGCGGCGGTCGATGAAACATCGCGCCATACGCCGGAAAGCGTGATCGGCGCCTACAAGCGCAGCAAGCTGGTGGCCGAGCGCGAGGTCGAGCGCCTGATCGAAACCGAACGGCTGCCCGCGGTGATCGTGGCCCCGTCCACGCCCATCGGCCCGCGCGATATCAAGCCCACGCCGACGGGCCGCATCATCGTCGAAGCTGCCACCGGGCGCATGCCGGCCTTTGTCGATACCGGGCTCAACCTGGTGCATGTCGATGACGTCGCCCAGGGCCATCTGCTGGCCTTGGAGAAGGGCAAGATTGGCGAGAATTACATCCTGGGCGGTGAAGACGTCTCGCTGGAAGTCATGCTGGCCGATATCGCCGCGATGGCAGGCCGCAAGGCGCCCACCATCAAGCTGCCGCGCGCGCCGCTGTTTCCGCTGGCCTGGGGCGCGGAGTTCATCGCGCGCCTGACCGGCAAGGAGCCGTTCCTCACCGCCGATGCCCTCAGAATGTCGCGCTATCGCATGTTCTTTTCCTCGGAAAAAGCCAGGCGTGAATTGGGCTACACCGCGCGCCCGTACCGGGAGGGTCTTTCCGATGCGCTCTCCTGGTTCGCCCAGAACGGGTATCTGCGATGATCGCGGGCATCCTGTTCGGTTTCCTGCCGCTGGCGGTGTGGCTGTATCTGCTGCTGTTCCACAAAGGTTTCTGGTTACTGCGCGAGCGCGACACGCTGGCGGTGCGCGATCCGGCGCGCTGGCCCTCGGTGGTGGCGGTGGTGCCGGCGCGCAACGAAGCGGACGTGATCCAGCGCAGTATCGGCAGCCTGGTTGCCCAGGATTATCCGGGCCAGTTCCACATCGTGCTGGTGGACGACCAGTCCGATGACGACACCGCCGATCTGGCCAGGGCGCTGGGCTCGCCCCGCCTGACCGTGTTGACTGGCGCGGACCGGCCTGCCGGCTGGACGGGAAAATTGTGGGCCATGCATCAGGGCAGCGAACAGGCCGCCCTGCGCAGCCCCGAATTCATCTGGTTCACCGACGCCGACATCGCCCACGCGCCGGAAAATCTCAGCCGGCTGGTGGCGCGGGCGGAAGAGGGCGGCAATGTGCTGGTCTCGCTGATGGCGCGGCTGTCCTGCAAGACCACGGCGGAGCATTTCCTGATTCCCGCCTTCGTCTTTTTCTTCGACATGCTGTTTCCCTTCGGCGCGGTCAACGATCCAAAATCGAAAATCGCGGCGGCGGCGGGCGGCTGCATGCTGGCGCGGCGCGGCGCGCTGCAAGCAGCCGGCGGCATTGCCGCCATTCACCACAACATCATCGACGACTGCGCGCTGGGACGCGCCATGAAAGCCCAAGGCCCGATCTGGCTGGGGCTGACCGATCGCGCGGTGTCGCTGCGCCCCTACGAGCATCTGGCCGACATCCGCCAGATGGTGGCGCGTTCGGCCTATGCGCAACTGGGTTATTCGCCCTTGCTGCTGCTGGGCACGCTGCTGGGCCTGGTGATGGTCTATATCGCGCCGGTGATGACAGCGCTGTTCGCCTGGGGCATTTCCCAGCTGGCCGGCTGGCTGGCCTGGCTGATCATGGCGGTGATGTTCCAGCCGATCCTGCGTTTCTACCGCCTGTCTCCCTTGTGGGGCGCGGCCCTGCCGCTGATCGGCGCCTTCTATGCCGCCTTCACTCTGGAATCGGCGATACAATACTGGTCGGGCAAGGGCGGCATGTGGAAGGGCCGGGCGCAAGCCAATGCCGGCAGGAGCGAGAAGGCATGAGCGTCGCCGAACTCCAGTCGGGCAAAGGCCACAAGGACGAGAATTTTCCCGTCGCCTCGGTCCTGATCGCGCCGCAGCACCGTCCGCCGGTGCTGGCTTTCTATCATTTTGTGCGCGCCGCCGACGATGTCTCCGACAATCCCTCCGCCACGCCAGAGGAAAAGCTGGCGCTGCTGGAACAGATGCGTGCCAGCCTGACAGGCGAAAGCAATGCGGTGCGGGAAGGCGTGGCGCTGCGCACCATCCTGGCCCAGCGCGGCCTGTCGCCGGTGCATGCGCTCGATCTTCTGGAAGCCTTCCGCCGCGACTGCACCAAGCTGCGCTACCAAAGCTGGGACGAACTGATCGATTACTGCCGCTACAGCGCCATGCCGGTGGGACGTTTTGTGCTGGATGTGCACGGCGAAAGCCAAAGCCTGTGGCCGGCCAATGATGCGCTGTGCGCCGCGCTACAAGTGATCAACCACCTGCAGGATTGCGGCAAGGATTACCGCGAGCTGAACCGCGTCTATATCCCCGAACCTTTGCTGGCCGGCATCGGCGTCGAGGCGCTGGCCCAAGGCAAGGCCAGCCCCGCCTTGGCCGGGGTTATCGCAGGCCTGGCCCGGCGCAATGCCGAGCTGCTGGCCGTGTCCCGCCCCTTTTCGCAGGCCATCAAGGACGGCCGGCTTGCGCTGGAAGTCGATCTCATCCAGACACTGGCCGACGATCTCAACAGCCTGCTGATGACCCGCGATCCGCTGTCACAAGCCGTGCATCATTCCAAATGGAATGTGGCGGGGCTGTTCCTGAAACGCTTTCCCGCCTTCGCGCTGATGCGCCTGAGACGCTCCCTATGACCAACGCAGAGAATATCGGCGGCGCCGCCGCGGCAGCCGTGCAGAAAAAGGCCGCCGGCAGTTCCTTCTACATGGCGATGCGGCTGATGCCGCGCGAAGAGCGCGACGCCATGTTCGCGATCTATGCCTTTTGCCGCAAGGTGGATGACATTGCCGATGACGGCATCGGCACACGCTCCGAACGCCACGAAAAGCTGGAACAGTGGCGCGCCGACCTTGCCGGTCTCTATGCTGGCACCAAGCCGCCGCGCGTGGCCTTCCTGGCGCCGGCCGTGGCGCAGTATGGGCTTCGCCAGGACGATTTCCTGGCCGTGCTGGACGGCATGGACATGGACGTGGCCGAAGACATTGTCGCGCCCGACCTCGCCACGCTGGATCTCTATTGCGACCGGGTGGCGAGCGCGGTGGGGCGTTTGTCCATCAAGGTGTTCGGCATGGACGAAGGTCCGGGCTTCGATCTCGCCCATCACCTGGGCCGGGCGCTGCAGTTGACCAACATCCTGCGCGACATCGACGAAGACGCCGCCATCGGGCGCCTTTATCTGCCGCGCGAATATCTGCAGCAAGCCGGCATCACCGCGCTCGACCCCAAGGCTATTATTGCCAGTCCTTGCATCGACGGCGTCTGCCGCCGCGTGGCGAAGCTGGCGCATCATCATTATGACGAGGCGGCGCGCATCCTCGCCACCCGTCCCAGGGGCCGCATCAAGACCCCGCGCTTGATGGGCGCGGTCTATTCCGAGATCCTGCGCGCCAGCGAAGTGCAGGGCTTTGCCGCGCCGCGCCGCCGCGTCTCGCTGGGCAAGCGCCGCTTGCTGTCTCTGGTGCTGCGCCAAGGACTTTTTTCATGAAGCGGCTCTTTTCTTGACAGGCAAGGCTTACATTGTCGGTGGCGGGCTTGCCGGCCTGTCGGCCGCGACCGTTTTGGCGGCGCGCGGCGTAGCGGTCGAAGTGATCGAGGCGGCTGGGCAGGCGGGTGGCCGCTGCCGCTCCTATTTCGATCCGGCCATGGGCTGCGTGATCGACAATGGCAACCACCTGGTGCTGTCGGGCAACCAGGCGGTGCAGAACTATCTGGCCCGCATCGGCGCGAAGAATGCGCTCGCCGGTCCGGCCCACGCGCAATTCCCCTTTGCCGATCTGCGTGACGGAACGCGCTGGCTTTTGCGGCCCAATGAAGGACCGATTCCCTATTGGTTTGCCTCGGAAAAGCGCCGCGTCCCCGGCTCCCATGCGAGCGACTATCTGCACTATGCGCCGCTGATGTGGGCCGGCCCCAAGGTGCGGCTGGATGGGGTGGTGCATGAGCGCGGCCAACTGTGGCAACGCCTGATGCGACCCTTCCTGCTGGCGGCGCTCAATACCCCGCCGGAGGAGTCTTCCGCCAAACTGGCGGGCGCCATCCTGCGCGAGACTTTGGCCAAGGGGGGGCGTCATTACCGCCCGCGCATCGCCCATCCCACTTTGGCGGCGGCGTTTGTTGAGCCGGCGGTGAAGTATCTGGAAGCGCGTAACGGCGCCTTGCGGCTCAGCACCCGGTTGCGCGGCATGACGCTGGGCCCGCGCGAAGTCATGACGCTGGATGTCGCCGACGCCACCTTGCCGGTGGGATCGCGCGACGTGGTGGTGCTGGCGGTGCCGCCCTGGGCTGCGTCCGACCTGATCCCCGGCCTGACCGTGCCCAACGATTTCCGCGCCATCGTAAACGCGCATTTCAAGATGGTGCCGCCGGCCGGCGCGCCCGCCATGCTCGGGGTGATCGGCGGCACGGCGGAATGGATTTTCGCCTTCGAGGACCGCATCTCGGTGACGGTGTCGGCCGCCGACGCCATCGTCGATCAGGACCGCGAAGCGCTGGCCGTGGCGATCTGGGCCGATGTCGCCAAGGCGCTGAATATCGACGCCCCCATGCCGGCATGGCAGATCGTCAAGGAAAAGCGCGCCACCTTCGCCGCCACGCCGGAGCAGGATGCCCGCCGCCCCGACGTGAAAACCCGCTGGCGCAACCTGTTCCTGGCGGGCGACTGGACCCAGACCGGGCTGCCCGCGACCATCGAAGGCGCCCTGCGTTCCGGCGAGCAGGCGGCGGCTTTGGCGCTGCGCCACCTCGGCTTATAGTTCCGCCATGAACCAGCTCAACCCCGGTGAATTTGCCAGCGTGGAAGGCGCCATCCGCGCCGCCACCGACGCGATCCTGGCCCAGCAGAAGCCGGACGGGCACTGGGTCTATGAGCTGGAGGCCGACGCCACCATCCCGGCCGAATATGTCCTGCTGGTGCATTACCTGGCGGAAGAGCCGAACCTGGCGCTGGAAAAGAAGATCGGTGTGTACTTGCGCCGTATCCAGGGCGCGCATGGCGGCTGGCCACTCTATCACGAAGGCGCCTTCGATATCAGCGCGACGGTGAAGGCCTATTTCGCGCTCAAGATGATCGGCGACGACATCAATGCCGGCCACATGGTGCGCGCCCGCGAAGCAATCCGCAGCCGTGGCGGCGCGATCAAGGCCAATGTCTTCACCCGCATCCTGCTGGCGCTGTACGGCGAAACTTCCTGGAAGAACGTGCCGACCGTGCCGGTCGAACTGATCCTGCTGCCGCGCTGGTTCCCGGTGCATCTGTCCAAAATGAGCTATTGGGCGCGCACCGTGATCGTGCCGCTGCTGGTGCTGTGCGCCCGCCAGCCCGTCGCGCGCAATCCGCGCGGCATTCACATTGCTGAACTCTTCGTGGAGGGCGTGGGCGCGGCCTCGCCCCGCGCTCCGCACCAGAGCGCCGGCTGGTCGTTCTTTTTCAATGTGCTGGACCGGGTTCTGAAGATCGTGCCATGGCCCAAGGGCCTGCGCGACCGTGCGGTCGAGAAATGCCGCGTCTGGACCACCGAACGCCTGAACGGCGAAGACGGGCTGGGCGCGATATATCCCGCCATGGCCAACAGCGTGATGATGTACGACCTGCTGGGCTATCCCGAAAGCCATCCCGACCGCGCCATTGCGCGGCTGTCGGTCGAGAAGCTGCTGGTGGTGAAAGAAGACGAAGCCTATTGCCAGCCCTGCGTCTCGCCGGTGTGGGACACCGCGCTGGTGGCGCATGCCCTGCTGGAAACCAATGACGCCCGCGCCCTGGATGCGGTGACGCGCGGGCTCGACTGGCTGAAACCGCTGCAGGTGCTGGAACTCAAGGGCGACTGGGCCGAGGAAAAGCCCGATGTGCGACCGGGCGGCTGGGCCTTCCAGTACCGCAACGACCATTACCCCGACCTGGACGATACCGCCGTGGTGGTGATGGCGATGGACCGTGCCCGCGAACGCGCTGACCATAAAGACGGCATCGCGCGCGGCGCCGAATGGGTGGAAGGCCTGCAAAGCCGCGACGGCGGCTGGGGCGCCTTCGATGCCGACAACAGCTATACCTACCTCAACAACATCCCCTTTGCCGATCACGGCGCGCTGCTCGACCCGCCGACCGAGGACGTTTCGGGCCGCTGCGTCGGCATGCTGGCGCAGCTGGGCGCCAAGCCCGACGATCCGAAGCTGAAGGCCGGGATCGATTATCTGATCAAGACCCAGCGCGATGATGGCAGCTGGTGGGGCCGCTGGGGCGTCAATTACATCTACGGCACCTGGTCGGCGCTGGCGGGATTGAACGGCGCGGCATTGCCGCCTGATCATCCCACCATGAAAAAAGGCGCCGACTGGCTGGCGGCGATCCAGAATCCCGATGGCGGCTGGGGCGAGAATTGCGACAGCTACAAGCTGGATTACAAAGGTTATGAACCCGCGCCCTCGACCGCGTCACAGACCGCCTGGGCGCTGCTGGGACTGATGGCGGCGGGACAGGTGGATCATCCGGCGGTGGCGCGCGGCGTCGCCTATCTGAAGACCACCCAACAGGCCGATGGCCTCTGGACCCAGGCGCATTACACCGGCGGCGGCTTTCCGCGCGTCTTCTATCTCAACTATCACGGCTATCCGAAATTCTTCCCGCTCTGGGCGCTGGCCCGCTACCGCAATCTGAAAAGCAGCAATTCTCGCCGCGTGGAATTCGGGCTGTGACGGTTCTCGCCGTCACCGGCCTCAAGAAGGAAGCCGGGATCGTCGGCGTTGCCGGCGTGGTGGCGGTGGCGGGCGGCGGAGATGGCGCCGGCCTGGCAGCCAAGCTGGACGCCCTGCATGGCGACATTCGCGGCGTGATCTCCATCGGCCTGGGCGGGGCGCTGTCGCCGCATCTCAAGGTCGGCGACGTGGTGATCGCCGACCGCATCATCACCGGCCTCGAAACATGGGACTGCCATGAAGGCTGGCGGGTGCGGCTGATGTCACGGCTTCCGGCCGCCCATCAAGGCCAGATTTTCGGCAGCGACATCATCATCCATGAAGCCGCGACCAAGACCGGGCTGCATGACACCACCGGAGCCCTGGCGGTGGATATGGAATCTCAGGTGGCGGCGCGCTTCGCCGCCAAACGCAACCTGCCGCTGGCGGCGCTCAGGGTGATTTCGGATGACGCGGCGCATGTGCTGCCGCCCGCCGCTTTGGTGGCGATGAGACCGGATGGCGGCATCGCCATCGGGCGTGTGCTGGGATCGCTGCTGCGCCGCCCCGGCCAGATACCGGCATTGATCCGGACGGCGGGGGGCTCGAACAAGGCCTTCGCGGAATTACTCCGCTGCCTCGATCTCTGTGGTGTTGGAATTGCCGGCCTTGATCTGTGACATCTTGTGCTCGACATGGCGCGAGAAGGTGAACTCCGCCGGGCGCTGATTGGCCAGTGAGATTTCCGGCGCCATCGGGCCGTCGGTCTTCACGCCGCGCATAAGGATCGGCAGCATTTTCAGCGGCTTCTTGATGCTGTCGGTGGCGGCGGTGCCTTCGAAGCCGCAATGGACCATGCAGTTGGCGCACTTCTCATACTTGCCGACGCCGTACTTCTCCCACTCCGTGCCTTCCATCAGCTCGGTGAAGGTCTTGGCATAGCCTTCGCCCAGCAGGTAGCAGGGCTTCTGCCAGCCGAACACGGTCAGCAGCGGCATCGACCAGGGGGTGCATTCATAGGTCTGGTTGCCCGCCAGGAAGTCCATGAACAGCGGCGAGTTGGTGAACTTCCAGTCCCTGCCGCCGCGGCCGCGCGAAAGGATGTCGCGGAACATGTTCTTGGTGCGCTCGCGGTTCAGGAAGTGCTCCTGGTCGGGGGCGCGCTCATAGGCATAGCCCGGCGAGACGGTGATGCCGTCCACGCCCATCGCCATCATCTCGTCGAAGAACTTGGCGGTGCGTTCGCCATCGGTGCCGTCGAACAAAGTGCAGTTGATCTGGGTGCGGAAGCCCTTGGACTTGGCCAGCTTGATAGCGGCGATGGCGCGGTCATAGGTGCCGTCCTGGCAGACCGACTTGTCGTGCATCGCCTTGTCGCCGTCGAGATGGATCGACCAGGTGAAATTCGGGTGCGGCTTGTACTGGTCGATCTTCTTGGCCAGCAGCAGCGCGTTGGTGCACAGGATCACGAACTTGTCGCGCTCCAGATAGCCTTCGACGATCCGGGCCATGTCGCGGTGGAGCAGGGGCTCGCCGCCGGCGATCGAGACGGCAGGGGCGCCGCATTCGTCGATCGCGTCCATGCAGGCCTGATAGGACATGCGCTGGTTCAGGATCTCATCGGGATAGTCGATCTTGCCGCAGCCGGCGCAGGCCAGGTTGCAGCGGAACAGCGGTTCCAGCATCAGCACCAGCGGGTATTTCTTGCCCGACAGCTGCTTCTTGACGACATAGGCGCCGATCTTGGCGGCCTGGCGAAACGGAAGTCCCATGACTTAAGCCCTCAACTCGGCGGGAAGACGGAACTCGATATGTTCCTTCTTGCCGTCCATCGTTTCCACTTCGACGTCTTCGATTTCGCCCAGCGCCTCGATCACGTGGCGCACCAGTTCTTCGGGGGCGCTGGCGCCGGCGGTCAGGCCGACCACCTTCTTGCCGCGCACCCATTCCGCCTTCAATTCGCTGCCGTCGTTGATCAGGTAGGAGGGGATGCCCTCCTCGATGCCGATCTCGCGCAGCCGGTTGGAGTTGGAGCTGTTGGCCGCGCCCACCACCAGGATCACGTCGGCCAGCTTGGCCAGTTCGCGCACGGAGGTCTGGCGGTTCTGGGTGGCGTAGCAGATGTCGCTGGTTTCGGGCCCGACGATGTCGCTAAAACGGTTCTTGAGGGCGACGATGATGCCCTTGGTGTCGTCGATCGACAGCGTGGTCTGGGTGATATAGGCGACCGGCGTATGGACCGGAATTTCCAGCGTGGTGACGTCGGCTTCGTTCTGCACCAGATGCACCGGTGCGCCGACCTGGCCCATGGTGCCTTCCACTTCGGGATGGCCGGCATGGCCGATCAGGATCAGGGTGCGGCCATGGGCGACGTAACGCTTGCCCTGGTTGTGCACCTTGGAGACCAGCGGGCAGGTGGCGTCCAGAACCGGCAGGCCGCGCGCCTGGGCGGTCTTGACCACCGACTGGGGTACGCCATGGGCGCTGAACACGGTGACGGCGCCTTCGGGAACTTCGTCCAGTTCCTCGACGAAGCGCGCGCCCTTGCTCTTGAGGGTGTTCACCACATGCTTGTTGTGCACGATCTCGTGGCGCACATAGACGGGCTGGCCGTACTTATCGAGCGCCTTCTCGACGATATCGATGGCGCGCACGACGCCGGCGCAGAAGCCGCGTGGCTGGGCAAGGATGACTCGCATCTGACCTTTGAAATCCTAAGGTTGCGCTCGCGGGCAGCACCAGCCCCCGTTCGCGGCACTGCAACATGCTATTGTCCCGTATTGGCCGGGGGGGTGCAACCCCTAGGCCCATAAGGACAACAGCCTGCGGGACATAGCCCGGCAGGGCCCGGAACCCAAGCCCCAAACGGGCAACACCGGGCTGGCAAAAGCGCGGGCTTAGGGGCTAAAAGCGGCCCCAGCCGGCCCTTGGGGCCGAATGGGGAAATATCGTGTCAGACAATGTGAAAATGGCGGCCCTGGCGGACCTGCCTGGGGCCATCGCCACCAGCGCCAAACTGGTGGATCAGGCCCTGGATTCGGTGCTGCCCCAGCCCGCCGGACCCCAGGCCCGGGTCCAGGAAGCCATGCGCTACGCCATCATGGCGGGCGGCAAGCGCCTGCGGCCCTTCCTGGTGCTGCATTCGGCCCGCCTGTTCGGGGTGGATGATTCGCGGTCCCTGCGCGTCGGCGCGGCCATCGAGTCGCTGCACACCTATTCCCTGGTGCATGACGATCTGCCCTGCATGGATGACGACGATCTGCGCCGCGGCCGTCCCACCACCCATATCGCCTTTGACGAAATGACGGCGGTGCTGGCGGGCGACGCGCTGCTGACCATCGCCTTTGAAATCCTCAGCGACGCCCGCACCCATCCCGATGCCAATGTGCGCTGTGCGCTGATTGCGCGGCTGGCGGAAGCCAGCGGTCACAGCGGCATGATCGGCGGCCAGATCATCGACATGCTGGCCAATGAGAGTTTCGGCATCGACGATGTGATCAACCTGCAGCGGCTCAAGACCGGCCAGTTGTTCGAATTCTCCTGCGAGGCCGGACCCATCCTGGGCGGCGCCTCGGCGCAAGATCGCGCCCGGCTGAAGTCCTATGCCGAGGATATGGGCGTGGTGTTCCAGATCACCGACGACCTGCTGGATGTGACCTCGACTGCCGAGAAAACCGGCAAGGCGGTGGGCAAGGATGCCGACATGGGCAAGCAGACCCTCGTCACCCTGCTGGGCGTGGACGGGGCGCGCGCCGAAGCCGAAAAGCGCGCCCGGCGCGCGGTCGATGCGCTGGGCCCCTATGCCGCGAAGGCGCCGGAATTGTCGGCGCTGCCCTTTTTCCTGCTGGGCCGGGACGCCTGACGGCCCGTCACTGGGACCAAAAAAAGCCGTCTTTCGGCGACAAATTTTGGCTCTCATGCGTTACACCGGGGCATAGGGAGTTTTTTCGATGAGCCGCATTTTGAAATCCTTGGCCGTGGCCCTGACTTTGGCCGCCGCGCCCGCCCTTCTCACCGTGTCGTCCCAGCCCGCCCAGGCCCAGGCCGCCGATCCCGCCGCCACCCAGGTGCGCGGTTTCTACGATGCGCTGACCGCGTCGATGAAAATGGGCGGCAGCGCCAAGGGCCGCTATGACAAGCTGCGCCCCGCGGTGGAAAAAGCCTTCGACCTGCCCGCCATGACCGCCACCGCGGTCGGCCCCAGTTTTGCGACCATGCCCGAGGCCGACAAGAAGGCGCTGATCGAAGCCTTCACCCGCATGACGGTCGCGAATTACGCCAAGAGCTTCGATTCCCATCATGGCGAAACTTTCACCGTCGAGCCGGCCTCGATCACGCGCGGCAGCGAGCGTTTCGTCAAAAGCACGATGAAGACCAGCAGCGAAACCATCGCCTTCAACTACCGCACCCATCAGGTGGGCGGGGAGTGGAAGGTCACCGACGTCTATCTGGCGGGCAATATCAGCCAGATGGCGCAGAAGCGTTCCGACTTCGCCAGCACGCTGGCCAGCGGCGGCGCTTCGGGTCTCACCAAGCGCATCAACGCTTTGACGGATCAAATGCTGGGCTAGTGCAGCACGCACAGCCCCGCCTCCCCCTTTAGCGCGTAGCGCGGCAAGGGGGAGGTGATTTCAGCGTGCGAGAGCGGCGAAGCCGCAGAGCGAAAGCTGAAATCGGAGGGGTTGAAACTAAACTTCCGGATCGTGCATCTGCAGCGTATGCGGCGGCGGGCCCAGCAGCGCGGGCGACAGGAACAGCGTCGTCACCAGCGTCCAGCCCAGCGAGATCATCAAGAGTTCGCCCATGCTGGCGGTGCCGGGATGGATGCTGAGCCACAGCGTGCCGAAGCCGGACGCCGTTGTCGCGGCGGAGAAGATCACCGCCCGCGTCAGGGCGGACGCCAGGAAGCAGCGCTGGCCGTGCCGCCAGGCCACCACGAAATAGATGTTGAAGGCCACGCCTATGCCCAGCAGCAGCGGCAGGGCGATGACATTGGCGAAGTTCAGCCGCAGGTCCAGCGCCACACAGGTCGCCAAGGTCAGCAGGAAGGTCAACACCAGCGGCGCCAGGGTCATCAGCACGTCGTGGAAGCTGCGCAGCACAATCGCCAGCAGGATGGTGATGACGACGAAGGACAGGATGCCCGCTTCGGTGAAGGCGCCGACGATGGTCTTGCCGGATTCGCGGATCGAGATCGGTGCGCCGGTGGCCTGGGGCGCGATCCGCAGCACTTGGTCCGAGAAAGCCGACAGCGCCGCCGGATTGTCGCTGGTGTCCTTGGGTGACACCTGGACGCGCGCGGTACCGTCCTGGGCCACCCAGTCCGAGCGGATGTCGGCGGGAATGGTTTGCACGGTAAAGGGCGCGGCCTTCAGCGAATCCGAAACCTGCATCAGCATGGTCTTGAGGCCCGGCACCAATGCCGCCTCGGCGCGGGCGCGGGCTGCGGGCCCGGCTTTCACCACGGCGTCCAGGCTGGCGGCGAGCCGGCGGGCGTTTTTAGCGGGTGCGTCCTGCGCCGATCCGGCGGCGGTGCGCAGCTTCTGCGCCGTGGTCCGGAAGCTTTCCACCACCTGCGCATCGCTGGGCGCGGGCGCCACTTCAAAGGGATTGATCGTGGCGTCGAGCAGCGAATTGGCGTCGGCGATCAGCGCGACCTTTTCGGCCTGCTGATCCGGCACGAAGCTGGAGAGCGTGATGGCCTGGGCCACCAGCGAACCTTCCGCGATCCGGTTGCGCAGCTCGTCGGCGACCACCAGCGAGATGGCGGGCACGTCGATCTGGTTGGGCGAGGTCTGGGGATTCTTCATCAGGTCCAGCAGGGTGGACACGGATTCCACCTTGGGACTGCGCAGGTTCAGCGGATTGGAATCGAACTGCACAAAGGCGGTCAGCGCCAGCGAGATCACCCCGGCGACCATCGCCACCTGTTTCACCCGCTTGCGGTTGCGGGTCATGAAATCGTCCAGCGGCCCCAGCGCCCTGAAGCCGACTTCCTCGTCCTCGCCGGGCGGATTGAGCTTCATCAGCAGCGCCGGCAGCATGGTGATCGACAGCAGGAAGGCCACGATCATGCCGATGCCCGCGACCTTTCCCAGCTCGGCGACGCCGGTATAGGTGGTGGGCAGGAACGAGAAAAAGCCGGCGGCGGTGGCGGCGGCTGCCAGCGCCAGCGGAATGCCCACGCCATAACCGGCGGCGGTCAGCGAGGCGGACAGGTTTTCGTCCAGATGCCGCTCATGCCGGTATCGCACCGCGAACTGGATGCCGAAATCCACCCCCAGTCCCACGAACAGCGCGATAAAGGCGATGGAGATGATGTTGAAGACGCCCACCAGCATCAGGCCGGCGCCCATGGTGATGGCCAGACCCACGAACAGCGTCACCAGGATGGCGAAGATGATCCTGAAGCTCTTCAGCGCCAGCCAAAGCGTCAGCAGCACGCCGCCCATCATCGCCGCGGTCATCAGATAGACGCGGTCGGTGATGGTGGCGAATTCCTCGTCCGCCAGCGGCACCGGGCCGGTCAGGCGCACGGTCACGCCATGTTCGGGCGTCAGGTTCATGTCGCGGGCGGCGGCGCGGATGGCGCGGCTGGCTTCGGCGCCCGGCTCCAGCGCGTTGAAATCGAGTTGCGGCTTCACCTCGATAAAGCGGCGGATCTCTTCGGGCCGCGCCGGCGCGCCGGTGATCAGCGAGCGCCAAGACATGAATTCGGTCTTGCCGGCGGCTGCCGCGGTGAAGGTGTCGGCAAAGCGCGCCATCGGCCCGTCAATGTCGGCCAGTTTGGCTTCGCCCGCGCCCACGCCCAGCAGCACCGTGTCGAGGTTGGTCATGATCCCGCGCAAGCTGGGATCGCTGGCCAGTCCGCCCAGGAAAGGCTGCGCCTTGATCAGTTGCTGGGTGGTGTCGCGCACTTCATCCAGCGACAGGAACAGCAAGCCGTTCTGGTTGAAGAAGGTGCCGCCATCGGGACGGCGGACATGGGTGAAGAGCTTGGGATTGGCCTGCAGCTTTTCGGTCAGCCGGGCGGCAGCGGATTCGGCCAGCTCCGGCGTCTTGCCGTCGATCACCACCGCCGTCAGGTTGGTCTTTTGCGGGAAGGCGGCATCGAAGCGCGCCTGGCGCATCCGCCAGCCCACCTTGGCGTCGATCAGCTGCTCGCTGTCGGTGTTCATGGCGAAATTCTGGGTGGTGTACCAGCCGCCGCCCACGGCCAGCAGCAGCGACAGCGCGATGACCATCAGGGGCCATCGGCAGCAGAAGGCGACGATGCGCTCCACGGTCTTCATGGAGGCGGGTTAGAGCATTTTTGGCGGATCGTTGAAAGACAGTCAGGCCTTAGGAATTTCGGCAATTTCTGGGCGGCTTGGCGTGGCCGGAGCCTTGGCTTAAACAGGCGTAGCCACGGTACGTTTGCACCCCTTCAGATCGCCCAGAGATCGCCAATGACCCATCCGGAACTGCTGCGTTTGCGAGACAGCATCGACAATATCGATGCGGCGCTGATCCATCTCTTGGCCGAGCGGTTCAAATGCACCCAGGCGGTGGGCGAGTACAAGGCGACGCACGACCTGCCGCCGGCCGACCCGTCGCGCGAGGCGGCCCAGATCGCCCGGCTGCGCGACCTGGCCGGGAAGGCCAAGCTCGACCCCGACTTTGCCGAGAAGTTTCTGAACTTCATCGTGAAAGAAGTGATCCGCCACCACGAAGCAATCGCGAAGCGGAAATAAAAAAGGGCGCCATCGGCGCCCTTTTTGTTTCAGAACGCCAGAGGCCTGGCGTGTTTGACTTGCGGCAGCTTGGCGACCGCCTCCGCCACATCCGCCGGCACCGGCCCGTCCACCTCGATCAGGGCGATGGCGTCCTGTCCCGGCGCGCTGCGGCCCAGCGTGAAGTTGGCGATATTGACCTTGGCATCGCCCAGCATGGTGCCCAGCTTGCCGATGAAGCCCGGCTTGTCCTCGTTGACGATGTAGAGCATGTGCGGCGCGAAGCCGGAATCCAGGTTGATGTCCTTGATCTGGATCAGGCGCGGGCGGCCGTCGGAGAAGACGGTGCCGGCGACGCGGCGAGTGGTGTCGCCCCCCTTCGGATCGGTCATGCTCACCACGATCTTGATATAGCCTTCATAGATGCCCTGCGCGTCGCGCCGGGTTTCGCTTACCTTGATGCCGCGATCCTTGGCGATCACCGGCGCGTTGACCATGTTGACCTCCGCCAGCATCGGCTTGAGCAGGCCCGCCAGCGCCGCCTGGGTCAAAGCGCGGGTGTTGAGCATCGATGGCGTGCCTTCATAGATGATCTCCACCGCCGTCAGGCTGGTGCCGGTGAGCTGGCCGGCAAAGGAGCCCAGCTTTTCCGCCAGGCTGATCCAGGGACGCACCTTCTGCGCTTCGCTGGCCGAGATCGACGGCATGTTCAGCGCATTGGTGATGGCGCCGGTCAGCAGGAAATCGGAAATCTGTTCGGCCACCTGCAGCGCGACATTCTCCTGCGCTTCGCTGGTGGAGGCGCCCAGATGCGGGGTCGCCACGACCTTCTCGTTGCCGAACAGGATGTTTTCCTTGGCCGGCTCAACTTCGAACACGTCCAAAGCCGCGCCCGCGACATGGCCGTTGTCCAGGGCGGCTTTCAAAGCCAGCTCATCGATCAAGCCGCCGCGGGCGCAGTTGATGATGCGCACGCCCTTCTTGGTCTTGGCGATGGCGTCGGCCGACAGGATGTTCTTGGTTTCCGGCGTCATCGGCACATGCAGGGTGATGAAATCGGCCCGGGCCAGAAGATCGTTCAGCTCGACCTTTTCGATGCCCAGATCGTTGGCCCGTTCCTGCGACAGGAAGGGATCGTAAGCCACGACCCGCATCTTCAGGCCCTTGGCGCGGTCGGCGACGATCGAGCCGATATTGCCGGCGCCGATCAGCCCCAGCACCTTGCCGGTGATTTCCACGCCCATGAAGCGGTTCTTCTCCCACTTGCCGGCCTGGGTGGAGGCGTTGGCGGCGGGAAGTTCGCGCGCCAGCGCCAGCATCAGCGAGATGGCGTGTTCGGCGGTGGTGATCGAGTTGCCGAACGGCGTGTTCATCACGATCACGCCGGCGGCAGTGGCGGCGGGGATGTCGACATTGTCGACGCCGATGCCGGCGCGGCCCACCACTTTCAGGTTCTTGGCGGCCTTGAGCACGTCGGCGGTCAGCTTGGTGGCCGAGCGCAGGGCGATGCCATCATACTGATCGACGATCTTGATCAGCTCTTCCTTGGAAAGGCCGGTCTTCACATCGGCCTCGACGCCGCGCTCCTTGAAGATGGCGACGGCGGCTGGCGAGAGCTTGTCGGCGATCAGAACCTTGGGCATGGGGCGGTTTTTCCTTGGGAAAGAGGGCCGTTTGAAGAATTAGTTGAGGAGGCGGCCGGGGACGGCTGCGCCACGCTGATAGAAAGGCTGGGCCTGGAGCAGGGCGCTGGCCAGGCCGGTGGGCCGGGCGCGGTCCACGCGCTGCACATCGAAAGCGATTCCGGCGGCGCCTTCCGCGGCGGCGCGTTCGACATCGGCCACCAGCGCGGCCATGTCGCCGCTGGTCTCGATGCCGACCAGCGGCTGGACCTGCGCGCCCGCATCGCCGATGCCGATCCGGATCATCCAGGCGGCCTGCACTTCGGGATGCTTTTCGAACACCGAGGTCAGGGCATTGATCAGCGGTATCGGATAGAAAGCATCGCTGGCGCCTGGCATCACATTCGCCGACGGGCCAGTGGGATTGAGCAGCTGTTCCACCTGGCCGGGCGTGAACTCGCGGCCATATTCCGAGGCCGGGTTGAGGATCACCGGCGCGCCGCGCGTCAGGTCGAGCAAGGCGCGGCCATTGATGGAGAGATACTTGGCCTCTTCCTTCACATATTCCTGCATGCGGGCCAGCGACGAGAAGACCGGAAGGAATTTCCCGTCCTTGTTATCGCCGGTGACGAGCTGTAACTGGCCGCCCGGGTCCAGGCTGAAGGCGCCGCCGGCCTCTTCCTGGCCTTCGACCGTGCCCAGCACCAGCAGCTCGCTCTCCAGCAGCAGGCGATAGAAGTCGGGCGCGGTGGCGGGACTCTTGACCGCCCGCACCAGCGCTTCTTCCAGCTTGTTTTCCGAGATGAACGGCATGAGGATTTTTCCTTCTAGGCTTTCTTGACCTGCGCCCAGGCCCAGTCGAGCCAGGGCGTGAGAGCTTTCAGGTCGGATTGATCCACCGTGGCCCCGCACCAGATGCGAAGACCGGCAGGGGCGGCGCGATAGCCGGCGATGTCCAGCGCCACGCTTTCCTTGTCCAGCAGCGAAGCGATCTTCTTGGCGGCATCGGCCTTGGCATCGTCGCTGAGCGATTCAAACCAGGGATCGGTGATCTTGATGCAGACGCTGGTGTTGGAGCGGATGGCCTTGTCTTCCGCCAGGAAGCCGGCCCAGTTCGAACCCGCAGCCCAATCTTCCAGCACCTTGAGATTGGCGTTGGAGCGCTGGATCAGGCCTGTCAGGCCGCCCACGCTTTCCGCCCATGTCAGCGCATCGAGATAATCTTCCACCGCCACCATCGACGGGGTGTTGATGGTCTCGCCTTCGAAAATGCCTTCGACGATCTTGCCGCCCTTGGTCATGCGGAAGATTTTCGGCATCGGCCAGGACGGGGTGTGCGATTCCAGGCGCGCCACGGCGCGGGGGCTCAGGATCAGCATGCCGTGCGCGGCTTCGCCGCCCAGCACCTTCTGCCAGGAGAAGGTCACGACATCGAGCTTGTCCCACGGCAGCTCCATCGCAAATGCGGCGGAAGTCGCGTCGCAGATGGTCAGGCCTTCGCGGGAGTCGGGGATCCACTTGCCATTGGCAACCTTCACGCCGCTGGTGGTGCCGTTCCACACGAACACCGCGTCATGGGCCGGATTGTACTGCGTCATATCCGGCAGCTGGCCGTAGGGCGCCTTGAAGGTGCGCGTGTCCTTAATCTTGAGCTGCTTGACCGTGTCGGTGACCCAGTCTTCGGAAAAGCTTTCCCAGGCGAACAGGTCGACGGGGCGAGGGCCCAGCAGAGACCACAGCGCCATCTCCACTGCGCCGGTGTCAGAGGCGGGGACGATGCCGCAGCGATAGCCTTCCGGAAGGTTCAGCAACTTTTTGGTGCGGTTGATCGCATCCGAGAGCTTGGCTTTGCCGGGTTTGGAGCGGTGGGAGCGTCCCACCAGCGCGCCCTTCAGGGCTTCGTGTGTCCATCCCGGCCGCTTGGCGCAGGGTCCGGACGAAAAAAAAGGCCGCGCGGGACGCACAGCCGGACGAACAACTTCAGTCATCGCGGTTCATTCCTTCCAGAATGATAGCACCTCGTTGGGGAGGTGTGGCCCGCCGTCGATATAGGGGGGCGATGCGGGGCGCGTCAACGCGCAAATCCATGCGGGAACGACGCACCCGGTCTGCGCGTTCCCGCAAATGAGAAAAAACACAGGAACTTCCATGGTTTCCCTCACATCCGCCTCCGGTTCGCCGCGCAAATCCGCCCAGGAACCCTCTCTCAACCTGCCGCTCGACAAGATCAGCTTCATCATCGTCAAGGCGCGCGAATATGACGTGAAGGAAAGCGACGTCGATCCCGATGCCAGCTCCAACGCCTTCGATGACGGCCAGACCGATGTGTTGCTCGACAAGGCCGATGATCCGGTGCGCGAGGAATTGCTGGGCGCGATTCGCGGCCTTAATGACGATGAGCGCATCCGGCTGGTGGCGCTGGCCTGGCTGGGCCGCGGCACCTACGACCTGGACGAATGGAAGGAAGCCATCGCCACCGCCAAGTCCGAACATTCGCGCCGCACGGCCGAATATCTTCTCGGCCTGCCGCTGCTGGGTGATTACCTCGAAGACGGCCTGGCGATGTTCGATGAAGGCATTGTCGATGATGCCGACACCCGCGAAGGTCTGAACGCGCAAAACGAACCGCTGGGCAACATGCCCGACAAGCCGGCGCGGCAGTAGGTTGCGCTAGGCCGGCGCGGGGAGCGCGCCGGGATTGGTCGCCGCCTTCATGCCGCGCTGCAGCTTTTCGAAAGCGCGCACTTCGATCTGGCGCACGCGCTCTCTGGAGACGCCGTACTTCTGCGACAGGTCTTCCAGCGTGATGGGTTCGTCCTGCAGGCGGCGCGCCTGGATGATGTCGCGCTCGCGCTCGGTCAGGTCCTTCATCGCATCCATCAGCAATGCGTGACGGTCATCCATTTCCTCGCGCTCGGCCAGGCGGGTTTCCTGGTCGATGGTGTCGTCGGCCAGCCAGTCCTGCCATTCGCTTTCGCTTTCCGAACGCAGCGGCGCATTGAGCGACGAATCCGGTCCCGACAGGCGGCGGTTCATGTCCGTCACCTCGGTCGGGGTGACGCCAAGCCGGTCGGACAGGGTCGCGACATGTTCGGGCGTCAGGTCGCCTTCCTCGATGGCGCCGATGTTGGTCTTGGCCTTACGCAGGTTGAAGAACAGCTTCTTCTGGGCGGCGGTGGTGCCAAGCTTCACCATGCTCCAAGAGCGCAGGACATATTCCTGGATCGAGGCGCGGATCCACCACATCGCATAGGTCGCCAGGCGAAAGCCCTTGTCGGGCTCGAAGCGTTTCACCGCCTGCATCAACCCGACATTGCCCTCGGACACGATTTCGGAAACCGGCAGGCCATAGCCGCGATAGCCCATGGCGATCTTGGCGACCAGGCGCAGATGGCTGGTGACCAGGCGGCGCGCGGCCTCCGGATCCACATGTTCCTTCCAGCGTTTGGCGAACATGTATTCGTCTTCGGCGGACAACAGCGGGAATTTGCGGATCTCCGTGAGATACCGCGACAGGCCAGCTTCGCCCGACAATGCGGGAAGTCCACGACTGCTCATAATTCCCCCTTATCCGGGCGTGACATCAGATAACGCCTGAAGACCCCGACAGTTGAAAAATAGATATGTCTGCTTACGGCGAATTCAAGTTCCGCAGGGCATCCACGAGGGCCGCGAAATCCGCGGGCCAGGGGGATTCGAAACGCAGGGTCTTGTGCAGGCTAGGGTGCTGAAATCCCAAGACAAAAGCGTGCAGCGCCTGGCGGGGAAATTCAGTGGCCGCTGTAAACGCGGCGGTCTCGGCTGGCGTTTTTCCACGCGGGGCGGCGCGGCTGCGGCCATATTGCGGGTCGCCGACCAGCGGGTGGCCCAGATGGGTCAGGTGCACCCGGATCTGGTGGGTGCGCCCGGTTTCCAGCCGGCATTCGATCAGCGACGCGAAGGGCCGCTCGGCGGGCCCGAATTTCTCCAGCACCTTGTAGCGTGTCACGGCGCGCTTGCCGCCGGTGCGCAGCACCGTCATGCGCTTGCGGTCGAACGGGCTGCGGCCGATCTGGCTTTCGATCACGCCGCTGCTGTCGCGCGGGCTCCCCCACACCACGGCGTTATAGGCGCGCTCGATGGTGTGATTGGCGAACTGCTTGGCCAGGCTGGCCATGGCGCGTTCGGTCTTGGCCGCCACCATCAGGCCCGACGTGTCCTTGTCCAGCCGGTGCACGATGCCGGGGCGCGCCTCGCCGCCGATCGACAACATGTCCTCGCCGCAATGGCCGATCAGCGCATTGACCAGCGTGCCGTCGGGATTGCCGGCCGCCGGGTGCACCACCAGCCCCGCCGGCTTGTCGATCACGATCAGGTCCTTGTCTTCATGGATCACCGTCAGGGGGATGTCCTCGCCCTGCGGAATGGCGGGCGCGGTGGGCGGCACGACCAGTGCGAAGGAGTCGCCCGGTTTGACCCGGTGGTTGGCGTCTTTTATCGTTCGCTCGCCCAACGACACCGCGCCGCCTTCCAGCAACTGCTGGAGACGCGAGCGGCTGAAATCGGGAAGGGTCGCGGCCAGGAAACGGTCCAGTCGCCAGCCGGCATGGCTTTCATCGGCCAAAGCTTCGCGCCGATCGTTTGAGGAGATGTCATTGTCCGACATGGCACCAATTCCGGAAAACCAGACGCCCGCCTACAAGGCCGCGAAGCTGGCCGTTATTATTCTGTCCACCCTGATTATCCTAGCCTTGATTGGGCTGGTGGTGGGCGGCATTCGCACCATGCGCGCCAAACCGGCGGCCAGCAGCGGCGATACCGCGACGGTCCAGCTCCCGCCCGGCGCCCAGATCCTGGAGATGCAGACCCAGCCGGGCCGGCTGATCCTGCGCATCCGCGATGGCGGGGCCGAGGAAGTGCGCATCATCGATATCCAGAACGGCCGCTTGGTGGGCCAGGTCAAGGCGACGTTTGACCCGGCGCGTTGAGCTGCCGCCCCCGCTCGCTGCCGCGATCGAGGCGGCGGCCGCAGCCGCTTTTCCGAACGAATGCTGCGGCCTGCTGGAAGGCACATGTGAAGGCGCGGTGTTTCGTATCACCGCGCTGCATCCCGCGCGCAACATTTGCGATGATCCCGAGCGTTTCCAGATCGACCCGGCGGATCACTTCAAGGCGCAGAAGACGGCGCGCGGAAATGGGCGGGCCATCATCGGCTGCTATCATTCCCACCCCTCGGGGGGCGCGCAGCCATCCGCCGCCGATCTGGCGGGCGCGCAAGAGAACAATTTCCTCTGGCTGATCGCGGGGCAGGGCGAACTGAATGCCTTCGTCTATTTGGACGGGGATTTTCGGGGCTGCGTCACCGGCGCGGACTGAGTGACATCGTCGGAAAAGGTGCGGTACTTGCCGCCCTTGAACAGCACATCGTTGGAACTGACAGTATCTACGACATGGCCCGTCTCGTCCGCGATCTCGATGGTGCGATGGTTGAGCGAGCCGCCATGCAGCAGTTTCTCGCCCAGGATCTCGCGGCTGCTGCTGATCGCCTCGCGCCGCGCGGCTTCCACGTTGGGCAGGTCTTGGCCTTCCTCGTCGCGGCTGATATCCGAGCCTTCGCGGACATGGAAATAATAATGGGGCATGGCGTGTGACCTAAATTGTTCAACTAATTCTAATTCCCGACTTGCGGGGTTGTTCCGGTCCGGAAAATCGCGGCTCGCGGAACTTGCAGGTTCCGCACACCGCCCGCTATAAGCCCCCTCCCGCTGGCCCCCATCGTCTAGCGGTCAGGACGCGGCCCTCTCAAGGCTGAAACAGGGGTTCGATTCCCCTTGGGGGCACCATCCTCAAAATCCTTCGTTGTTTTAGTTCAGGATTTTGCAGCGATTGTCTCACCGTCAACTGAAGGTGAGACACTTTTATCCTCGTTTTGTTCGTAGCGGATGAACTGCATAGCCGCTCCTGCGAGCTTC
>JAZKDV010000191.1:0-469 GCA_040387395.1 Pseudomonadota bacterium | reverse complement strand
GCGGCTAAAATCTTAGGCAGGTTTTTGACGGCAGTCTCTAGATTTTCCCGGCAGATTTCCCAGGATTGTCGAGCCGTAGAGTTATAATCCCCCTCAGTATAATTCGGTATCAAGCCGTCAAAAGCTTCAGCCAAATTCTCCAGCCGAAATCCGGAATTGCTGAGATAGTACCACACTGTCCACTCATGAGAGTTCTTGTCTTGAGTGTAGGCAATGGCGTTGTCGCAAATGAGTGTACCTAAAAAGTGCAGGGCATGATCAAAGCGATCCTCGTGCTCACCCGCAGACCTTGCTAGGAATGCGGCGCGCCACAGAGAAAAAGAGATAGCGATTAGCCCGTTGCACAGATCGGTGAGTGATGCACTTCGCTTTATGTGTCTTTCGCTTGCCTTTAAAATCTTGAATAGCTTAAGCGAGCTTTTTTGGTTTTTTGATCTGGCGTCTACAAGCCACTCCAAAAAAGCAGAAT
>JAZKDV010000190.1:0-2403 GCA_040387395.1 Pseudomonadota bacterium | reverse complement strand
GGGACGGATGCGAGCGCTATCATCGACGAAAGCAGCAACAGACGGCGCATGGAAAACACTCCTACCAGTTCAGCAGTTTTTGCAGATTGCCGCCTTTGACCTTGGCGATGTCCGCGGGCGAATAGCCCTTCATGTGGATGTCGACGATGCGCGGCGAGCCGCCGCCCCACACCATGCGGTCGGGACCATATTCCTTGATCAGCCGGCTGGTGAAAGGCAGCACGCTCTGGAAATAGGGCTTGTCGGTGGCGATGTAATCCACGCCGGACAGCTTCATATAGACATTGGGCAGCTTGGCCAGTTCCAACACATCGGCGAACTCGTAGGGATTGCCCAGCTTGGGTTCGGCCATGTGGTCGATCAGCACCTTGCAACCGGGAAAGGCGCGGATCGCGGAGGCGGCCTGGCGCGCGTAATTGGGACCGATATGCAGCTCCATGATCACGCCCAGGTCCGCGGCCTGCTTCCACAGCGCCCGCACATAGGGGGCGGCAAAGGATTCGATATAGGTTTCCTTGCCGCGGTGGGCATGGATGCGGGTCGCGACGATGCGCGGCTCCTTCTTGACCAGCGCCGCCAGCTTCCGGGGGGCATCCGGGTCTTTCGGATAAAAAAGACTGGTCGCCTTCAACTGCGATGCCGGCGCCCGGCGCAGGCAATCCAGCACCAGCCGATGATCGTCACCATAGGGTTCGGGCTGCACCACCACGGCCTTGTCGATGCCGGTTTCCTTCAGATGCTTCTGGTAGACGGCAAGCGGGTCGGCCGGAAAGGTGGCGGCGTCGGGCTTGTAGGTGGCCTTGGAATGAAAGGGGAAGCGCTTGGTATCGGAACTGAACATATGCGCGTTCCATTCCACCACCGCGGAGCCCTGCGCCCAGGCCGGTGTGGCGGCGGCAAGCGCCGCGCCGCCCACAAGACCCAAGACCTCACGCCTGTTCGTTCCCATGCCCATTCCCGTTCTTGTGGTTGTGGTTGTGCTTGTGCTTGTGCTTGTGCTTGTGCTTGACCAAGAGATACCACGCCCAAAAGCCGCGGCAAATACGGCTTAACCTTTGCTCTGTCAGCAGCAATACTGCCGCCCGGGGACGCAAAACAGCTCATGAACACGCCATCCTTGACTGACCAGGCGTTGGCGCTGCACCGCAGCGGCAACTTGGCCGAGGCCGAGCGGCTTTACCGCGAGGCGCTGGCGGCGGAGCCCCGCGATTTCACCGCGCGCCACCTGCTGGGGGTGGTCTTTGCCCAGCAGGGACGCGCCGAAGACGCCCTGGGCGAGATCACCGCCGCCCTGGCGCTGCAACCGGGTAACGCCGACGCACTGCTCAACCACGCCAATGTCCTCAAGACCCTGGGCCGCGCCGCCGAGGCCCTGGCCGGCTTTAACCGTACCCTGGAAGCAAGGCCGGGGTGGCCGCAGGCGCTGAACAATCGCGGCACCGTGCTGCAGAGCCTGGGCCGCTTCGACGAGGCGCTGGCCGATTATGACGCGGCGCTGGCCGCCCAGCCCGGCCATGTCGAGGCGCTGAACAATCTCGGCAGCGTGCTGCAGGACTTGAAACGCCCGGCGGAAGCGCTGGCATCTTACGACCAGGCCCTGCGGCTGGCGCCCCAGTTCGCCGCTGCCTTCAACAATCGCGGCAGCGCCCTGCTCGATCTGCGGCGCTTCGCCGATGCGCTGGGCTGTTTCGACCGGGCGCTGAGCTTGCGGCCCGGCGACGCGGAAGCCTTCAACAATCGCGGCAACGCGCTGCAAGGGCTGCTGCGCTATGACGAGGCGGTGGCCAGCTATGACCGCGCCCTGGCCTTGCGCCCGGATTATCCCGAAGCCCAGAGCAATCGCGGCGGCGCGCTGCAGCAGCTCAAGCGCCATGACGAGGCGCTGGACAGTTTCGAACGCGCCGGCGGCCAGCCGCATGCCTTTGGCGGCGCAGCGATGGCAGCGCTGAACCTGTGCGACTGGGACCGCACGGCGCGCATCGGCGCGCAGATGCCGGCCCGTGTCGCGGCGGGCCAAGCGATACCGCCTTGGGTCCTGCTGGGTTATAGCAGCGATCAAATGCTGCAATTGCAGTGCGCCCGCAACGTGATCCAGACCCGCTTCCCGCTCCTGCCGCCGGCCATGGCCAAGGGACGCTACGCCCATGACAAAATTCGTCTCGCTTATATCTCCTCCGACTTCGTCCATCATCCGGTGGCGGCCCAGATCGCCCAGTTGATCGAAACGCACGATCGCAGTCGGTTCGAGGTGCTGGGCATTTCCACCGGCCCCGATGACGGCAGCGCCCAGCGCAAGCGGTTGATGACGGCGTTCGACCAGTTCCACGATCTGAAGGAGCAAAATCCGCGCAGTGTGGCGGAGCTGGTGCGCAGGATGCGCGAGGAGTTCGCGCAGGCCCAATC
>JAZKDV010000189.1:0-8827 GCA_040387395.1 Pseudomonadota bacterium | reverse complement strand
TGGAGATCGAGAAGGCGGTAGAGACGATCATCGCAGGGGCGACAACGCGCATCGATGTCGGAAAAGTGAATGACCGCATCTTCCTGAACAATGCCAGCCTGGGTCTTTATCCCCGGATCGTGCGCCAGCGCGAAATCCTGCAACGGCAGGGGTGGGGAAAGTGGCTGGCCTTTGTCCGCGCCTCCTTGTCCACCATCGCGCGCTACGCGCCGCTGCGCGCCCAGCTCAAGACAGAACGCCATGGCGACATCAACCAGAAGACGCCGTTCGTCTTCATCGGCAACAACGAATATCTGATCGAAGGCTCGAACCTGGGGCAGCGCAAGCGCCTGGATGCCGGCAGCCTCTGGGTATACCGGGCAACCCAGACCACGCGGCTTCAGCTTCTGTGGCTCTTTGTGGCGCAGGTCTCGGGCATGGGCCGCGGCCGGCAACTCAAGGTTTTCGATACGCGCCAGCTGCAGATCGAGGCGCCGGAGCCTTACCTGGAAATAGGACTGGACGGCGAAGTGGTGCGCCTGGCTACGCCCCTGGCCATTGAAATTCTTCCCTCGGCGCTCCAGGTCGTCATTCCGGCAACGGCGGACTAGGCGGGAACCATGCGCACCATCGCACACATCTCCGATTTGCATTTCGGCCGGATCGATCCCGCAACCCTGCCCGCCCTGGCCGATGCGTTGCACGCCCAACAGCCTGACGTCGTTGCCATCTCCGGCGACCTCACCCAGCGGGCCCGCAAGCGTCAGTTCGCCGAAGCCCGGCAGTTCATTGACACGCTGCCCGGCGCCAAGATCGTCGTGCCCGGCAATCACGACGTTCCGCTTTACAATATTCTGGCGCGGTGGCTTTGGCCGCTGGCCAATTACCGGCGCTTTGTCACGCCGGACCTTGAACCTTTTTTCGCCGACCCCGAGATGGGCGTGGCGGGCGTCAACACCGCCCGGTCGCTGACGTGGAAAAGCGGCCGGATAAACCAGCAACAGGTCGAGGCGAGTTGCGCGCGCTTTGCGCAGCTCGACCAGAGCGCGCTGCGGGTCCTGGTAACCCACCATCCCTTCGATGCCACCGACGCCAGCCATGAGGACGACATCGTGGGCAGAAGCCGGATGGCGATGGAAAAATTCTCGGAGTGCAAAGTTGACCTGATCCTCACCGGCCACTTGCATGAAAGCAGCGCCCGGGAAAGCGGCTATCGCTATGAGGGCCTGGGCCATTCCACGCTCTTTATCCAGGCCGGCACCGCGACCTCGCGGCGCACGCGCAAATCGCCCAACACCTGGAATCTCATCAAGCTGGACGGCACCGCGCTGAGCGTCACTTGCTGGGTCTGGGATGCCGACAGGCGCAGCTTCGCGGCTGGCCGCACCGATTCCTTCCAGCGCGCGCCCGGCGGCTGGCAGAAGCGGAAGGACTAAGGGATCACGGTTCCTGCCGGTCCAGTTCGCAATTGATCTCCGCCCCCAGCAGGACCAGCACCACCGACAGCCAGATCCAGGTCAGGAAGCCGACCGCCGCGCCCAGGCTGCCATAGACATGGTCATAGCTGCCGAAATGTTCGACATACCAGCCGAACAGCGCGGTTCCGAGCAGCCACAAGACCGAGGTGATGAAGCTGCCCCAGGTGATCCAGCGCCATCTCGGACGCGGCTTGGCAGGGCCATAGCGGTACACCAGCGCCAGCGCGAAGGTGCTCACCAGCAGCGCCAGCGGCCACAGCCCGATCTTGATCGCCATTTCCAGCGCCGGATTCTGGATGGTGCGCTCCGCCACAGTCGGCAGGACCAGGCCGAAATTGATCGCGACAACCGCCGCCAGCAGCGACGCGATGGTGAAGATCAGGGCGTTGATGGACAGCGTCAGGAAGCTGCGCCGCTCCGGCACTTCGTAGGCGACGTTGAGGCCGTCCACCAGCGCCTTGAAGCCGCCGCTGGCGCTCCAGACCGCCACCAGCAGCCCGCCGGCAAAAGCGAAATCCAGCTTGCCCTGCTCCAGCGCGATCAGGCGCTGCAGCTCCCCGCGCAGCACGGTGATGGCGCCGCCGGGAAGAAACCCCGACAGCAGGTCCAGATTGTGCGCGATGGTGCCCCGGTCCGCGAACATGCCGTATAGCGACACCACCGAGGCGATGCCGGGAAACAGCGCCAGCAGGACGAAAAAGGTGATCCCGCCGGCAACCGTCAGAACGCGGTCGTCATAGAATTCCGTCCAGACGCGCAGCGCCACGGTGCGCAGCCGTGGAAGGCGGCCATAGGGTCCGCGCCGGGACCTTTTCGCCATGGGATTGGTCCTGTGCAAAGCGAGAAGCACCGGCGAACGCCGGCTTGAGTTGGAACTCCCGGCAGGACCTTTTGTTGCATCCCTTGGCGGGGCTTGGGCGGGGCGCTATTCGACCGCCACCACCGCCACGCCCATGGCCGGCATCTGGAACACCAGCTTGCCGCCCTCGACCGTGCCGCTGAACGGTTTGGGCGCCAGGGCACCCGGTTGATCGAAGCTGTTATGCGCATCCATCC
Organism: Pseudomonadota bacterium; assembly: GCA_040387395.1. Lineage (GTDB taxonomy): Bacteria > Pseudomonadota > Alphaproteobacteria > Micropepsales > Micropepsaceae > Rhizomicrobium. Next base: position 6,314 of record JAZKDV010000189.1, on the reverse strand, counting down.
GGTCCGACACCAGGATCTGGCCGCGGCCCGCCTTGCCCGTCAGGTTGGTGCGCACCTTCACGCTGCGCCTGGGATCGGTGTTGACGATGGCGAGGTACAGCTTGCCGTCCTTGCCCCGCGCCGCCGAGACGTCGATCAGCGGCAGGGTGATGCCACCGAACTTGTACTCCGCCCGGGAAACGCTGGCCGGAAAGGGCACGGCTTCCATGAAGGGCCGGTACATGTCGAAGGCGTGATAGGTCGGCGTGAGGATCATCTTCTCCTTGTCGGTGAGGATGACCGCCTGCAGCACGTTTATCATCTGGGCGATGTTCGCCATCTTTATCCGGTCGGTATAGCGGTGAAAGATGTTGAAACTCAGCGCCGCCACCTGCGCATCGCGCAGCGTGTTCTGCTGGTAGAGGAAGCCGGGGGTCGAGCCCTTCTCCTGCTGGTACCAGGCGCCCCACTCATCGACATAGAGCGCGGTTTGCTTCTTGGGATCATGGCGATCCATGATCGCGATCACATCCTTGAGCTGGCGGTCGATATCCAGCGTGTAGTGAAGCTGCTTGGCCCAGCCCTCTTCATTGAAGCCCGTGGCGGTATCCTTGGGACCGAGGTCGGGCGGCATGGCGTAGTAATGATAGCTCAGGGCCTCCATATGGCCGCCAAAGGTCGGGCCACCATTCTTCATCATCTCTTCGGTGAAGGCCTTGTAGTCGTGCCACTTGTCGAGATTGCCGCTGGCGCCGCTGGCGACCTTGATCATGCCCATGCTGCGCGGGGCGTTGACGAAGGCGGTGTAGCGGGCGTTCTCGGCCGCCGCGGTTTCGGGCCGCATGTTGCCGCCGCAGCCCCAGGTCTCGTTGCCGATGCCCCAGTATTTGAGCTGCCAGGGCTTGTCGCGGCCGTTCTTGCGCCGCTCATTGGCCAGCGTCGCGTCCTCGGACGAGGTGATATACTCGACCCATTGCGACATTTCATAAGGGCTGAGCGACCCGATATTGCCGGAGACATAGGCCTCGGCGCCGACCAGCTCGGCGAAATCCATGAATTCATGCGTGCCGAAACTGTTGTTGTCGGTGACGCCGCCCCAATGGACATTGATGCGGGTGGGGCGCTGCTTGCGCGGGCCGATGCCGTCGCGCCAGTCATAGAGATCGGCAAAACAGCCGCCGGGCCAGCGGATCACCGGCACCTGCAGCCGCTTCAGAGCGTTGACGACGTCGGTGCGATAGCCGCGGACATTGGGAATCTTGCTGCCCTCGCCCACCCAGATGCCTTCATAGATGCCGCGCCCCAGATGCTCGGCGAAATGGCCGTAGATCTGCCGCGCGATCGGTGCGCCGGGCTTGGAGAGATCGACGGTGACATCGACGCTGGTGCCCTTGTCGGAGGCTGGCGGGCTCTGCGCCACGGCATAACCTGCGGCGAGCGTGACCAGCATCAGACCTGCGGCTGCGAAGCTTTTCATGACATCCCCCTATTTCATTGCTGGCTTCACGCGTAGTCTTGCGCCGCGAGGGGGCAACAAGAGACACGCATGGCCTGTTTGGATGATTGCACCATTCCGCTGCGCGTCCGCCAAGGCCTGCGGAGCTTACTGACAATTCGTCACGGGCGCATCTGCTTGCTGGCATCGTCTGCGTCCATGCCAGATGGCTAAAAAGCAGCGCCGAACGGGAAACCTGGCAACCCTGTATGACGTGGGCCGCCATGCGCGCGTGTCGCATATCACGGTCTCGCGCGTCCTCAACGCCAGCCCCAATGTCAGCGACAAGACACGCGCCCGCGTCCTGAAATCGATGCATGCGCTTGGCTACACGCCCAATCCGGACGCCCGCCATCTGTCAGGGTCCGGTCCGGCGCGCATCGTGTTCGTCTATGCGGAATCCACCCAGATCTACATCAATGTGCTGCTGGTCGGGGCGCTGCAGAGGGCCCGCATGGAAGGCTGCCAGATCATCGTGCGCTTTTGCCAAAGCGTGGATGTGCTGCAGGAAACCATGGACGAACTCGCCCGAACGGGCGCGGAGGGCGTGCTGCTGCCCGCGCCGCTGTGCGATTCCGAAAAGACCCTGAAGGCCATCGACGCCGCAGGCGTTCCGGTGGTGCTGATCGCCAGCGCCTGCCCGCCCGCCGACTTCTCGTCGGTCTCGATCAACGACTTTGAAGCCAGCCGGGAAGTCGTAAGACATCTTCTGGCGACGGGGCATCGCCGCATCGGTTTCATCAAGGGCCATCCCGCCCGCCTGGCCTCGTCGGAACGCTACCGGGGCTATGTCGACTGCCTGACCGATGCCGGTATTGCGATCGAGCCCCATCAGGTCGCGCAGGGCTATGACACCTATCGCTCCGCTCTGGATGCGGCGGAGTATCTGCTGCACGGCGGCTTCAATCCCACCGCGATATTCGCATCCAATGACGACATGGCGGCGGCGACCCTGGCGACCGCTCTTCGCCAGGGCATCCGGGTGCCGCAGGATCTGTCCGTAATCGGGTTTGACGACATCGCCATCGCCACCATGCTGCGTCCCCAGATCACGACGGTCCGGCGCCCCATCTCCGACATGGCCTTCGCGGCGGTCGGCGTGCTGATCGAGGAAATCCGCTGCCGCCGTTCGGGTATCCGCCCGCCGGTCTCGCACACCCTGCTGCAGCACAGCCTGATGGTCCGCGAATCCTCCGCCGCCAGGAAAAACACCAAAGCGGCGCGCAAGCCGCCGCGCTAAGGCGTTACGCCCGTTTCGCTACCATTGGGTATAGGACCCGTCGGGCCGGTGGTTCAAAAGCATGCCGGCGCGATAGACATTGTATTCGGCGATCTTGGTCAGCTTGCTGACATCGACCTCCACGCCCAGGCCCGGCCGGGTGTTGGGCCACATCTTGCCGTTCCGGAAATCATACAGCCGCGTCAAGTACGGCCAGCTCCGGCTGCCGTCCCCCAGGATTTCCATCAGCGCGGGAATGGAACAGGCGGTGAGGCAATGCACCAGGGCGGCTTCGGCGATCGGACTAGTGAAGTGCGGAATCATGCCAACATAGTGGGTTTCGGCCATGGCGATGATCTTCATATATTCGCTGATGCCGCCGACATTGGGCAATGAGGTGCGGACGTAATCGATCAGCTGCTTTTCGATCAGCTTGTTGATGTCCCATTTGTAGCCCAGCTGTTCGCCCATCGCGATCGGCACCTTGGTGCGCTGGCGGATCGTCTCATAGGTCTCGATGCCTTCGCTGCGGATCAGGTCCTCAATGAAATAGGGCTGCAGGTCGGCGGCCTCGATCATGGTGCAGAGGCGGATCGCGTCCGGCGGATCGAACTGGGTGTGGAAATCCAGCGCCCAGCCGCCATCGCCGGCGGCCTTTTGCAGCATCAGGCAGTCGTTATACATCCGGCGCACCAGGGCGAAGCGGTCGACTTCGCGTCCGCCCCCGATATCGGTGGCGTGGCGATAGACGCGAAAGCCCGCCTCGCGGCAGGCGCGCGCCGCATCCCCGATGGTGGCACCTTGCGGCCGCGGGAAGGCGGTCGAATAGCATTCGATATATTCTCGCGATTTGCCGCTCAGCAGCTGATAGACCGGTACGCCCAGCGCCTTGCCTTTCAAATCCCACAGCGCCAGGTCCAGCCCACCCAGCGAGTGAAGCTTCTCCCGGCCCGCCGTGTAATGCATGCCGCGCATCATGCGCTGCCAGTGCATGTCGATGGCGAACGGGTCCAGGCCGATCATCATCGCGGCGCACTCTTCCATGGTGCGCGGCTCGCCGCCCTCACCGATGCCGCGCAGGCCGGATTCCGTCTCGATGATCACGACATTGGTGGACTGGTTGACCATCGGCTGGCCATTCCGGCCGGCGCTGTCACCGAAATTGCGGTAGTAATGCACCGCCTTGATCTTGTCGGTCGGCAGGCCGAGGGCAGCGGCGCCTGGCGGCATCCACGCCGCCCCCGCACCAATCGCACCCATTCCGTGCAGCACACGGCGCCGGTCCCAAGCTGTCATGTCAGTCTCCATTCTTCACCCCGGCCAGTGCAGCATTCCGCAACGCCGCCGCCAAGGCTGGCCGCGCTTTTCTGACAATTGATCAGGAGAATGCCGTCTGCCAAAAGCAAACGGCGCGCCAGGCGGCGCGCCGTTTCGATGCGAGGCTTTAAGAGACTAGTGCAGTTCGGTCGGCAGGACCGGGATGCCGTCGCCCCGGCCGCTGGGACCGATCACCTTGGTGCTGACGATCACGCCATAGCTGTTGACGCGCTTCTGTTCCGACGACAGCTGCGACCAATATTGGTTGGTGAGGCAGACGGTCGGGCCCACTTCGATGCGGCTGGCGGTGACGGTCGAAGGCCGGCGGCAGGTGACAGCCTCGGGATGGCCCTTGCCCGACGGGTTGGCCACGGTTTCACGGGCGAAGACGGTCTTGCCATCGGCGGAAAGATCGCTGGCGGTGTCGGTCAGCTTCAGCCAGATGCTGTTGCGCATGCAGAGCTTGGGGCCCAGGCCGCCCTGCGGCAGCGATTGCGGCGCGCGGCAGACCACGGCGTTCGGTTCGCCATAGCCGCTGGGGGTGAAGGGCAAGGTCGGCGCATTGTCGGTGTTCATCTGCGCCAAAGCGGGCGTCGCAAGCAGCGAGAAAAGAACGATTGGAAGTATGCGCATGGCTATCAAGCCTCTTAGCTCCGATGGGTATAGTAGATCCGGTTTTGGGCTTCTGGCAAGCGGCCTGAAAAAGCCTTCCCTGTCCTAGGCTTGGCTCGGATAGGAATGCCAGGCGCCGGCGGAATCGCGCACCCGATAGCCGGTGCCGGTCTTTTCCAGATGATCCGATTCCAGCGCGATCTTCCCGAAGCCGCCGGGGATATCGAGCATGTAGGTGGGCATCTGTAGCCCGGAAACCCGCGCGCGCAACGCCCGCATCAGCGCAAGGCCCTCTTCGATCGTCACCCGGAAGTGCGACGTGCCCGGCGCCAGGTCGGGATGGTGCAGGTAATAGGGCTTGATGCGATGGGCGATAAACGCGTCCATCAGCGCCACCAGCGTATCGGCATCGTCATTGACGCCCCGCAGCAGCACCGACTGGCTGACCAGCGGAATGCCGCCATCCACCAGCCGTGCAATCGCGCGCGTGGCATCCGGTGAAAATTCCCGCGCATGGTTGGCGTGCAGCGCCACCCAGGTGGTCGCGCCGGGGGCATGCAGCGCCGCCACCATCGCGTCGCTCACCCGCGCCGGATCGGTCACCGGCACGCGGGTGTGCCAGCGGATCACTTTGACATGGGGAATCGCCGCCAGGCTTTGGGTGATCTCGCCCACCCGGCGCGGCGACAGGATGAAGGGATCACCGCCGGTCAGGATGACTTCGCGGATTTCCGGATGGGCGGCGATATAGGCCAGCGCCGCGTCGAACGCGTCCTTCGACAGCGCATTGTCCTTCCCGGGCCCGATCATCTCGCGGCGAAAGCAGAAGCGGCAATAGACCGGACAGGCCGCCACCGCCTTGAACAGCACGCGGTCAGGATGGCGATGCACGATGCCCGCCACCGGCGAATGGGCGTGATCGCCGATGGGATCGGACAATTCGTCGGGCAGCGTCACCAGTTCCTCAAGGCTGGGCAGAAACTGGCGCGCGATGGAATCATTCGGGTCGGCCGGATCGACCAGCGACAGCAGGTGCGGCGACACCGCCACCGCATACTTCCGCGCAACGTCTTCTAAACTCATCGCTTATGCACTTTGAAGTTGGGCAGGAACACGGTCAGCAATCCGATCGCCGGCAGGAAGGCGCAGAGCTTGAAGACGTAATCGATCGAGGTGACGTCGGCCAGCGCTCCCAAGACCGCCGCCCCGATGCCCGAAAGGCCGAAGGACAGGCCGAAGAACAGTCCCGCGATCATCCCCACCCGGCCGGGCAGCAATTCCTGGGCATAGACCACGATGGCCGGAAACGCGCTCGCCAGGATCACGCCGATGACCGACGCCAATATCCCGACCCAGAACAGGTTGGCGTAGGGCAGCAGCACGGTGAAGGGCAACATCCCCAAAATCGAAAACCAGATGACATATTTGCGCCCGATGCGGTCGCCCAGGATGCCGCCCAGCAAGGTGCCCGCCGCGATCGCGCCCAAAAAGAAAAACAGATGTACTTGCGCCGACTGCACCGACACGCCGAACTTGTCGATCAGGTAGAACGTGTAATAGCTGCCGATGCAGGCCAGATAAATGAACTTGGAAAAGACCAGCGCCAGAAGGATGGCCAGCGCCTGCATGACCTTGCCGCGCGTCAGTTCGGGATGCTTGACATGGGTGTGGCTCCTGATGCGCGCCAGCCCG
>JAZKDV010000188.1:0-4957 GCA_040387395.1 Pseudomonadota bacterium | reverse complement strand
TGGAGACGCGGGTGGACACTGAGGCGCCGGTTGAACCCCCGCCGCGCACGCTGGCGGTCAGGGCGTTGAGTTGCTGGTTGCGCACCGCTTCCGCGGCCTGTGCATTCGCGTCGGTGTTCGCGGACGTGGTGGTGGTGCTGGCGCCGCCGCGCGCCTGCGCCGGGGTAAAGGCGCCGCCGGCGCCAGCGGTGGACTGGGTGCCGCTGACATTGCCGCCCGAGGTGCTGATATAGATGTCGCGCAGCGTTTCGGGGCTCTGCCAGAATTTCGGCGCCACCTCCATGATCACCTTGTACTGGTTCTTGTCCTTGTAGATGGTCGAGACCTGGCGCTGGCCGAAGGCGTCATACAGCGCGTTGTTGACCTGGGCGATGTTCAGGCCCAGCCGCGCCGCCGTGGCGCGGTCCACTTTCAGATCGACCTGAAGCCCCTTGTCCTGCTGGTCGGAATTGACGTCGGTCAGCTCCGGCACATCCTGCAGCGCATCGGTGATCTTGGGCACCCACAGGTTCAGCTCTTCCAGGGAATCGGCCTGCACCGTGTATTGCTGGCTGCCATTGCCCTGGCGTCCGCCGCCGCCGATCTGGCCGCCGGCCCGCAGGAACAGGCGCGCGCCCGCCACCTTTTCCAGCTTGGGACGCAGCCGGTCGATCACTTCATCGGTGGAAAGGCCGCGCTCGGCCGGTGGTTTCAGCGTGACGAAGACATTGCCGGAATTGGCGGCGCCGCCGCCGGCAAAGCCGCCCACCGTCGCCACCGCCGGATCGCTTTTGATGATCTCGATGAACTGCATGAACTTCTTCTGCATCGCCTGGAAGGAGATGCTCTGGTCGGCGCGCAGCCCCCCCTGCATGGTGCCTTCGTCGGTCGAGGGGAAGAAGCCCTTGGGGACGATCGAGATCAGGTAGAAGTTCAGGCCAATGGCGAGGAAGACCATCGCCACGATGGTCTTGGGATTGCCCAGCGACCAGTCCAGGGTGCGGCGATAGAAGTCCTGCATCCATTCCAGGCTGCGCCGCGACCAGGCCATCAGCGGGTTCTTGTCCTCCTCGACCGAGAAATCGAGATAGGCGCACATCATCGGCGTCAGGGTCAGCGAGATCACCATCGAGATGATGATCGCCACCGTCAGGGTGATGGCGAATTCGTGGAAGATGCGTCCCACCATGCCGCCGATCAGCAGCACCGGGAAGAACACCGCCACCAGCGAAATGCTCATGGAAATGACCGTGAAGGTCACTTCCTGGGCACCCTGCAGGGCCGCCTGCATCCGGGTCTTCCCGTTCTCCAGGTGACGGGTGACGTTCTCCAGCACCACGATGGTGTTATCGACCACGAATCCGGTGGAGACGATCAGCGCCATCAGCGAGAAATTGTTGAGGCTGAAGCCCAGAAGATACATCACCCCGAAGGTGCCCAGGAGGGTCAGCGGCACGCAGACGGTGGGCACCAGCGTGGCCTTCAGGTTCCGCAGGAACAGGAACACCACCAGGATCACCAGGATGGTGGCGATGATAAGCGTCATCTCCACGTCATGCACCGCATTGCGGATGGAGGTGGTGGTGTCCATCAGCGTGCCAAGCTGGATGGCGCTGGGCAGCGCCGCCTGAAGCTCCGGCATCATGGTGCGGATCATGTCCACCACCTCGATGACATTGGCGCCCGGCTGCTTGGTGATATTGACCAGCACCGCGGGCTGGCCGTTGAAGGTGCCCAGGTTGCGGACATTCTCCACCCCGTCCACCACTTCGGCCACGTCCTGCAGCCGCACCGCCGAGCCGTTGCGATAGGCGATGATCAGCGTGCGGTAATCGCTGGCCTGGCTGGAAACGTCATTGGCATAGACCTGCAGCGTCTGTTCGCCCTGCTGGATGTCGCCCTTGGGGGTGTTGGCGTTGGCCGCCGAGATCGCGGCCCGCACATCCGCCAGCCCGATGCCGTACTTGAACAAGGCGCGCGGGTTCAGCTCGATGCGGATCGCCGGCAGCGAGGCGCCGTTCAGCGACACGTCGCCGACGCCGGAAATCTGCGACAGCTTCTGCTGGATGATGTTGGAAGCCTGGTCGTAGATCTGGCCCGGCGACAGGGTCTTGGAGGTCATCGCCAGGATCAGGATGGGGAAATCGGCCGGGTTGAACTTGCGATAGGTGGGATTGGAGCGCAGCGCCGCCGGCAGGTCGGCCCGTGCCGCGTTGATCGCCGCCTGCACGTCGCGCGCCGCGCCATTGATGTCGCGGTTGATGTCGAACTGCAGCACGACCTGGGTGGAATTGACGTTGCTGCGCGACGTCATCTCGTCGACGCCGGCGATGGTGCCCAGGTGCCGTTCCAGCGGCGTCGCCACGCTGGAGGCCATGATCTCGGGGCTGGCGCCCGGCATCGAGGCATTCACCACGATGGTGGGAATGTCGATATTGGGAAAGGGCGAAACCGGCAGCAAGGTATACGCGCCCAGCCCCGCCATGCCGAGGCCCAGCGCCAGAAGCGTGGTGGCGATGCGGCGGCGGATGAAGAGCGCGGCGATGTTCATTCAGCCGGCTCCGGGGCCTCTTCGCCGCTCCCGCTGCGCACCCGGCGCCGCGCGCGCCAGGCGCGGAAGTCGGCGCCCAGCCGGTCGAAGTAGATGTAGATCACCGGGGTGGTGAACAGCGTCAGCAGCTGGCTGACCAGAAGGCCGCCCACGATGGAAATGCCCAGGGGATGGCGCAATTCAGACCCCATGCCGGTGCCCAGCATCAGCGGCAGGGCGCCGAACAGCGCCGCCACCGTGGTCATCAGGATGGGACGGAAGCGCAGCAGGGCCGCCTGGTGGATAGCCTCCGCCGGCGACTTGCCCTCGTTGCGTTCCGCATCCAGCGCGAAGTCGATCATCATGATCGCGTTCTTTTTCACGATGCCGATCAGCAAAATGATGCCGATAATCGAAACGATGTTGAGGTCATGCCCCGAGATGATCAGCGCCAGCAACGCGCCCACGCCCGCCGACGGCAAGGTGGACAGGATGGTGATGGGATGGATGAAGCTCTCATACAGCACGCCCAGCACGATATAGACGGTGATGATGGCGGCGATGATCAGCAGGATCTGGTTGCCCAGCGCCGCCTGGAAGGCCAGCGCCGAACCCTGGAACTGGGTGGTAACGCCCGGCGGCGCGCCCATCTCGGCCTGGGCGTCGCGGATCGCCTCCACCGCCGTGCCCAGCGCCCTGCCGGACGCGGTGTCGAAGGAGAAGGTGGCGGACGGGAACTGGCCCAGATGATCGATCTGCAACTGGGTGGTGCGCTGCTCGACCTTGGCGATGGCTGACAGCGGCACCTGCCCGCCGCCCGAGGTCGGCAGATAGATGTCGTTCAGCGACTGCACCGAATTGTGCACGGCGGGATCGGCTTCCAGGATCACCCGGTACTGGTTGGACTGGGTGAAGATGGTGGTGATGATGCGCTGGCCGAAACTGTCATACAGCGCATTGTCGATGGTCGCCGCCGTGACGCCGAAGCGCGCCGCAGTGTCGCGGTCTACCACCAGATAGGCCGACAGGCCCTTGTCTAGGAACGAGGTGGAGACATTGCGGATTTCCGGCACCGTGCGCAGCTTGTTCAGAAGCTGGGGCACATAATCGTTCAGCGCGGCTTGCGTGGCCGCCTGCAGCACGAACTGGTACTGGGCGCGGCTCACAACCGAATCCGTGGTCAGGTCCTGCACCGCCTGCAGATAGAAGGTCATGCCCGGCACGCTCTGGGCATGCTGGTTGAGCCGCTCCATCACCGCCTGCACCCCGTCACGGTCATGCTTGGGCTTGAGGTTGATCAGGATCCGGCCGCTGTTGAGCGTGTGGTTGCTGCCGTCCACCCCTATAAAGGAAGACAGGCTGGCGACGTCGGGATCCTTCAGGAAGGTCTCGGCCAGCTTGCGCTGGCGCGTCGCCATGGCATCGAAGCTGGTAGTGGGGCCGGCCTCGGTGATCGCCTGGATGAAGCCGGTGTCCTGCACCGGGAAGAAGCCCTTGGGGATGGCAATATAAAGCACGACAGTCAGCACCAGCGTCGCCAGCGCCGACAGCAGCGTCAGGCGCTGGTGCCGCAACACCCAGATCAGCAGACGGTCATACTCGGCCACCATGCGGTCGTAATAATATTCTGTGCGGCGCTGGAAGCTGTTCTCGCTCTTGGCTTCCGCGTCGTGGCTGCGCAGCAGCTTGGCGCACAGCATCGGCACCAGGGTCAGGGACACCACCGCCGAAATCAGGATGGTGATGGCCAGGGTCACGGCGAATTCGCGGAACAGCCGGCCGACCACTTCCTGCATGAACAGCAGGGGAATGAGAACCGCGATCAGCGAAACGGTCAGCGACACGATGGTGAAGCCGATCTCGCCCGCGCCCTTCATGGCCGCGTTCCAGGGCGTCTCGCCCTGTTCGATATAGCGGGTGATGTTCTCGATCATCACGATGGCGTCGTCGACCACGAAGCCGGCGGAAATGGTCAGCGCCATCAGCGACAGGTTGTTGAGCGAATAGCCCATCAGGTACATGGCGGCGAAGGTGCCGACGATGGACAGCGGCACCGACAGCGACGGGATGATGGTCGCCGGCACGTTGCGCAGGAAGACATAGATCACCATCACCACCAGCACGACCGCCAGCATCAGCTCGAACTGCACGTCCGAGACCGAGGCGCGGATAGTTTCGGTGCGGTCGGTGAGCGTCACCACATCGACCGAAGCCGGCAGGCCCGCCTTGATGATGGGCAGCAGTTCCTTAATGGAATCCACCACCGCGATGACATTGGCGCCGGGCTGGCGCTGGACGTTGATCAGCACGGCGGGGCCGTTGTTGGCCCAGCTCGCCAGCTTGTTGTTCTGGGCCCCGTCCACGACATTGGCGACATCGCGCAGATAGACCGGCGAGCCGTTGCGGAAAGCGACCACGATGCTGCGGTAATCCTCGACGCTCTGAAGT
>JAZKDV010000187.1:0-1528 GCA_040387395.1 Pseudomonadota bacterium | reverse complement strand
CTGAGGGGCTGCAGGGCGATGGACTTGTCCAGGCCGCCGATCAGGGCATTGGCGCCCAGGCCGACGCCGACAGTGGCCTGCGCGCTGGCGCCGGCATATTCGCCTTCAAGGGCGCCCGAACGCACGTCCGAGGTCGGGGCGAACACGGCCCAGATCAGCTTGCCCTTGTTGGTGTAGCCGATATCAACGCCCCACTTGGAGATCGAGCCGGAGTAATTCTCAACGCGGGACTTGGTCGGCTCATAGGTGCAAGCCAGGTCCTTGGTGGACCCGAACACAAAGCCGGCGCCGGCGGCGACGTTACAGGTCAAGGTGCCGATCTTGATGCCGGCGGGGGCGGCATTGGCGGCGCCAGCGGTGGCCAGACCGGCCACAGCAATCGCGGCGCCAAGCATCAAACGGAAGTTCTTCATAATATTCTCCTGGGCAAAATTGGGGGACTCGGCAAGATGCCGGTCGCACTGCAAGAACGCCCCGGAACCGTCAGGGTTCCCTCGGGGCAGGCCCCAGACGACAGAAATCGTTATTTTACAGGGATTTAATGATCCAAGTTCCGCAGCCCTTGCGCGAAGGGCGGGGCGCTGATACAGGCTCGGCGCTCCATAGGGAGCGCCCCATTTATGACCAGCTCGACCATCCGCGAAGCCCTCACCTTCGACGATGTCCTGCTGGTGCCCGGCGCCTCCGAAGTCCTTCCCGGCCAGGTCGATACCCGCACCCGTCTGACCAAGACGGTGGAGCTGGGCATCCCGCTGGTCAGCGCCGCGATGGACACCGTCACCGAAGCCGGCCTGGCCATCGCCATGGCGCAGGCCGGCGGCATGGGCGTCATTCACAAGAATCTCGGCATTGAAGAGCAGGCCGAGCATGTGCGCCGCGTGAAGCGGTTTGAAAGCGGCATGGTGGTCAATCCGGTGACCATCCTTCCTGACGCCACGCTGGCCGACGCGCTGGCGCTGATGGAACGCCATCGCATCTCCGGCGTGCCGGTGGTCGACAGCGTCGACGCCAAGGGTGCCGGCAAGCTGGTGGGCATTCTCACCAACCGCGACGTGCGCTTTGCCGCCGATCCGCGCCAGAAGGTTTCCGAACTGATGACCAAGGACAAGCTGGTCACGGTGCGCGAAGGCGTGAAGTCGGACGAGGCCAAGCGGCTGCTGCACCAGCACCGCATCGAGAAGATCATCGTGGTGGACGACGCCTATCGCTGCGTCGGCCTGATCACGGTGAAGGACATCGAGAAGGCGCAGATGAATCCCAACAGCTGCAAGGACGAGCGCGGCCGCCTGCGGGTCGCCGCCGCCACCGGTGTCGGCGAAGACGGCTATGCCCGCGCCATGGCGCTGATCGAGGCGGAATGCGACGTGATCATGGTCGATACCGCCCATGGCCATTCCAAGGGTGTGCTGGACACGATCACCCGCATCAAAAAGGCCAGCAATTATGTCCAGGTGGCGGGCGGCAATATCGCCACCGCTGAAGGCGCGCGCGCGTTGATTGACGCAGGCGCCGATGCTGTAAAAGTCGG
>JAZKDV010000186.1:0-4101 GCA_040387395.1 Pseudomonadota bacterium | reverse complement strand
GGCGCGCCCAAGGGCGCGGTGGGCACCCATCGCTCGCTGACCACCAACATCTTCGCCATGCCGTTCTCCAACGCGCGCAATGCGCTGCGCCGTGGCGATCCGCCGCCACAGGAAGCCCCACGCCGCACCCTGATCGCCGTGCCGTTTTTCCATGTCATTGGCAGTCTCTCCATCCTGCTGCCCAACATGGCGGCGGGTGGTACCCTGATCCTGATGCGCAAATTCGATCCTGGGGCCGCGCTGGCGCTGATCGAACGCGAACGCATCACCGTGACCGGCGGTGTCCCAGCGATTGCCTTGTCGCTGTTGGAGCAGGCGGATGGTCAAGACCTGTCATCGCTGCAACTGGTGACCTATGGCGGCGCGCCCTCGCCGGCTTCACTGGCGGCACGCATCCGCAGCAAGCTGGGCGCCATGCCGGGGCAGGGCTGGGGCATGACCGAAACCTCGGCCACCTGCACCACCCATTCGGCGGAAGATTTCCTACATCGCCCGGCCAGTTGCGGGCCGGTCCTGCCGGTCGGACGACTCAAGGTGATGCAGGGCGGCATGGAAGCGCCGCCGGGCGTGGTGGGCGAATTGTGGGCCTTCGGTCCCAATATCGTGAAGGGCTATTGGAACCGGCCCGACGCCACCGCTGAAACCTTCGATCGCGGCTGGGTGAAGACCGGCGATCTCGCCAGCCTGGACGCGGAAGGCTTCTGCACCATCCTGGACCGCAGCCATGACATGGTGATCCGCGGCGGCGAGAATATCTATTGCATCGAGGTGGAGAATATCCTGGCCGAGCATCCCGCGGTGGCCGATGTGGCGCTGGTCGGCCTGCCGCATCCGGTGCTGGGCGAAGTGCCGGCCGCGCTGGTGCAGGCCCGTCCCGGCGCCGAGATAACCGCGGTCATGCTGCAGGATTTCGTGCGCGCGCGCCTCGCTTCGTTCAAGGTGCCGGTGCAGGTGGTGATCCTGCGGCAGGCGCTGCCGCGCAACGCCGGCGGCAAGCTGGTCAAGAGCGAGCTGCGCAAGGCGTTCGTTCCATGAGCGCTTCCAAAAGCCTGTTCGTCACCCACCGCATTTCCATCCCAGAAAGCGAGATCGGGGAAAGCTTTATCCGCAGTTCCGGTCCCGGCGGCCAGAACGTCAACAAGGTATCCAGCGCGGTGCAGCTTCGCTTCGATGTCCGAAATTCCCTCCACCTCACCGATGTGGCGCGCGAAGCGCTGCTGCGCGGCGGCACGCTGACGCGCGATGGCGTGCTGGTGATCACCTCCCAGCGTTTTCGCGAGCAGGACCGCAACCGCGCCGACGCCAGGGAAAAGCTGGTGGCCATTGTCCGCCGGGCCGCCACGCCGCCGACGGTGCGCCGCGCCACCAGGATCCCCAAGGCCAGCAAGAAGAAGCGGCTGGAAGGCAAAAAGCACCGGGCCCGCATCAAGCAGGACCGCAGCAGGACGGATTAACCAGCCCGTCACCGCTCTTGTTACAACTCTGGCGCAATCGGTTGTATGATGCCCGTGATGCGTGAATCCCTTTCCTCGCTGCGCGGCAAGATATGGCCTTTGCTGATGGGCGCCATTGCCGGCGGAGCCGCGGTGCTGCTGGGCGGCCCCGGCCTGTTCTGGGGCGCGGTCACGCTGGCTTTGGCGGTCGCCCTGATCACCCAGTTCATCACTTTCCAGGAGCCGGTGCTGCGCCCCGCCGAGCGGACGCCCGACGATCCGCTGGCGATCCTGCCGCCGCTGACCCGGCTGCTGCTGGAACAGCTGCCCATGCCGGTGATGCTGCTGGATGGCGTCCAGCGGGTGCTGTTCGCCAACCAGGCGATGCGCGGTGTGCTGGGACCGGGGCTGGACAGGAAACGCGTCAGCCAGGTGCTGCGCAATCCCGAGGTGCTGGTGGCGATCACCGGCGCGGGTCTCGGCGAATCCTCGGACGTGCCTTTCACCATGTCCGGAACGGTGGAGCGGTATTACCAGGCCTATGCCGCGCGCATCAGCGTCTCGCCGCCGGTCACGGTGCTGCTGCTGCACGATCTCACCATGGTCCGGCGCAGCGAGCAGATGCGCGCCGACTTCATCGCCAATGCCAGCCATGAGCTTCGCACCCCGCTGGCGGCGGTGACCGGTTTCATCGACACCTTGCGCGGCCATGCCAAGGATGACGAGGTGGCGCGCGAACAGTTCCTGGAAATCATGGCGACCGAAACCGCGCGCATGCGCCGGCTGATCCAGGATCTGCTGTCGCTCACCCGCATCGAGATGAACGAGCATGTCCCGCCCGAAGGACGCATCGAGCTGGAAGGCGTGGTGCGCCAGGCGGTGGCGGCTCTCGCCCCGCTGGCGGCGGATGACGGCATTACCATGGTGGTGGAAGCCCCGCCCGGATTGCCGCCGGTGCTGGGCGATCATGACGAGCTGGTGCAGCTGTTCCAGAACCTGGTGCACAACGCCATCAAGTATGGCCGGGAAAATGGCAAGGTGACGGTGACGCTGGGGCTGCAGGACGCATTATTGTTCGCGGCCGTGCGCGACGAGGGCGCCGGCATCTCGCCCAGCGCCATTCCGCGCCTGACCGAGCGATTCTACCGCGAGGACGTCAAGCGTTCGCGCGAACGCGGCGGCACGGGGCTGGGCCTCGCCATCGTCAAGCATATCGTCAACCGTCATCAAGGCCGGCTGGGTATTGAAAGCAAACTGGGCGAAGGCAGTGTTTTCACCGTTTTTCTGCCCGCCTTGCCGGTCGAAAATGCAGCAATTCCGCCCGTCTCGGAGCCTGTCACGGAAATGTTATAAAACTGTCGCATAGCAGTGGTGTGAAGCCCGTAAGCCCGGCCTCGTATCCGACCTGAAAGACCGCGATGACCGACCACACTGTCAAATCCTTTGGCGAGCAGCTTGAAAACTTGTCGGCGCTGGTGGCGCAGATGGGGGGGCTGGCGGAAGCCCAGCTCGCCAGCGCCATCGAAGCCATTTCGCGCCGGGACAGCGCGGCCGCCGAACGCGCCGTGGGCGGCGACGCCCGCATCGACGAAATGCAGCTGCAGATCGAGGAGCGCGCGCTGAAGCTGCTGGCGCTGCGCCAGCCCATGGCGGTGGACCTGCGCGAGACGCTGGCGGCGATCAAGACCGCCGCCGAACTGGAGCGCATCGGCGACCTGGCCAAGAACATCGCCAAGCGCGCTTTGGTGCTGAACCGCGAACCGCCGATCCGCCTGACGCAAAGTCTCGCGCGCATGGGCAAGGCGGCGCAGAACCAGCTCAAGCAGGTGCTGGATGCCTTCTCGAACCGCAATGCCGAGGAAGCCGAAACCGTCTGGAACCGCGATGGCGAGATCGACGAGATCTACAACAGCCTGTTCCGCGAGCTGCTGACCTACATGATGGAGGACCCGCGCACCATCGGGCTCTGCACCCATCTGCTGTTCGTCGCCAAGAATATCGAGCGCAGCGGCGACCATTGCACCAACATTGCCGAGGTCGTGTACCATATGGTCCGCGCCGACCATCTCGCCAACAACCGGCCCAAGGCGGATACGACGTCCGAAACCGCGGTGCCTTACGAGAGCCACGCATGAGCAAGCCCACCGTCCTGGTCGCCGAAGACGAAGGCGCGCTGGTCACCCTGCTGCGCTACAACCTGGAGCGCGAAGGCTACCGCGTTCTGGAAGCCCGTGATGGCGAGGAAGCCCTGCTGATCGCCGCCGAGGAAAAGCCGGACCTGGTGATCCTGGACTGGATGATGCCGCAACTGTCGGGCATCGAGGTTTGCCGCCGCCTGCGCAGCCGCCAGGAAACCCGCAATGTTCCGATCCTGATGCTGACGGCGCGGGGCGAGGAAACCGACCGTATCCGCGGGTTGGACACCGGCGCCGACGATTATCTCACCAAGCCCTTCTCCATGACCGAGCTTCTGGCCCGGCTGCGCGCCGTGATGCGCCGCATCCGTCCTTCACTGGCCGAAGATGTGGTGCAGGTGGGCGATATCGAAATGGACCGCGCCGCTCACCGGGTGCGCCGCGGCGGCGTCGAAGTGCATCTGGGCCCCACCGAATACCGCCTGCTCGATCACCTGATCCAGCATCCGGGCCGGGTCTTCAGCCGCGAGCAG
>JAZKDV010000185.1:8994-25479 GCA_040387395.1 Pseudomonadota bacterium | reverse complement strand
TTCTACCAGCTCCAGGCGACGGGACGGATCTATCCCTGCTTTGAGACCGAAGGCGAGCTGGAACGCCAGCGTTCGTTGCAGGCGGCGCGCAAGTTGCCGCCGATCTATAACCGCGCTTCGCTGGAACCGGCGAACAAGGCGAAGTGGGAAGGCGAGGGCCGCAAGCCGCATTGGCGCTTCAAGCTGTCGCGCAGCAAGGTCAGCTGGACCGACCTGGTGCGCGGGCCTGTCGAGATCGACACCGCCACCATGTCCGATCCGGTGCTGGTGCGCGAGGATGGCGCGTTCCTCTACACTTTGCCGTCGGTGGCCGACGATATCGACATGGCCATCAGCCATGTGGTGCGCGGCGAAGATCACGTCACCAACACCGCTGCGCAGATTGAAATCTTTCAGGCGCTGGGCGCGAAGATACCAAAGTTCGCCCACTTCCCGCTGCTGGTCGGCGCCGGCGGCGAGGCGTTGAGCAAGCGGCTGGGATCGCTGTCGCTGGAACAGTTGCGTGAAGAGGGCATGGAGCCGCTGGCGGTGGCGGCCTATCTCGCCAAGATCGGGACCTCCGATCCGGTTGAGCCGCGCCAGACCTTGGGCGAGTTGGCGGAGGAATTCGATTTCGCCAAGATCGGCCGCGCCCCGGCGCACTTTGTCACCGAAGAATTGTCGGCGCTGAACGCCCGTACCTTGCACGCCATGCCTTACAGCGCGGTGGCGGCAGCGGTCCCGCAAGGCGAAGCCTTCTGGGAAGCGATCAAGTCCAACCTCAACAAGCGGGGCGACATCGCCGAAATGGCCCGGCTGGTATCGGGCCCTGTGACGCCGGTGATCGAGGATGCCGCGCTTGCCACCGCCGCCGCCGGCCTGCTGCCGCCCGAGCCGTGGGACCAGGAAACGTGGGGCGCCTGGACCAAGGCGACCTCGGCCCAGACCGGGGCAAAGGGCAGGGGCCTGTTCCATCCGTTAAGGCTGGCGCTGACGGGGCTGGAGCATGGACCCGAACTCAAAAAACTGTTACCCCTGATCGGGCGCGACAAGTGTGTGGCGCGGCTCAAAGGGCAGACGGCGTGATCATTTGGTGTCAAAGCGGAATTCGAATTAGCGGCTGACCTGCCGCGTATTCCGTTTGCCTGATCCGTTTTCTCTTTTTTGCGAGCCGTCCGATGTCCCTGCGCCTCTTCAATACCCTGACCAAGACCAAGGAAGATTTTGCGCCGCTCGATGCGCAAAAGGTCCGCATGTATGTCTGCGGCCCCACGGTTTACGACTTCGCCCATATCGGCAATGCCCGGCCCGTCATCGTGTTCGACGTGCTGTTCCGGCTGCTGCGCCACACCTATGGCGCCAGTCATGTCACCTATGTCCGCAACATCACCGACGTGGACGACAAGATCAACGCGCGCGCTGCCGAGCGCGGCATCTCGATCCGCGAACTGACGGAAGAAACCGCGCGCATCTATGAAGAAGATGTCGCGGCGCTGGGCAACCTGCCGCCCAGCGTTTCGCCGCGCGCCACCGAGCATATCGCGCAGATGATCACGATCATCGAAAAGCTGATCGCCGCTGGTCATGCCTATGCCGCTGACGGCCATGTACTGTTCGACGTCTCCTCCAAGGGTGATTACGGCAAGCTGTCGCGCCGCAGCCTGGACGAGATGCTGGCGGGTGCGCGCGTGGAAGTGGCGCCCTATAAAAAGGACGCGATGGATTTCGTGTTGTGGAAGCCGTCGGAAGACGCGCTGCCGGGTTGGGATTCGCCCTGGGGCCGCGGGCGTCCGGGCTGGCATATCGAATGCAGCGCGATGGCCGGCGAGTATCTGGGCCAGACCTTCGACATCCATGGCGGCGGCATCGACCTGCAATTCCCCCATCACGAAAACGAGATCGCGCAAAGCGAAGGCGCCAACCATGGCCACCCTCTGGCCAAGGTGTGGATGCATAACGGCTTCCTGCAGGTGGAAGGCGAGAAAATGTCCAAGAGCCTGGGCAATTTCTATACCATCCGCGACCTGTTGGCCGACTGGCCGGGCGAGGTGCTGCGCTTCAACATGCTGCGCACGCATTACCGCCAGCCGATCGATTTCACGCTCGCCGGTCTGAAGGAAAGCTGGAAGACGCTGGAGCGCTGGTATGAAGTGACCGAGCCGCTGGTGGACCCCGCGCCCAACGCCGCCTTCTTCGAGGCGCTATCTGACGATCTCAACACTCCCGCCGCCATTGCTTCGCTGCATCAGGCCGACGAGATGGCGTTGGCGGGCGGGTTGGGCTTTCTGGGCTTCTCCAATGTGCAGCTCAAGATCGCTGCGAAAACCCAGGTGGATACCGCTGCCATCGCCGCCGCCATCGAAGCGCGGCTGGCGGCGCGCAAGGCCAAGAACTTTGCCGAAAGCGACCGCATCCGTGACGAATTGCTGGGCAGAGGCATCGTGCTGAAAGACGGGCCGCAGGGCACGACGTGGGAATTGAAGAAATGACCCGCGAGCGCCTTTTCATCTTTGACACCACCCTGCGCGACGGGGCGCAGACCCAGGGCGTGGATTTTTCCGCCGAGGACAAGCGCCAGATCGCGCTCGCCCTGGACAGTTTGGGCGTGGATTACATCGAGGGCGGCTGGCCCGGCGCCAACGCCACCGACACCGCCTTCTTTGCCGACCGCCCCTCGCTGAAGCATGCCCGCTTCACCGCCTTCGGCATGACGGCGCGTTCGGGGCGTAGCGCCGGCAACGATCCGTCACTGGCGCCGGTGCTGGAAGCGGCCGCCGACGCGGTCTGCCTGGTGGGCAAGACCTGGGACTTCCAGGTGGATGTGGCGCTGGAAATTCCGCGCGACGAGAATATCGACAATATCGCCCGCTCGATGGAGGCCATCGTCGCCAAAAAGCGCGAAGCCCTGTTCGACGCCGAGCATTTCTTCGACGGCTATAAGGCGAACCCGGATTATGCCTTGGCGTGCATCCGCGCCGCCCATGAAGCCGGTGCCCAATGGATTGTGCTGTGCGACACCAATGGCGGCACAATGCCGGAAGCTGTCTATGCGGTGGTCAGCGAAATCAAATCGAAATTGCCCAAGGCCAATCTGGGCATCCATGCCCATAACGATACCGAGCAGGCGGTGGCGGTCAGCCTGGCGGCGGTGCGCGGCGGCGCGCGCCAGATTCAGGGCACGCTGAACGGGCTGGGCGAACGCTGCGGCAACGCCAATCTGTGTTCGCTGCTGCCCAACCTGATGTTGAAGGAGCCTTTTGCTTCGCAGTTTGAGACCGGCGTGTCGAAAGAGAATCTCGCGCGCATCACCTCGGTTTCGCGCCTGCTGGACGAAATCCTCAACCGCGCGCCCAACCGTTATGCGCCCTATGTCGGACCCTCGGCCTTTGTGCACAAGGGCGGCTTGCATTCCTCGGCGGTGCTGAAGAACCCCGCGACCTATGAGCATGTGCAGCCCGAGAGCGTCGGCAACGAGCGCATCATCCCTGTGTCGGACCAGGCGGGGCGTTCCAATGTGCTGGCGCGGCTGGATGAAGCGGGCATCACGCTCGATCCCAAGGACCCGCGCGTGGCGCGCCTGCTGGAAGACATCAAGCGCCTTGCCGCCAAGGGCTATGCCTATGACGGGGCGGAAGCCTCTTTCGAGCTTCTGGCCCGCCGCGCCCTGGGCCAGGTGCCGGACTATTTCGCGGTGGAATCCTTCCGCGTCACGGTGGACCGCAGCAAGAATGCCAAGGGCGATTTCGCCACCGTGTCGGAAGGCACCGTGAAGCTGAACGTGGCGGGGCAGGAACTGGTCAATGTCGGCACCGGCAACGGCCCGGTGAACGCGCTGGACGCGGCGCTGCGCAAGGACTTGGGCAAATACTCGCCCTTCCTCAGCGACCTGCGGCTGGTGGATTATAAAGTGCGTATCCTTACCAGCGGCACCGAGGCGGTAACCCGTGTCATGGTGGAAAGCGCCGATGGCAAGGGCAACCGCTGGTCCACGGTCGGCGTGTCGGAGAATATCGTCGATGCCTCGTTCGAGGCGCTGACGGATTCGATCATCTACAAGCTCTACCGAGACGGCGCGCGGGTCTGACTGTCTTTGATGATCTGCAGGGCGGCTTCCGGGCTGTCGGCCATGGCATACATCGCCAGCACGCCTTCGCTGGCGAAACCTTTCTTGACCGTGTCGCGCACCAGTGCGTCCAGAGCGTCGAAATAGCCCTTCACATTGACCAGCGCGATCGGCTTGGAATGCACGCCCAACTGGGCGGCGGTCAGCACCTCGAAGAATTCGTCATAGGTGCCCAGGCCCCCCGGCAGCACGATAAAGGCGTCCGAGCGGTCGATCATTTTCTGCTTGCGCACGAACAGGTCGTCCACGATTTCGGTGGTCTCCCCCTCAGCCAGCGGCGGTTCCACGTCCCGCAGGAAACCAGGCAGGATACCCTCGACCGGAGTTCCCGCCTCGCGCGCCGCCTTGGCGGTTTCGCCCATCAGCCCCGGCGAACCGCCGCCGAACACCATGCGCGCGCCCATTTGCGCAATGCCGGCGCCCAGCTTGCGGGCGGCCTCGCGGAAGGCGGGGTCTGTGCCAAAGGAAGACCCGCAGAAAACGCAGATCGCGGGGCGGTTTTTCGGGATGTCGGTCTTGTCCATGGTGCCAGCAGGGTTGCGCCAGTTGTGGCATCTTCCTAAACAGGTTCACCGCCGAAAGCCAAAGGAGAAGTGCGTGCCGCGTTGGTTGCTTATATTGGGGGCCGTGGCCCTGCTCGCAATGATCGCAGGCTTTGTCACCTTCGGCGGTGGGGATATGGGCCAATAGCGTGGCGCATCCGGTAGAAGAGGGTAACGGCGCGCCGTCCTTCAAGCCGCTGTGGCGGCTGATGCCTTACCTGTGGCCCAAGGGCCGGCCCGACCTCAAGGCGCGGGTCATCATTTCCATTTTCTTCCTGATCCTGGCGATCGGCACCACCACCATCTCGCAGCAATTCCTGGGTGCGGCCGTGGACGAATTCGGCACCACGCCCGCGCGCGCCAGCATCGCGGTGGTTGCGGCGCTGATCGCCGCCTATGCCATGTCACGCATCATGATGCAGGCCTTCGCCCAGCTGCGTGACGGCGTCTTCGCGCAGGTACAGTATCACGCCATGCGCGAAGTCGCGGTGGAGACCTTCTCGCATGTCCACACCCTGTCGCTGCGCTTTCACCTGGAGCGCAAGACCGGCGGGCTGAGCCGCGTGATCGAACGCGGCACCAAGGGCATCGACACGCTGTTGTCCTTTGCCCTGTTCAGCATCTTTCCCACTATCTTCCTGGTGCTGATTTACAGCGGCATGCTGTTCTACATCTTCAACATCTGGGTGGCGCTGACCGCCATCGCCATGGTGGTGGCCTATACCTGGTTCACCTTCGCCATCACCCGCTGGCGCATCGCCTTCCGCCGCGAGATGAACCAGTCCGACACCGACGCCAACACCAAGGCGGTGGACTCGCTGCTGAATTTCGAGACCGTCAAGTATTTCAACAACGAAAAGCACGAGACCCAGCGCTTCGACGTCTCGATGGAGAAATATTCCCGCGCTTCGATCCAGTCGCAGGTGTCGCTTTCCATCCTCAACACCGGCCAGGCGGCGATCATGGCGATCGGGCAGGGCGTGGTGCTGGTGCTGGCCGCCATGATGGTGCAGTCGGGCGAGGTGCGGCTGGGCCAGTTCGTCGCCGCCAACCTGATCATCATCCAGCTCTATCAGCCGCTGAACCTGCTGGGCACGGTCTATCGCGAGATCACGCAGGGGTTGGTGGACATGGAAGCGATGTTCCGCCTGTTGGGCCAACCGCTGGAAGTGCAGGACAAGCCCGGCGCCAAACCTCTGGCGGTGTCGGGCGGCGAAATCAAATTCGACAATGTGGTGTTCGCCTATGATCCCGAACGCATTGTGCTCAAGGGCATCAGCTTCACGGTGCCGGCGGGCAAGACGGTGGCGATCGTAGGGCCGTCGGGTGCGGGAAAGTCCACCATCAGTCGCATCCTGTACCGGTTTTACGACATCAAGAGCGGCAGCGTGACCATTGACGGGCAGGATATCCGCGACGTGACGCAGGAATCTCTGCGCAGCATCATCGGCATCGTCCCGCAGGATACGGTGCTGTTCAACGACACGGTGCGCTACAACATCGCCTATGGCCGGATCGGTGCAGACGAAGCCGATATTCAGGAGGCCGCGCGGCTGGCCCAGATCGACAAGTTCATCACCCACCTGCCGCAGGGCTATGACGCCATGGTGGGCGAGCGCGGGCTGAAACTGTCGGGCGGCGAAAAGCAGCGCGTCGCCATCGCCCGCACGATTCTGAAAAACCCGCCGATCCTGCTGCTGGACGAGGCGACGTCCGCGCTGGACACCGGCACCGAACGCGAAATCCAGGGGGCGCTGAACGAGGTTTCCCGCAACCGCACCAGCCTGGTGATCGCCCACCGTCTTTCCACCGTGATCGACGCCGACGAGATTCTGGTGCTGGACCATGGCAGCATCATCGAGCGCGGACGCCACGAGCAGTTGCTGGCGCAGAACGGCCATTACGCCTCGATGTGGAACAAGCAGCGCGAAGCCGCCGCGGCGCGCGAAAAGCTGAAAGAGGTCGAGAGCGACCCGGATGTGGTCCCGGGCCTGGCACAGGCTTAGGCGGCGCAGTCCTTCTTGAGGACGCGCATGATAGAGGGCGGATTTTTCGCCAGCTTATTTTCCGGGCGGATAGGGCGCGGCGTCAGGTTGCCGCCGCAATTGGGGCAGGCGCCGCCCAGCCGGATTTCAACACAGTCGCGGCAGAAGGTGCATTCGAAGCTGCAGATCATGGCGTCCGCCGCGCCGGGCGGCAGGTCCTTGTCGCAGCACTCGCAGTTGGGACGAAGTTCGAGCACGGTTTAGATAATTTCGACCTTGTCGACTTCCACGCCCTTGTTGCCCTGGCGCGTCGAATAGCGGATGCGCTGATCGGGTTCGACCGCCTGCACCCCGGAACGCCGCAAGGCGCTGGCGTGCAGATAGATGTCGCCGCTGCCGCTGTCGGGCATCACGAAACCAAAGCCCTTCTGGTCGTTGAAGAACTTGACCTTGCCTTCGACCATGGGGCCGGAGGGGCCGCTGTCGCGATGTCCTCCGCCGCCGTAACCGCCGCCGCCATACCCACCGCCACCGCCGCCGAAGCGGTCACCGCCGCCGCCGCCGAAACGGTCGCCGCGCGGGGCGCGGCTGGGCGCTTCCGCCGTGGAGATATCGACACTGTGAACCGCCACCACCTGCAGGCCGCGCTGGGAGTCGGCGAGATCGCAGACAATGCTGGTGCCTGGCTGCACATCGCTATGCCCGGTCGCCTGAAGCGCCGATGCGTGACAGAAGGCGTCGCCGCCATTGTCCAGGGTGATGAAGCCGTAACCTTTAGTGGCATTAAACCACTTAACCTTGCCCTTCGCAGATGCCTGCGAAATAGGTTTGGACTCGTTGTTGCCGTAAGCCATGAGAACCGACGCCACACCCCATGCCGGCTGGACACCCCAAACACGCCCCTGGTCCCGGCTGCGCGGGGGCGACTGCGACATAGTGCCTATAGAAACCCCCACCCCGCAACGGGGTTAAGGGCACAAATGTTACGACTTTGCTGCGTCGCAGCAATCATGGGTTGACATTAAGGGCGAACATCCCGATATACCGGCCATCCGCTTGCGACCGCACAAGGCGTCCTCTGACGCTAGCACCGCCGGATCCCAGCTATGACCTCCGTTCCCTCCAGTGTGCGTGGAAGACGGCAACCAGCCGTAAACCCGTGCCTTTTGGCGCGTTCCCACGGTTTTTAAGGACTTTTGTGACTGACGTGACTTTTGAATCGCTTGGCGTTGCCGAGCCGATCCTCCGCGCCCTTAGCGCAGAGAATTACACCACCCCGACCCCGATCCAGACCCGCGCCATCCCGGCGCTGATGTCCGGCAAGGACCTTTTGGGCATCGCCCAGACCGGCACCGGCAAGACCGCCGCCTTCGGCATTCCGCTGCTGCAGAAGCTTTCCATCGGCCATGTCCCGCCCCAGCCCAAGCAGGCCAAGGCGCTGATCCTGGCGCCGACCCGCGAACTGGCGGTGCAGATTGAAGAAGCGCTGCGCACCTATGGCCGCCACCTGAATCTTCGGATGACGGTGATCCTGGGCGGCGTGAACCAGAACACACAGATCAAGAACATGGCCAAGGGCGTCGACGTGCTTGTTGCCACCCCGGGCCGTCTGCTCGACCTGGTGCAGCAGAAGATGATCCGCCTCGATGCGGTGAACACTTTCATCGTCGACGAAGCCGACCGCATGCTGGACATGGGTTTCATCCGCGACGTGCGCAAGCTGGTGGCGATGCTGCCGCGCGAGCGCCAGTCGATGCTGTTCTCGGCCACCATGCCGGACGATATCGTCAAGCTGACCCACGACATGCTGCGCCAGCCCGAGCGTATCGAGGTCGCGCCGCAGGGCAAGACCGCCGACCGCGTCGCGCAGAAGATGTATTTCGTGCCGACCCAGCAGAAGCGCCAGCTGCTCAACGAGCTGCTGAAAGACGTGTCGATGAACAAGGTCATCGTCTTCACGCGCACCAAGCATGGCGCCAACAAGGTTGCCGAGCAGCTGTCGCGCACCGGCGTGGTGGCGGAAGCCATTCACGGCAACAAGTCACAGAATGCCCGCCAGCGGGCCCTCGACATGTTCAAGACCGGCAAGGCGCGCGTGCTGGTGGCGACCGACATCGCCGCCCGCGGCATCGACGTGGATTACATCACTCATGTGATCAACTACGAACTGCCCAACGAGCCGGAAAGCTATGTCCACCGCATCGGCCGCACCGCGCGCGCCGGTACCGAAGGCATCGCGATCAGCTTCTGCGACGCCTCGGAGCGCAGCTATCTGCGCGACATCGAGCGCATCATCCGCATGAAGATCGAACTGGTGGCGCATGACCTGCCGGAACTGACGGCCGAACAGCGCCAGCAGCAGGAAGAACCGCGCCGTCCGCACGGTCACAATCGTGGCGGCCGCGGCAAGCCCGGCGGCCACAAGGCTGGTGGACACAAGCCGGGCGGTGGCCGCGATGGCCTGCCGCATGGCGATCCCCATGCCCCGGCCAAGCGCAACGGTTCGCGCCCGCACTGGCATCGCGGCAAGGACAGTTCGGCGCGCCGCGCCGAAGGCAAGTAAGCAGGTAATCCTTGACGGCAATCTTTGTTGACGGCGACGCCTGCCCGGTAAAGGCGGAAGTCGAAAAGGTGGCGGCCCGGCATGGCCTGGCCGTCACCATCGTCAGCAATGGGGGCCTGCGTCCCTCGGCCAATCCGCTCCTGCGCCATGTCACCGTGGCCGAAGGGGCGGATGCCGCGGATGACTGGATCGTCGAGAATATCGCCGCCGGCGATATCTGCATCACCGCCGACATTCCGCTGGCCTCGCGCTGCCTGGACAAGGGCGCCCGGGTGCTGGGGCCCAACGGCAAGCCGTTCACGGCCGAAGGCATCGGCATGGCGCTGGGGATGCGGGAACTCAGCCGGCACCTGCGCGAACTCACCCCCGGCGGCCAGACCCATCATTCCGGTTTCGGCAAACAGGACCGTTCGCGGTTCCTCGGTGAGCTGGAAAATTGCATACAGGCGCTCAAGCGCGCGGGCGGGCAGCCCGGCGCAGCCCTTGCGCGTTAGGTAGCCATGTCCGATTTCGGCCTTGCCCTCGAAAATCACTATGCCGGCCTGCCGGATGATTTTTACACCAAAATGCCCGCCGAGAGGGTGGGCGAGCGCCCGCGCCTGATCCACGCCAATCCATCCGCCGCCGCGCTGCTCGATCTCGATCCGGCTGTGTTCAACGATCCGCGTTTTGTCGAGGTTGTGTCAGGCCATGCGCCGCTGGAAAACTTCTCGCCGCTGGCGATGGTCTATTCCGGGCACCAGTTCGGCGTCTGGGCGGGGCAGCTCGGCGATGGCCGCGCGTTGATGATCGGGCAGGCGCGCAACCGTGACGGCGAATTGTGGGACATCCAGCTCAAGGGCGCAGGCAAAACACCTTATTCACGCTTCGGCGATGGCCGCGCCGTAATGCGCTCCACCATCCGCGAATATCTTTGCAGCGAAGCGATGGCGGCGCTGAATATTCCCACCAGCCGCGCTCTGGCCATCGTGGCGACGGGCGAGACGGTGGTGCGCGAGACGCCCGAGCCCGGGGCGGTGCTGACCCGATTGGCGCGCAGTCATGTGCGCTTCGGCCATTTCGAGCACTTCTTCCATCGCGGCGAAAAGGACAAGGTCCGCGTTCTGGCCGATCATGTCATCGCGGAATACTTCCCCGACATGGTCGGCGACCACGCCGCCTGGTACGGCGAGGTGGTGAGGCGCACCGCCGTGATGGTGGCGCAGTGGCAGGCAGTGGGCTTTGCCCATGGCGTGATGAACACCGACAATATGTCCATCCTGGGCCTGACCCTCGATTACGGGCCATATGGCTTCCTGGATGCCTATGATCCGCAGTTCATCTGCAATCACACCGACACCCAGGGCCGCTACAGCTTCATCAACCAGCCGGTGATCGCGCATTGGAATCTGCGCGCGTTGGCGCTGGCGCTGTCCGACCTGATCCCGACCGAAACATTGATCGAGAAGCTGGCCACATTCGAAGGCCATTTCGGCGGCACTTATCACGGCCTGATGCGGGCCAAGCTGGGGCTGACGCACGAAGTGGAAGGCGACAACAAGCTGATCGGTGGTTTGCTGGGGCTGATGAACAAGACCCGGGCCGACTACACGCTGTCGTTCCGCAACTTGGGCGGCCAAGACGCGGACTGGCTGAAGCTGTTCGGCGAGGCCAATGCGGACGCGGAGGCCTGGCTGTCGCGCTACCGGGTGCGCACCGAAAGCGAAGACTTGTCGGGCCTTGACCGCATCAATCCCAAGTATGTCCTGCGCAACTGGGTGGCCGAAACCGCGATCCGGGCGGTGGAGGACAGTAATGACATCGCCACCCTGGACCGCATCTTCAGGCTGATGCAGGCGCCGTTTGAAACGCATGACGGCGACGAAGCCTTTGCCGCTCCGCCGCCGCCAAACATGTGCGAACTGGAAGTATCCTGTTCGTCTTAGGACTTACCAGTTCGTCGAAACGTACTTGATCTCGCAGAACTCGATCAGGCCATGGTGCGAGCCTTCGCGGCCCAGGCCCGACTGCTTGACGCCGCCGAACGGCGCCGCCGGGTCCGACATCAGGCCGCGATTGAGGCCCAGCATGCCGGCTTCGAGCTTTTCGCAGATCTGCATGCCGCGCTTGAGGTCCTGGGTATAGACGTAGGCCGCCAGGCCATACTCGGTGTCGTTGGCTTTGCGGATGGCTTCGGCCTCGTCGGTGAAGGATTGCAGCGAGACCACCGGTCCGAAGATTTCTTCCTTCATCATGTCGGCATTGTCCGGCACGTCCGACAGCACGGTGGGCGGATAGTAATAGCCCGGACGGTTGAGGCGCTGGCCGCCCAGCAGCAGCTTGGCGCCCTTGGCGACGGCGTCGTCCACCAGTTCGGCGATCTTGGCGACGGATTTCTCGTTCACCATCGGGCCCAAAGTGGATTCCGGATCGGTGGCTTCGCCCAGCTTGATCTTGGACATGCGCTCGACCATGCCGTCGGTGAAAGGTTTGTAGATGTCCTGATGGACATAGAAGCGGTTGGCGGCGGTGCAGGCTTCGCCGCTGTTGCGCATCTTGGCCAGCATGGCGCCGTCCAGCGCGTCGTTCAGGTTGGCGTCCTTGCAGACGATGAAGGGCGCGTTGCCGCCCAGCTCCATGGCGCAGGAAACCACCTGGTCGGCGGCTTCGTGCAGCAGGGCGCGGCCCACGGGTGTCGAGCCGGTGAAGGAAATCTTGCGCACGCGCGGATCGTGCAGCACCGCCTTGGACAGCGGGCTGGCCTTGCCGGTGGTGACGACGTTCACAACGCCCGCCGGCACGCCGCAGTCATGCATGATCTGGGCGACGGCAAAGGCGGTGAGCGGCGTTTCGGTGGCGGGTTTGAGCACAATGGTGCAGCCGGCCGCCAGCGCGGGGGCGATCTTGCGGGTGGCCATCGCCGCCGGGTAATTCCAGGGCGTGATCAAGAGCGCGATGCCCATCGGCTGGTACTGCACCAGGATGCGCGCGCCGCTGGCCGGCGCCAGGGCGATCTCGCCCAGCACGTGGCAGCATTCCTCGGCGTACCAGCGATAGAATTCGGCGGCATACAGCACTTCGGCGCGCGCATCGGGCAGCGCCTTGCCGTTTTCCAGGCTGATCAGATAGGCCAGCCATTCGATATTCTCGACGATCTTCTCATAGCATTTGCGCAGGATCTCGGCGCGGAAGCGCGGCGTGGTCGCGGCCCAGGCGGCGGCCGCCTTGTCGGCGGCGTCCACCGCGGCCAGCGCGTCGGCCGCGTCGCAGTCGGCGACATCGGTGATCTTCTTGCCGGTCGAGGGATCGAAGACGTCGACGCGCTTCTTGCTGGCGGCTTCCACCCATTTGCCGCCGATCCACAGGTCGGTGGGGATCGGGAAGGGGGCGGGGCCGGTCTTGGGCGTGGGGATCGTGACGGTGTTGGTCATTGGTCTCTCTGCTGGCGAATTACGAAGCAAGCGTGGCGCGGTCGCCCGAATAGGCGGCGCGGGTGATGGCCTTGATGGCGTCCAAGTCCAGCTTGCGGGGATTGTTGTTGACCAGGCGGGCGGCGCCGATGGCGCTTTCCGCCGTCCAGTCCTGCTTGTCTTCCGGCAGGCCCAGGTCCTTGAGCGTCACCGGAATGCCGATGTCTTTCAGGAGGCTGGCGACTTCGTCGATCAGCTTGCGCGACAGTTCCTCGTCGGTGCCGGTCAGGCCGATGGCGCGGCCGATTTCGGCGAAAGCCGGCACGCAGGAAGACCGGTTGAACTCCATCACATAGGGCATCAGCAGCGCCACGCCCATGCCGTGCGGGGTGTGGGTTTCGTTGCCGACCGGATACTGGATGGCGTGGGCGGCGGCAGTTCCGGCAGCACCAAAAGCGCAGCCGGCGGCTAGCGAGGCCAGCATCATCTGCTCGCGCGCCTGGATGTTCTTGCCGTCCTTCACCGCGGTGCGCAGCGCCTGGAAGATATTCTTCAGCGCCAGCAGGCCGAAGGTGTCGGACAGGATGTTCTTGCCCACGAACACGTTTTTCACGGTCAGGTCGGGCGTCACGTCGCGGCGGGCGGCGGTGAAGCTTTCGATGGCATGGGTGAGGGCGTCGGCGCCGCTGACGGCGGTCAGGCCCGGCGGGCAGGACACGGTCAGTTCAGGATCGCACACCGCCACGCGGGGGATCAGATAGGGGCTGGAAATGCCCACCTTGGTGCCGCGCTCGGTGTCGGCGATCACCGCCACAGGGGTCACTTCCGAGCCGGTGCCGGAGGTGGTGGGCACCGCGATCACCGGCGCCACCGGGCCGGGAATTTTGTTCTCGCCATAATAGTCCCGCAGCGAACCACCATGCTGCAGCAACACCGCCACGCATTTGGCCATGTCCATGCAGGAACCGCCGCCGATGCCCAGCACCACATCGGGCTTGAAGTCGGCGCATTCTTCGACGCAGCCGGAAATGCCTTCCATCGGCAGGTCGGCCTCGGTGCGGTCATAGACCTTGGTCGCGACGCCATTGGCTTCGATGTCGGCGACGATGGCTTTAAACTGGGGATCATTACCCAGCCGCGCATCGGTGCAGATCAAGGCGCGCTTGCCGATCTGGGCGGTCATCATGCCGATCGCGGCGCGCTGGCCGGAGCCGAAGATCACCGAAGCGGGAAGGCGCAGGGCGCCGAAGATACCGGTCATGTCGTTTTCCTTTTTTCAGATTCCGCCGACAGCTTTTGCAGGTCGTCCCACAAGCCGTCGTCGAGATAGACGCCGCGTTTTTCCGATTGCGCCCGCACCTTGTGGGCGCGGTCGCCCGGCGCCAGCACCGGATGCTCCGGATCGGCTGGCGCCGCGGCGCGGATGCTGTCGAGATAATCCGTCACCAGTGCCTTGGCGGCCTCGGCGTGCGGCGGCGCGATAACGATGAAGAGGTCGCCCTTGTTGCTGACATTCACCGAATCCAGCGTGCCTTTGACATCGGTGCCGATGGCAGAAGCCGCCAGGCTCGCAACCAGCACTTCAAAGGCGATGCCCAGCGCATAGCCCTTGGGACCACCGAACGGGGCGATGGCGCCTTTCTTGGCGGCGCTGGCATCGGTGGTGGGATCGCCATTCTCATCCAGCGCCCAGCCCAGCGGGATAGGCGCGCCGCGATTGGCGTGGTCGTGAATCTTGCCCATCGAGACAAGGCCGGTGGCCATGTCCAGCACCATGGGATGGCGCGAGGAGGGCACGCCGATGGCGATGGGATTGGTGCCGATCATCGCCTTGCGCCCGCCATAGGGATGGACCAGCGCTTCGGAAATGGTGAGCGAGATGCAGGTCAGGCCCAGATTGGCGACATGCTCGGCGTAATAGGCCAGCGCGCCCAGATGATTGGTGTTGCGGATCGCGGCGATGGCGATGCCGTCGGCTTGCGCGCGCGGCACGATGGTGTCTAGCGCCGCCATGGCGACGACCGGACCCAGGCCGCGTTCCCCGTCCACCGCCAGGAAGCTGCGCGCGGTCCAGACCTGCTTGCCGCTGGTGCCCGGCACCGACAGGCCGGCATGAATGCGCTCGATCACCCGGCGCAGGCGCAGCAGGCCGTGGCTGGGGATCGCCCGCATCTCAGCTTCAATAAAGAGGCCCGCCTGGGTGCGGGCATGATCCGCCGGCACGCCATTGGCGATCAGGATGCCCTCGGCCAGTTCTCGGACTTGCTCGACAGAAGCCAGCATACGGATCAAATATCCTATAGGATTGGCGGACCGTATGAGTTATGCTCTACCCGGTCAATGGCAAAATCCAGCCTTTCTGTGGGAAAGTTCCGGTTATGTCGGCGGTAGAGGCAGCAGCAGATCGGCAAATCGCTCGTCCGTCGGGACTGGCGGAAGAGGTCTATCGCCGGATCCGCGCCGACATCATGTCGCTCAAGCTGCCGCCCGATACGCGTGTTTCGGTCGACAGCCTGGCGCGCGAACTGGGCGTGTCGCAGACGCCGATCCGTGAAGCGCTGTCGATGCTGGAAGCCAACGGGCTGGTCAGCAAGAAACACTTCACCGGCTATGCCACCGCGCCGCGCATGGACCGCGCCCAGCTCGACGAACTGTTCGAATTCCGCCTGCTGGTCGAGCCGCATGCAGCGCGCAAGGCGGCCGATGCGATGGCGGAAAGCGACGTGGAAAGTCTTCGCGCTGTCAGCGGCGACAAGGCGCCGTCGCATGACGGCTTTGCCGACATGGACACCGAATTTCACAAGCTGATCGCCCAGGGCGGCGGCAATCACCTGATCGCGGATTCGCTGGCGCGCCTGCATATCCATGTCCACATCTTCCGCTCCTGTTTCCGCAGCGAGATCGCGGAAGAGGCGGTGCATGAACATGACGAAGTGATCGCGGCGATCCGCGCGCGCGACGGCGCGGCGGCGGAAAGCGCCATGCGCCGCCACATCGAGCGCAGCTATGGACGGCTGCGCGACTTCATCAAGGAATAGCGCGCCCGGCCGCTACGCCGGTTTGCGTGCGGCCGATGGTCCCGCCACTCGAACATGAAATAAAATTCAATGTTACTCCAAGTAACATAGTGGAAAAGAATACACGGGTAGTAATAAAAATGTTCGATGTCTGCATCCGTGGATTTTATCGCAAATCGCAAGCTCGGCCTGTTGCGGGCGCAGCAGGGCCGTTTTTCCGAAGCGTTGACCTGCCTTGCGACGGCTATAGCCATTGATCCCGGTTCCGCAGACGCGCTGAGCGACCATGGAGATGTCTTGAGCGCGCTTGGCCGGCCGGATCAGGCCTTGCTGAGTTATGGCAGGGCGCTGGACATTCAGGCGGACAAGCTGTCGGCCATTCACGGTCTGGGCAATGCGCACTATGCCATGAAGAATTTCGACGCGGCACTGTCGAGCTACGAAGTCGCACTCTCCCTGAATCCGGACGACGCCATCGCCCTTTACAATCGCGCCTGCGCGCTGCGTGAGAAGGGTCTTCTGGAAGAAGCCTTGTCAGGCTTCGATCATCTTCTGGCGCTCAATCCATCCGCAGTCGAGATGTGGAGCAGCCGCGCAGGAGTGCTCCAGAGATTGGGCCGGCTGGATGAGGCGCTGGCGGCATACGATCAGGCCTTGCGGATTCAGCCGCGTTTTATCGAGGCCCTGAACAACCGGGGAATCGTATTTTGCCGGCAGGGCCGGTGGCAGGAGGCCCTGCAGGATTGCGAAAGTATCCTCAGACTGGTCCCCCGGCACGCCGAAGCGCTGAACAACCGTGGTATTGCGCTGCTGAACATGCAGCGGCCGGATGAGGCGCTGGGCGATTTTTCCGCGGCGCTGTCGGTACGTCCCGGCTTTGCCGACGC
>JAZKDV010000185.1:0-8984 GCA_040387395.1 Pseudomonadota bacterium | reverse complement strand
CGCGCTGTACAATCGCGGCAATGCGCTGCTGGAAATGGGCCATCCCCAGGAGGCGCTGGAGAGCTACGAACAGGCGCTGGCAGCCGCGCCCGATCATCCCAATGCTCTGAGCGGGCTCGCCAATGCCGCCATGAACGTCGGCGACTGGACGCGCTCTGCCCGGCTGGCCGATATACTCAAGGCCGATGTGCTGGCGGCCAAGTCCGTGGTCCAGCCCTTTGTGCTGATGGGCTACTGCGACGACAACGAACTGCAGCTGCGCTGTTCGCAGAATTACGTGCGCCAGACTGGTCCTGGGCCCGTGCCGCCGCTGTGGAAAGGCGAGCGCTATGGCCATGACAAAATTCGGGTGGCGTATCTCTCGGCGGACTTTCACCGGCATGTCACCGCCGCCCTGACGGTGGAGATGTTCGAGCGCCACGACCGCGAGCGCTTCGAGATTACCGCCGTGTCCTTCGGTCCTGATGACGGCAGCGCCATGCGCCAGCGGTTGATAACCGCCTTCGACCATTTCCACGACGCGCGCCTGCAGACCGACCGTGAGGTCGCCAGCTTGCTCAAGGAATGGGAAATCGACATCGCAGTGGATCTGGGCGGCCATACCAGCGGGGCGCGGCCCTGGGTTCTGGCGCACCGGCCCGCACCGGTA
Source organism: Pseudomonadota bacterium (assembly GCA_040387395.1). Lineage (GTDB taxonomy): Bacteria > Pseudomonadota > Alphaproteobacteria > Micropepsales > Micropepsaceae > Rhizomicrobium. The sequence goes on along the minus strand of JAZKDV010000185.1, from coordinate 8,335 downwards.
CAGGTCAAGTATATGGGCTATCCCGGCACTTCGGGGTCGGACTTCATTGACGCCATCATCGCCGACCGGATGGTGGTGCCGCCGGATCAGGACCTCTTCTTCAGCGAAAAGATCGTGGCGATGCCCGATACGTTGTGGGTCACTGACACTAGGAACGAAGTGCTGCCGCCACCGTCACGGCTCGAAGCAGGCTTGCCGCAAAATGCGTTCGTGTTCTGCTGCTTCAACCACAACTGGAAGGTCACAGCGCCGATGTTCGACAGCTGGATGCGGCTGCTGGGCAAGGTGGACGGCAGTGTGCTGTGGCTGCTGCAGGGCAATGACGCCATCCGCGCCAATTTCCGGCGGGAGGCTGAGACGCGCGGCATTGATCCGGAGCGACTGATTTTTGCCTCCCGCACCACGCCGGAACTGCATCTGGCGCGCCAACAGCTAGCAGACCTGTTTCTGGATACACTGCCTTACAACGCCCACACCACCGCCAGCGACGCGCTGTGGGCCGGACTTCCCCTGGTCACCGCGCCGGGACGTTCCTTTCCCGCCCGCGTCGCCGCCAGCATCCTGACCGCTGCGGGATTGCCCGAATTGGTCGCATCCGATCTGGAAAGCTATGAGACGCTGGCGCTGAAATTGGCGACCGACCGCGGCGCGCTGGCCGCCGTGAAAGAAAAATTGGCGCGAAACCGTCGGACAACTGCGCTGTTCGACACGGCGCGCTTCACGCGCAATCTGGAAGCCGCCTACACCACCCTGTTAAACGATCCGAGCTAGTTTTTATTATCCTTGCGCCAGGCGGCGTATTTCGCCTTGTTCTCGTCATTGGGCGGGTAAAGGCCGGGCAGGGGCACGCCCTACAGCACTACGCCCATGATCCAGGATTCCTGGGCGTCCTGTACCGCCGCCATGTCCGTGACTTCGGCCAACATCGCCTGCGGGATCACCACCGCACCATCGCCATCCGCCACGATGGTATCGCCGGGAAACACCGCCACGCCGCCGCAGGCGATGGGTTCTTGCCAGTTCACAAACGTCAGCCCCGCCACCGATGGCGGCGCCGCGGCGCCCGCGCACCATACCGGCAGGCCCGTCGCCAGCACGCCTTCCATGTCGCGCATCACGCCGTCAGTGATGAGGGCGGCGACTTTGCGCTTTGCCATGCGGGCGCAGAGAATGTCGCCGAAAATGCCGGCATCTGTGACGCCCATCGCATCGGCCACCGCGATCACGCCTTCTTCCATCGCTTCAATCGCCGTGCGCGTCGATATCGGTGATGCCCAGCTGGCCGGCGTGGCCAGATCTTCGCGCGCCGGCACAAAGCGCAGCGTGAAGGCCGTTCCCACGAGGCGTTTTTGATTGGGCTGTTTGGGAAAGGCGTGGCGCAGCCAGACATTGCGCAGCCCTTTTTTCAAAAGCACCGTTGTGAGCGTGGCGGTGGAGATGCCTTCGAGAATGGTTTTGATCTTGGTGTCCATCAGGGTGTGACCTTGGTTTCCTTCATGCCCGGCGCATTTGGCGCGAGCAGCGTTGTTCCGGCGGGATACCCATTCTGCTGCAGAATGAAAGAGACCAGCGCGGTATATTCTTCCGGCTTGAGCCCGCCGGGATCGACCTGCGGCATGGTGAAGGCCACGACGTCATAAAGCGATTGCGGCGTCATGCCCTGCGCCACCGCCCGTTCGGCGAAGGCCGCGCCCTTGAGCGCCGGTGCACCGCCGCCTTCCAGAGCGCCGCCATGACAGCTGGCGCAGGCTTGCGCATAGATGCCGGCGCCCGCTTGCGCCTGCTCCGCGGTGTAGAGCGCGGGCTTGGCGGTTTGGGCTCCTGCCTGCAGCCCGCCCGCAAGCAGTATCGCGGCGGCAAGGATCTGGTGCTGTTTCATGCGGATCTGGCTCCTTGGCTGCTGTCTCGAATCGGATTCTGGCGGCCGTTCATCTTTGTTAACGGCCGGGCAGGCTTTCCTGACGCTAAAGCGGCCCTTTCTGGACGGCAATTGCAGCAGACTCAGTGCGATTTTCCGACTCAGCCGCCCATTCGCCGCCCAACTGGCGGCTATCCGTACACGGATATTCTCGATTCCGCGAAGGGCAGGCGGTCTACTTATATAATAGCGATAAAGAGTGCCGGGCTTGACGGCGTAGCGGACTGCATCGCTGGAAGGCCCGGAAACATTGGATTTTAAGCGATTTCAGAGCCGCGGCCTTGAACGGTTCTAACTTCTTACTGTGCGCTGCAACATAAAATTGGCTGACTTTTGCCGTGGCAATAATGTGACGTTCGCCCCTTTCCACGTCTGAAGACGGCATTTTTCGCGAATATTCTCTCGATTAGCGGCGCGGTCGTCTGCTATCCAACCGGCTGTAGTCCGGCATCGTGCCGGTAGAAAAACGTCCAGGGGGAATATCCTATGAATTACGGTTTGACGAAGACTCGTGCGCGTCTCGCGGGCAGCGCTGCCATTCTGGCGCTGAGCGCTGGTGCTGCGATGGCGCAGGAAGGCGTCGAGTCGGTCGTTGTGTCGTCCAGCCGCTTGCAGGCTGCCGGCTTCAATGCTCCGACCCCGACCACCGTCGTGAGCGCCGCCGACCTCGAAGCTTCGGCCAAGCCCAACATCTTCAACGCGATCACCGAGCTGCCCGCCCTCCAGGGTTCGACCGGCGTGAGCTACAATACCGGTTCGACCACGACCGGCCTGATCGGTCTGTCCGCGCTCGGTATGCGCGGCCTGTCGCCGCTGCGTACCCTGGTTCTGTTGGACGGCCAGCGCGTCATCGGCGGTAACTTCAACGGCGCCGTTGACGTTTCGCAGATGCCGCAGATGCTGATCCAGCGCGTTGACGTTGTGACCGGCGGTGCCTCGGCCTCCTGGGGCTCGGACGCGGTCGCGGGCGTGATCAACTTCGTGACGGACAAGAAGTTCGAAGGCTTCAAGATGAATGCCTCGGCTGGTCTGTCGACCTACGGCGACATGGGCCAGACCCTGTTCCAGGCTGCTGCCGGTACCTCCTTCCTGGGCGGCCGTGCGCACTTCTCGATCGCCGCCGAATACTCCTACAGCGATGGTCTTCTGCCCCGCTTCCCGCAGGCGCAGCAGCACAGCGCGCAGGCCGTCAACATCGGTGGCCGCAACATCGGCCGCATCTCCGGCCAGGCTGCTTACGGCACGGACGCCGCCACCCCGGCCGGCCAGCCGCGCACGAGCTACTACAACATCACCCAGAGCACGCAGAACTTCGCCTATGGCGGCATCACCTCCGGTCCGAAGGCGTTCAGCGCGTTCGACCCGCAGGGCAACGCCTTCTCGTTGAACCTGGCCGGCGCCTGCTATGTGGACGCCGCCGGTACGCTGCAGAACTCGATCAACGGCACTTGCGTTGGTACGCCGCAGGATCCGGGTGACCAGAACACTACCCGCCAGTTCACCCAGGGCCTGGTCGATCCGATCACCCGCGGCGACATCTACATGCGCCTGTCGTATGACCTGACGCCGACCACGGAAATCTTCGCCACCCTGAACTACGGCGTCAGCCGCACCCAGAACACTCCGGCCCAGGGCAACTCGTCCAAGACCGGCATGACCCTGCGTTGCGACAACGCCTACCTGCCGGGCACGGGCCTGTTCCAGCGCAACGCCACGGGCGGCCAGTCGCCGTTCGCCGCGAACACGCCGATCAACACCCAGACCCAGGCGAACTGCTTGTCCTTCTATCCGGGCAACGCCATCAGCTACGCCAGCGACTGGGCCAACATCCAGACCGGCCAGCAGATGTTCCTGCTGCGCACCCAGCGCCGTTACGTCGTGGGTGGCAATGGCACCTTCGATCTGTTCGGCAAGACCTGGAGCTGGGACTCGTACTTCCAGCACGGCGAAAACAGCACCTCGATCAAGATCTACAACATGCCGCTGTCGGGCGCGCCGCTGGTCGGCGGCACCGGTGGCACCACTGCCGGCGCTGCTGGCACGGTCAACGGCCAGTTCTCGCGCTTCAACCTGTCTCAGGATGCAGTCGTGAACAGCGCCGGCAACATCGTCTGCCGCAACACTGTTGCCCAGCAGCACGGTTGCGTCGCCTGGAGCCCCTTCGGCGGCACCGAGATCAGCCCCGCCGCGATCGCTTACTTCGACAACCAGAACGGCCCGGGCGGCACCACGCTTGGACCGACGGCGATCATGACCCAGCGCCAGGAAGCCTTCAGCTTCGCTGTCAACGGTTCGCCGGTTGAACTGTGGGCCGGCCCGGTCGCCATCGCCCTCGGTTACGAGTATCGCGAAGAGTACTACACCCAGCGTGCCGACCCGTACTCCGCCGGTATCACTGCCTCGACCCCCGCGACGATCAACGAGCCCTGCTCGGATCCGTTCGTGGATTGCGGCACGACCACCAACGGCGCGCTCGGCGCCTGGAACGCTGGTAACTACCAGAACGGCCGCGGCGTCTACCACGTGAACGAAGTGTTCATGGAAGTCGGTATTCCGCTGATCGACGATGCCTTCTGGGGCAAGGCCGACCTGACCTTGGCTGGCCGTCACGCCCGCTACAGCCAGGCCGACAAGGGTGCCAACACCTGGAAGGTTGGTATCACCTGGGACACGCCGATCCCCGGCATCCGCGTTCGCGCCCTGCAGTCGCGCGACATTCGTGCGCCGAACCTGTCGGAACTGTTCTCGCCGCCGCAGGGTCTCAATGGCTCCGTCAACAATCTGTTCACCGGCCAGAATGGCCAGCAGGTTCGCCAGCTGAACGAAGGCAACCCCTTCCTGCAGTCGGAAAAGGCGCAGACCACGGAAGTTGGTATCGTGTGGCAGCCGGACTTCATCCCCGGCTTCCAGGCTTCGGTCGACTACTACCGCATCGGTATCCGCGGCGTTATCCAGGCGCTGGGCCTGCAGCAGGTCGAACTGCTCTGCTACAATGCCGTCGTTGCCGGTACGACCAGCGTCTATTGTAACCAGGACGCCATCACGACCGCGAACGGCCAGCCGCAGAGCTTCGCCAATCCGGGTGGTCCCCCGGCTCCGGGCTTCGTCGGCACCGTGCCGAGCCAACTGACCGCTGTTCACTCCAAGGCGTTCAACGCGGCGACCCTGGTCGTGGAAGGCTTCGACATCGAAGCCAGCTACCAGTTCGACCTGCAGGATTACGACATCCCGGGTCAGTTCACCTTCCGCTCGCTGGCGGGCAACATCAGCAAGTTCATCTCTGACTCGGGCATCCCGGGCACCCAGAGAAACGTCGAACTTGCCGGCGTCCTCGGCGGCGGTGGTAACAGCCAGACCTACAACCAGTCGGGCGGTAACACCCTGACCTGGAAGTTGCAGGAGACCCAGAGCTACCAGAACGACGTCTGGGGCATCACGGTCACCGAGCGCTGGTATGCTGGCGGTCGCTTCACCAACAAGAACACGCTCGTCTGCGCGCCTGGCACCTGCCCGGCTCCGACCACGCAGACCCCGACCATCAACTTCAACAAGGTGTCTTCGATCCTGTACCTGGACGTGGGCCTGAACTGGAATGTCAGCGACAAGACCCAGCTGTACACGAAGGTTGATAACCTCACGAACATCCGTGCGCCGGACACGGGTTCCCAGAATCCGAACAACACCCTGTATGACGTGATTGGCCGTATGTACCGCGTCGGCGTCCGCTTCTCGAACTAATCGAAAAGCAGAACGCAAGAATCAGGGCCCCCGCAAAACGGGGGCCCTTTTTCTTTGTGCGGGCCGCTAAAGGGAACTTTTCCTGTACGCCAGATGAACGGCGCTCTCAGACCGCGTTCAGGGCGCGGGCGCCATAGTCCATTCCAACGACGCCAGATGACGTCCAGACGCGCTAGGGAGCGCGCAAAGGAAAGGACAAAGTCCATGAAACGCCTGATATGCGCCACGCTTGCCTTGTCGCTTCTGGGAGCCACCGCGGCCTCCGCCCAGCCTTATCGCGGCGGCGGTCATCACCGCAGCCACAATGGTGGCAACGGCGCGGCTTTGGTTGGTCTGGGTCTGGGGCTGTTTGCCCTGGGTGCCATCGCAGCCTCGTCCCAGCGCGATCGCTATAGCGACCGCTACTATGACAGCTACGACTACGGCCCGCCGCCTCCGCCGCGCTATCGCTCGCGCTATGGCTATGAGCGCTATGGCTATCGCTACTAGTTGAAAGGTTTGTGCAACAAAGGGCTCCGGCAGTGCCGGGGCCCTTTTTGTTGATAGAATGGGTGGTGTTCCCGTCCGCCCGTCAGATGCCTTGCGCATCGATTGAGCCGGGCCTAAACGGGAATGCCTCCTTGTATACAGCGGCTATGTCCGAGCCACGCCCGCATTTTCGCACCATTGCCCTGATCGTCGGCGCCGCCCTGTTCATGGAAGGGCTGGACAGCACCGTGCTGGCCACGGCTCTGCCGACCATGGCCCGCGAGTTGGGCGTTTCCGCGCCCAGCCTGTCCATCGCGCTGACTTCCTATCTGATCAGCCTGGCGATCTTCATCCCGGTGTCGGGACGAATCGCCGACCGATTCGGCGCGCGCACCGTCTTTCGCAGCGCCATCATCGTCTTTCTCATGGGTTCCATCGCCTGCGCCCTGGCGCCCAATGTCGCTTTCCTGGTGGCCGCCCGCTTCTTCCAGGGCCTGGGGGGCGCGCTGATGATTCCGGTGGGCCGGCTGGTTCTGATGCGCAGCGTCGAAAAGCGCGACCTGATCCAGGCGACCTCCTGGGTTTTGATTCCGGCCATTGTCGGGCCAATCCTGGGGCCGGCGCTGGGCGGCTTCTTCGTCACCTATCTGCACTGGCGCTGGATCTTCTACATCAATGTTCCCATCGGTCTGCTGGGCATCGTGCTGGTCAGCATCTACATCACCAATACGCGCGGCGATGTTCCGGAAAAGACCGATTTTCGCGGCATGTTCCTGTCCAGCCTGTCGCTGGGTCTGTTGCTGTTCGGCCTGGAGCTGATCAGCCATCGGGGAAAACTGCCGCTGGCCCTGGCGCTGCTCGCGGTGGGCGGCATTCTGGGCGCGCTCTACATCCTGCACGCCCGCCGCACCAAGGACCCCATCCTGGATATTTCGCTGATGCGGCTTCCGACCTTCGGCACCTCGGTGATCGCGGGCGCCATAACCCGCATCACGCAGGGCGCGCATCCCTTTCTCCTGCCGCTGATGATGCAGCTGGGTTTTGGCCTCACCGCCATGCAATCCGGTCTGATGACGCTGGCGACGGCGATCGGCTCGATTGTCGCAAAGCCGGTCGCGCCCGTCATGCTGCGGCGTTATGGTTTCCGCGACGCACTGATGGTCAATGGCTTTTTGTGCAGCGCCGGTTACGCGCTATGCGGCCTGTTTCGTCCCGGCTGGCCGATGCCGGTCATGTTTCTGATCATGGTGCTGGCCGGCTTCTTCATGTCGCTGCAATTCACCGGCTACAACACCATCGCCTATGACGAAATCCCGCCCGAGCGCATGGGCAACGCCACCAGCTTCTACACCACCTTCCAGCAACTGATGCTCTCGATCGGCATTTGCGCCGGCGCGGCCGGGTTGCAGGCGGCCATGGTGGTGCGCGGCCACGCCACGCCGCAATTGTTCGACTTCACCATCGCCTTCTGGGCGGTGGCGATCATCTCGCTGAGCGCCACCATCTGGAACCGGCGCTTTTCCCACGAAGCGGGAACCGAAATCAGCGGTCACACCCCGCGCACCTGGTCCACCCGCCAGGTCATCAAGGAGCCGCGAGGCCTGGGATCGTGAGACTGACGCATGAGTGAATTTAAAATCGGCGGCGCGATTGCTGTGAACCGGCTTGGCTTCGGCGCCATGCAGATCACCGGCGACGGTGTGTGGGGGCCACCGCGCGACCGCGCTGAAGCCCTGCGTGTCCTGAAGCGGCTGCCGGCGCTGGGCGTCAATTTCATCGATACCGCCGATTCCTACGGCCCGGACGTATCGGAACAGTTGATCCGCGAGGCGCTGCATCCCTATGACGGCCTCTTGATCGCCACCAAGGCGGGCTTCACCCGGTCCGGCCCGCACATGTGGCACGTCAACTGCCGCCCCGAACACCTGATCGCCAGTACGCGCAAAAGCCTCCGCCAGCTTGGGGTGGAGCAGATCGGCCTGTGGCAACTGCACCGGATCGACGGACGCGTGCCGCGCGCCGAGCAGTTCGGCGCCGTCAAGCAGTTGCTGGACGAGGGGCTGATCGCCCATGCCGGTCTGTCGGAAGTGTCGGTCGCCGACATCAAGGCGGCATCGAAAGTCTTTCCGGTGGCGACGGTGCAGAACGCCTACAACATGGCCGACCGTGGCAGCGACGATGTGGTGGATTATTGCCAGGCCAATGGCATCG
>JAZKDV010000184.1:2354-9391 GCA_040387395.1 Pseudomonadota bacterium | reverse complement strand
CAGCACCCAGACACGGGCCAACTGGAACGGTCCGGTGCTGGATGTAATCGAGAAGGAACGCCGCAAGCTGCTGCCCGCCGACAAGCTGCAGGATCATCAGGCCTGGCGTGACCGCCGGTTGATGGCGCTGGCGGCGCACAAGCGCCAGGCTGACAAAGACAATCCGCGCAAATAGCAAAGGCCAGGACTATGGACCTGAACGACAAAGTCATCATCACCTGCGCCGTGACCGGCGCCATTCACACGCCGTCCATGTCGCCGCATCTGCCGGTGACGCCCGAGGAGATCGCCGCCGCCGCCGTCGGTGCGGCGGAAGCCGGTGCCGCCATTGTCCATCTGCACGCCCGCGATCCGCAGACCGGCAAGCCCGACCAAACGCCCGAAGCCTTTTCCCGCTTCCTGCCGCGCATCAAGCAGGCGACCAACGCGGTGATCAACCTGACCACCGGCGGCGCGCCTTACATGACGGTGCAGGAGCGGGTGAAGCCGGCGGAACAGTTCAAGCCGGAAGTCGCCTCGCTCAACATGGGCTCGATGAATTTCGGCCTGTTCCCCATGCTGAACCGGTTCAAGGACTTCAAGCATGACTGGGAACGCGAGGCACTGGAAGGCTCCCGCAACCTGATCTTCCGCAACAGCTTCGCGGACATCGAGTTCGTTCTGAAAACGCTGGGCGATTCCGGCACCCGCTTCGAATTCGAATGCTACGACATTTCCCATCTCTACAACCTGTCGCACTTTCTGGAGCGCGGCCTGGTGAAGCCGCCGCTGTTCGTCCAGTCGGTGTTTGGCATCCTGGGCGGCATCGGGCCGCATTCGGAAGACGTGCTGCACATGAAGCGCACCGCCGACCGGCTGTTCGGCAAGCAGTACAAATGGTCGGTGCTGGGCGCCGGGCGCAACCAGCTCGCCATCGCGGCGCAGGCCGCCGCCATGGGCGGCAATGTGCGTGTCGGGCTGGAAGACTCGCTCTGGTCGGGCAAGGGCAGGCTGGCGACCTCCAATGCCGAACAGGTGCGCATGGTGCGCCAGATCATCGAAGGCCTGGGCCGCTCGATCGCCACGCCGGACGAGGCGCGGCAGATCCTGGAACTCAAGGGCGCCGACCGCGTCGCTTTCTAGGGCAGGGCCGGCGCACACTTCTGCCAGTCAGTGGCGTTTTCCAGCGCCCAGCCGATGCGCAGCGCCAGCGCCTCATCGCCGCCACGGCAGATGATCTGCAGCGAGACCGGCAGGCCGCCGGGCGTCAGGCCATTGGGCAGCGACAGAGCGCAGAGGTCGAGGAAATTGACCCAACGGGTGGACAGAGCCGGGGTGGTGCTCTGATCGATCTCGGCCAGCGGCAGCGCGGCGGTCATGGTGCTGGGTGTCAGCACCGCATCCACGCCTTCGATCCTGGCTAAAAATTCCCGCTTGGCCCGCTCGCGCAGGGCCAGCACATCGCGATACTGCCGGGCGGAGATCGAGGCGCCGGCAGTAATCCGGGCCCTTACCGCGCCATCCAGCGCCAGCGCCGGATCGTCCACCAGATCGGCGCGGATGGGATAGATTTCCGCCGAAATGATTTTGGCGACCAGGTCGCCATTCTCGCGGAAGGATGGACCGCCTTCGCGCAGGTTCACGATCTCCGCGCCCAGGCGTGCCAGTTCGGTCAGCGAATGGTCATAGGCCTCCAGCATCTGCGCATCGAACATGGCGCGTTCCGATGCGGGCATGCAGGCCAGTCGAAGGCCCTTGATCCCCCGGCGCAGGGTGGGGAAGGGATCGGCGGGCGGCAGCGCAAGCGTCAGAGGGTCCAGCGGATCGGGGCCCTGCATCGCCACCAGCAGGATGGCGCAATCCTCCACGCTGCGGGCGATGGGGCCGGGCGTGTCCAGCGTCGGGCTGAGCGGCAGCACGCCATGGGTGCTGATGCGCCCAATGGTGGTCTTGAGGCCCGTCAGGCCGCACCAGGCGGCGGGAATGCGCACCGAGCCGCCGGTGTCGGTGCCCAGCGCGCAGGGCGCCATGCGCGCCGCCACGGCCACGGCGGAGCCCGAAGACGATCCGCCCGGCGTGCGCTGGACAGATAGGTCCCAGGGATTCCACGGCGTGCCCATATGCTGGTTGGTGCCCCAGGCGCCATAGGCGAACTCCACCGTATGGGTCTTGCCCAGCACGATCATGCCGGCGCCGACCAGCTTCTGGGCCAGGGTTGCGCTGTGGTCGGAGACGCGGTCCCGCCAGACGGCGCAGCCGCCGGTGGTGACATGGCCCTTGAACTCCACCAGGTCCTTCAGCGCGATGGGAATGCCGTGCAGCGGACCGACGGCATGCCCGGAGCGGATCGCCTTGTCGGCGGCTTCGGCGGCCAGCCGGGCTTCCTTGCCATGGACATGGACAAAGGCGTGCAGCCTGGGCTCCAGCGTCTCGATGCGCGTCAGACAGGACTCGACCACATCCACCGGCGAAAAGCGCCGCGCCGCAATGCCTTCAGACAAGGCGTGGACGGTAAGGTCGGACAGGCGGGTGGTCATGTCAGCTTCCTGCAATTGCGCGCACGATCAGATAGAAAATGGACGGCGCCACCAGGCAGCCGAAACCGGTGTGGAAGGTGGCGGTCAGGGCGCCATAGGGCACCAGCCGCCGGTCTGTCGCGGCCAGACCTGCCGAGACACCGCTGACCGTTCCCATCAGTCCGCCGAACACCATCGCGGTGCGCGGGTTGTTCAGCCCGATCATGCCGGCGACAAAGGGCGAGCCGATCATCACCAGCACCGCCTTGAACACGCCGGTGGCGATGGACAGCGCCATGACGGCAGAGTCCGCGCCGATGGCGGCGCCGGTGACGGGGCCGACAATATAGGTCACCGCGCCGGCGCCGATGGTGGTGATGGAGATCGCGTCGGTATAGCCATAGGCCACCGCCGCCAGCGCCCCGACGATGAACGGAATGATGGTGCCCAGCACCAGCGCCACCGCGCCGATCATGCCGGCCTTCTTCGCCTTGTCGACATCCACCTCGAATGCGGTGGCGACGATGGCGAAGTCCCGCAGCATGGCGCCGCCCATCAAGCCGATGCCCGAAAGCATGGGAATGTCCGCAAGCCCGCTCTTGCCGCCGGTGACAACCCCGCCCCAGAAGGCCAGCGCCAGCCCGATCATGATGGCGATGGCCGAGCCATGGATACGGCCCATGGTCAGGTATTTCGACAGGGCCGCGGACAGCCACATCACCAAGCCGACAAAGGCGAAGGCCGTCAGCAGGGCGTTGACCTGCAGGGCATGGGAAACCGCTTCCAAGATCATCGCACGACGCTCCCCAGCCCGTCCGCTTGCGCGACTTTGGGCGTGAGCGTGCCTTCCCGGGCTTCGATCTCGTCCATCGTTTCGACCCGCCCGCTCATCTTGCTGATCAGGGCGACGCTGGCGAAGCAGGCCAGGACCGTCCCGATGGCGGCGATGGCAACCATGGGGCCGGACTCCACCGCCGCGACGACATTCTGGTTGGCGGCCATGGCGACGACGATGGGAATGTAGAAAGCGGCCCAGAAGCCGACGCCCAGCTTGATGCCTTCGTTGAGCAGCTTGCGCCGGATCAGCCAGTGCCGGCCCGCGATCAGGAAGATCATGGCGAGGCCGACGCCGCCGACATTGGCCTTGACCCCGAGCATCATGCCCAGCAGGTCGCCGAGGATGGCGCCGAGCAGGGTACAGATGGCAAGCAGCGCGACGCCGGAAATCGTCATAGGCCCGCGCCCCCGCGCAAGATTGCAAAACTAACCGTATACATCCCGGCAAAAAACAGTAGAGAATTTTCGATGGTCGATAATCTCTTCAGGCGTTTCGCGCAAAGCGCGTCCGATCCGGACAAATCTTTCCTGTTGCCGCCGGGGCGGCCGGCTGTTCGCTATGGGGAAAGCTTCGCCGCCGCCGCCCGCCTGGCCCATGTCCTGGCCCGCCATGGCGTCCAGCCCGGCGACCGGGTCGCGGTGCAGGTGGAGAAAAGCCCGGCGGCGCTGTTCCTCTACCTGGCCTGTTTGCGCGCCGGCGCCGTCTATCTGCCGCTCAACAGCGGCTACACCCCCAGCGAACTGACCTATTTCGTCGGCGATGCCGAGCCGCGCCTGTTCGTGGTGGCCGAGAAGAACAAGGCGGCCATCGCCGCCGCGCTGCCGGATACGTCCTTGCTGACCCTCAGCGATGATGGGATGTCGGGTTCGCTGATCGCCGAGGCCGCCGGCCAGCCGGATGATTTTGCCGATGCCGATGTCGGGATGGGTGATCTGGCGTCCATTCTCTACACCTCGGGCACCACCGGCCGTTCCAAGGGCGCGATGCTGAGCCATGGCAATCTGTTCTCGAATGCGCAGAGCCTGAAATCCGTCTGGCGCTTTTCAGAAAACGATGTGCTGCTGCACGCGCTGCCGCTGTTTCACATCCATGGCCTGTTCGTGGCCACCAATGTCATCCTTCTATCGGGCGCCAGCATGCTGCTGCTGCCCAAGTTCGACCTGGATGCGGTGTTCGGCGCCTTGCCGCAGGCCAGCACCATGATGGGCGTGCCCACGTTCTACACCCGGATGCTGCAGGATGCGCGCCTCAACCCGGACAGCACCCGGCATATGCGGCTGTTCGTGTCTGGTTCGGCGCCCCTGCTGGCCGAGACCCATCGCCAATGGCAGGAGCGAACCGGTCACGCCATCCTGGAACGCTACGGCATGACCGAAACCAACATGAACACTTCCAATCCCTATGAGGGCGCGCGCATTCCGGGCTCGGTCGGCCTGCCATTGCCTGGCGTGGAGGTCCGTATCGCAGACAAGGCGGGCCAGCCGCTGGCGCAGGGCGAGATCGGCATGATCGAGGTGCGCGGGCCCAATGTGTTCCAGGGCTATTGGCGGATGCCGGAAAAGACCGCGAGCGAATTCCGCCCCGACGGCTATTTCATCACCGGCGACCTGGGGACGCTGGATGCCAACGGCTATCTCAGCATTGTCGGGCGCGACAAGGACCTGATCATCAGCGGCGGCCTCAACATCTATCCCAAGGAGATCGAAAGCCTGATCGATGAATTGCCGGGCGTGGAGGAGTCGGCGGTGGTTGGCCTGCCGCATCCGGATTTCGGCGAAGGTGTCACCGCTTTTATCGTCAAAACCAAGGACGCGGCCATCACTGAAGACGCAGTGCTGGGGGCACTGGAAAATCTGGCGCGCTTCAAGCATCCCAAGCGGGTGCTGTTCGTCGATCAGCTTCCCCGCAACACCATGGGCAAGGTGCAGAAGAGCGCGATGCGCGAGAGTTTCAAGACTCTCTACGGCTAGTTCAGCACGAAGCGACTGCGAACCTGGGTGAGGGGATAGGACTTGCCTTTCCAGACAAATTCGCCGGGCAGGGCGGCGGGACGATCGATCTCCGCCGTCAGGCTGCCGCTGCTGACCCGGTAGCGCACCGATACCGCGCCCTTTGGCGTGGCCGCGGTGGCGTCCAGGCTGGTCAACTCGCCCAACAGCGGCGCCACCCGCAGGCGCGCAAAGCCGGGCGCGTCCGAACGGATGCCTGCGACCATGGTCAGAAGGTCGGTGGTGGGATGGGCACTCCAGGCATGGGTGTCGGAGCGTGTTTCACCGCGCGACTCCGGCCAGCTTGTGTAGTTGAGCGCCAGCAGGTCGCGCCAGGTCTTGAGCAGCGCGGGATAACGCTCCGCCAGTCCCGCATGTTCAAATGCGCGGATCAGGTACCAGGCGAAGTAATAGGTGGTGGTGAACATGCCTTCCGGCGCGTCGATGCCGCGTCCCGGCATGGTGATGCGTTCCAGGATGGCGGGGGCTTCGCCGCGCGGCGCCACATCATACAGCACTGCCAGCGCGTTCATGTGCTGGCTGTAAAGGGTGAAGTCGGCATTGTCGGCGAATAGCCCGCGTTCCTTGTTCCAGCACAGCTTGCGGATGGCATCGCGCGCCGCGTCTGCCCGGGCGGTGTTCCGTACGGCGATCTGCTTGTCGCCGTAGGCGGCTTCCAGCGCCGCGCCTTGGCGCAGTGCGCCAAGCCAACTTACCGTCATCAGGCAGCTTCCGCCGTCCTTGCCGAAAGACGGAAAGAACTCCCGGTCATTCTTGCTGCGCACCCAGTCGATGAAATTCCAGTGCGGGTTCTTGCCCACCAGCCCGTTCGGCGCGCGCGTTGGCTCGAACCAGTCCAGCACTTTTCGCATGCGCGGCAGGTGACGAATGATGACGCTGGTGTCGGGCTGTACCATGGCCCAGTCGTTCAGCATGCCGACCCAGGCCAGCGCGAAGGTGGCGATGACATTGTCGCTGCGGCTGGGATAGGCGCCTTGCTGCAGCCCGCCATGCACATCGGATTCGGCGAAAGCATCGATCGCCTGCACGGCGAGGCGCGGATCGCCCGAAACTGCATAGGAAATCAGCATCTGCAGCCGCGTATCGCCCTGATACTGAAGCTGCTCCCAATAGGAACTGTCCATGTAGGTTTCATGGGCATCAACCTCCGCGGTGCGCCAGCCGATGTCCCAGATGCGGTTGAGCTCAGGATCGCTGCTGTGGAAGCGGGCGATCTTTTCAAATGGGTAACCGGTCTCGAACACGCGCAACGCTTCCAGCGTCAGCGGCGTGGCCCCGGTCTGGATGTCCAGTTCGGCATAACGCCAGGTCCGCCACCATAGCGGCGCAAAGGTGCGCCGCGCGCCGTCGGCGACAAAAGTATCGAAGATGCCCAGCGCCTGGCGGTCGCCGATCAGGTTGCGGTCGCCGCGATTGGCCTCGGCGTCATACAGCGCCTCGGTATAGGTGAGCTTGATGGTGGCGCCGCTGCCACCCGACACGTCGAGCTCGGGATAGGCCGAGATCATCGCATCGCGCCGCAGCAGGATTTTCGTGCGGGTGTTGGCTGGCACGGTGACGGCGCGGGCCGGAAAGGCCTCGGCTCCGGCAAGGTCGCCACGATGTTCGAGGTCGTCGGCCTCATCGGAGAAGGCGTCGGCTCTGTTCGCTCGATTTCCCATGCTAGCCTGGAAACCCTCCAGGAGCCACTCGTCC
>JAZKDV010000184.1:0-2344 GCA_040387395.1 Pseudomonadota bacterium | reverse complement strand
TGCCAGCAGCGGCGAGCGCATAGCGTTGCTGCGGCAGAAGATCGGCGACCAGCGAGCGGCCCGCAGCCTGCGGCGACGACACGGCATCGACCCATGCGCCAATTTCGGCCGCGCCGGTCCAGTTCCAATCCGCCTTCGCTGCATCGATGATCTCCGGCGCGCTGGCGACGTAGTAGCGCTTGCGCGGCACCTGGGCTCGGCCATTGCCGGCCGAGCGACCGGCGTCGATCTTGACACGCCAGCCCGGCGCGGTGGTGGACAGCGGCCCGCCGATCAGGCGGAAACCCAGCCCGGCACTCTGCCAGGCGATGGGCGCGACCTGTGGCGGCAAGGCGCTTGCCGCCGGCAAAGGGCCGCCCGCGGCTGCTTCCGGCTGCTTGCGGACAAAGTCCCACACCGCTGCCGCCACCACGTTGGGACCGGCTTGCAGATGGGGCGCCAGATCGATGGTGGCGGTGCGCCAGCGCGACAGCGTGCCGGTGGAAGGCCCGCTGGCGATGCGCTTGCCATTGACGAACAGGATGAAGCGGTTGTCGGCGGTCACCGTCACGGGCAGGGCGGCGGGACGCTGGTCCAGCCGGATTTCGCGGCGGAAATGCAGCACCACCGGCAGCGGCGCGGACTGGTTCACGGCGGGATGGCTGATCCAGCCTTCAGTATCCGCAGGCTGAGCCAGCGCGGGGCTTGCGATTGCGAGCATCACCGCAACAGTGAGAAGCTTCATCCCGGTACCCCCGATTATTCTTTTCTGGAACTGGATTATACTTTCGAAGGAAGCGCCAGCCTCAATAATCAAAAACCAATAAAAAGGGAGCCTGCCATGAGTTCATCCACCGACAAGCAATCCGGACTGTCGCGCCGCCTGGCGATGCAGGGCTTGGCGGCCGGCGCATCGCTGGCGCTGACGCCGTGTGCGCTGGCGCAGGGCGCGCGCCACTCCACGCCGGAGGATTTCAAGCGGCTGATGAAGGAACTGTCCAACTGGAACCGCTGGGGCGCGAGCGATGAAATGGGCGCGGTCAACCTGATCACGCCGGCCCGGCGCAGGCAGGCGGCGGCGCTGGTGCGCGAAGGCGTGTCTTTTTCGATGGCGCGCAATGCCGAAACCCAGGCGGCGGTCGACAATCCCAACCCCATCGTCCGCAAGACCCTGCGTTCGGGTAAGGACGCACCCAGCGTCGGCAGCGGCGGCACCGGCGACAATTTCTTCATCGCCTATCACGGTTATGTCCACACCCACCTGGATTCGCTGAGCCACTTTCTGTGGGACGGCAAGATGTACAACGGCCATTCCAAGGATGAGGTGACGGAGGAGGGCGCCGCCAAGAACGCCGTGCTCAACTACAAGAACGGCATACTCACCCGCGGCGTGCTGATGGACATGGCGCGCTACAAGGGCGTCGAATATCTCGAGCCCGGCACGCCAATCTATCCGGAAGATCTGGAAGGCTGGGAGAGGCGCGCCGGGGTGAAAGTCCGCTCCGGCGATGCGATGCTGGTGCGCACCGGACGCTGGGCGCGGCGCGAGGCGCGCGGACCCTGGTCGATCCAGCAGGACGGGCTGGCGGGCCTGCATATGAGCTGCGCCAAATGGATGCGCGCCCGCGATGTCGCCATCCTCGGCGGCGACGGGGCGCAGGACGTTCTGCCGTCCGGCGTGGCAGGCATCAACCAGCCGATCCATCTTCTGTCCATCGTCGCCATGGGCATGCCCATTTTCGACAATTGCGACCTGGAGCTGATCGGGCGGGAAGCGGAAAAGCGCAAGCGCTGGGAATTCCTGGTGACGGCCTCGCCGGCGGCGGTGCCGGGCGGCACCGGCTCGGTGCTCAACCCGATTGCAACCTTCTAGAGCGCTGTTCATCGCAGGCTCGTAACGGCATAACCCCCTCATGGAACGATGGGATGTGGTGGTGATCGGGGCGGGCGCGGCGGGCATGATGTGCGCCGCCGTCGCCGGCAAGCGCGGCCGCAAGGTGCTGGTGCTGGATTCCGCCAAGAAGCCGGGCGAGAAGATCCGCATTTCCGGCGGCGGGCGCTGCAACTTCACCAACATCCACGCCACGCCGGCGCAGTTCCTGTCGGACAATCCGCATTTCTGCATTTCGGCGCTGAGCCGCTTTTCGCCCGCCGACTTTATCGCCCTGGTGGACCGCTATCGCATCAAGTGGCACGAGAAAACGCTGGGCCAACTGTTCTGCGACGGCACGGCGGTTCAGATCATCGACATGCTGCTGGCGGAAATGAAGGCCGGACAGGCGCAATTGCGGCTGGCGGTCACGGTTCAGTATGTCGAAAAAACGCCGGACGGCTTCTCGCTGCAACTGTCATCGGGCGAGGTGCT
>JAZKDV010000183.1:0-3996 GCA_040387395.1 Pseudomonadota bacterium | reverse complement strand
CCCGACTGCATCGTCTTGGCCAACTTCATGAAGCTGCCGGAAATCAAGCGCTTCGTGGACAGGCACTATGAGGTCGTGGAAGTGGATGTGGGGCGCTTCAACCGCAATCTGCACATACCTGCCAGGCTGGGCTTCACCGAAAAACTGCGCGGTGTTCCCGCCGTGCTGGTGTTTACCCCTGATCGCAAGCTGGTCAATCGCGGCGATGTCTTCACCACCGCCAATGCACGCGGCATGACCCCGCAGGGCCTGGCGGATTACCTGGCGCGATACGCGAAATAGCGGCTAGTTCTGCGCCACCTGGCGCCCCGGACCCGCCGGCGCGATCATGCTGTCCACCACATGCACGATGCCGTTGCGGTCGCGCACGTCATAGATGGCGATATTGGCAGTCTGGCCCTTTTCATCCATCACCTGGATATTGGTCGGGCCGTTCATCCGCGCCACCAGCACGCCGCCTTCGGCGGTGCGCAGACGGGCTTCGCCGCCCGCCTCGCTGATCACCCGCAGCAGCGCCACGGAATCATACTTGCCCGGCACGATGAGATAGCTCATGCGCTGCGCCAGACTGGATTTGGATTGCTGGCCCGCCGCCGCGAAGGCCGCGTTGGTGGGGGCGAAAACGGTGAACTGGCCATTGCTCTTCAGCGCGGCGGCGACGCCAGATTCCTTCAGCGCCGCGATCAGCTGACCATGCATCGGCGAGGCGGAAAGATTGTCCATGATATCGCGGTCGGGCAGCATCGCCTGACCGCCGATCATCGTGTTCATGATGCTGGTATTGAGTTCCATGACCGGCTTGGGATCGGCGCCGGAAACAGCGCCAAGCGCTCCGCCAACCATCATGGCGATACCTGCTGCAAAACCTGCGACGGCGGCGCGTTTCATTGGAACTAACCCCGGAACCTCCAGCTAATAACGCGGCAGGCCCCCGGCCGTTCCGAATCCGTTAATTTTGCTCCAGCGCCTCGCGCGTCATTTCCAGCGCCAGCCAGCGCTCCTCATCCGTGTCTTTCTGGGCCCGGACCTGGGCCAACTGGTCGGACAGCTCCGTGAAACGCTTGGGATTCCGGGCGTAAAGCCCGCCTTCCGACAGGCCTTTTTCCAGCGCCGCGATCTGGAGTTCCGCCGCTGCTATTTTTTCGGGCAGGACTTTCAGGGCGTGGGCATCGGCGAAATTCATTTTTGGCGCGATGGTCCGGACCCGCTTTTCCACCGGAGCGCCCGCAGCAGCCTTGCGGGCCTCCGGCCGCGCAGCGGGGGCTTCGCCGCGCTGGGCCAGCATGTCGGCATAGCCGCCGGCATATTCGATGAAGCGGCCCCCCTCTTCGGCCAGCACGATCTGGGTCGCCACCCGGTCGAGGAAATCGCGGTCATGGCTGACCAAGAGCGCGGTGCCCTCATAGTCGGCTATCACTTCTTCCAGCAGGTCCAGGGTTTCCAGGTCCAGGTCGTTTGTGGGTTCGTCCAGCACCAGAAAATTGGAGGGCGTGGCGAACAGCTTGGCCAGCAGCAGCCGGGCCCGTTCGCCACCCGACAGCACCTTGACCGGGGTGCGGGCCTGCTGCGGCGTGAACAGGAAGTCCTGCAGATAGTTCATCACATGGCGCGGCTTGCCCCCCACCATCACCGTCTCGCCGCTGCCGTCGGTGACGGCGGCGGCCAGGGACTGTTCGGGATGCAGCTTGCTGCGGTTCTGGTCGAGCTGGGCCATCAGCAGCCCCTGTCCAAGTTTCACATTGCCCTTCTGGGGCGCCAACTCGCCGATCAGGATCTTCAACAGCGTGGTCTTGCCGGCGCCATTGGGGCCCACGATGGCAATGCGGTCGCCGCGATGGATGCGCAAGCTGAAGTCCTTGACGATGTCACGCTCGCCATAGGCAAAGGCCACGCCCTTGGCGTCGATCACCTTGGTGCCGCTGCCGGTGCCTTCGGCCGCTTCCATCTTGACGGTGCCGAGCTGGCGGATCTGCTCGCGGCGCTCGGTGCGCAGGCCGCGCAACCGCGCCAGCCGGCCGACATTGCGCTTGCGCCGCCCCGTCACGCCATAGCGCACCCAGTCTTCCTCGGCGGCGATGCGGCGTTCCAGCTTGTGGCGCTCGACATCTTCCTTTTCCAGCATCTCGTCGCGCCAGGCCTCGAACGAGGCGAAGCCTTTTTCCAGCCGGTGGGTCTTGCCGCGGTCCAGCCAGACGGTGACGCGGGACAGGTTCTCGAGAAACCGCCGGTCATGGCTGATCAGCACCAGCGCGCCCCTGCCCGATTTCAACTCGCCTTCCAGCCATTCTATCGCCCGCACGTCCAGATGGTTGGTGGGCTCGTCCAGCAGCAAGATGTCGGGGCGCGGCGCCAGCGCCCGGGCCAGGGCGGCGCGGCGCGCTTCGCCGCCCGACAGCGTGGCGGGATTCTCGTCGCCGCTCAGGCCCAGATTGCCCAGCAGGTAGAAAGCACGGTTGGGATCTTCATGCGGATTGAGCCCCGCCTCGACATAGTCGCGGGTGGTGGCGTAGCCGCCCAAATCCGGCTCCTGTGGCAGATAGCGAATGGTGGCGCCGGGCTGGGCGAAGTGGGTGCCGCCATCGGCCTCCATCAATCCGGCCGCGATCTTCAGCAGCGTGGACTTGCCCGAACCGTTGCGCCCCACCAGGCACAGCCGGTCGCCGGCCCCGACGCTGAGCTCGGCCCCGTCCAGTAGGCGCTGGCCGCCGAACTCGACGGTGATATCCTTGAGATGCAGCAATGGCCTCATGCGCCGCTATGTGCGGCGCGGGCACCCGCATATCAAGCGAAATCTAGCGGGTTTTGTTGGTCACCATGGCGCCCGGGCGGGACACCATCTTCAGGGCCGCTTCGGGACGTTCCATCAGCGCCTTGCCGTCGAAATCATAGACCCGGATGTCGCGTTCCACCGAACACTGGACCAGCAGGCGCTTGTTGTCGTTGCTCCAAACCGCGCCCTGGCAGGCATGGCCCAGCTGGGCATCGGCGATATGGGTCAGGTTGCCCTTGCCGACACGGAACACGCTCATCTTGCCGTACACATCCTTGAAGTTGGCCGCGCTGAACACGGTGGCCGAACCATTGCCCATCACCAGCGCCACATACTTGCCGTCCGGCGACAGCGCCACGGTTTCGGGCAGCGCGCCGACCTCAACCCCAAAGGTGATCTTGCCGGTGCGTGTATCGGTGACGGTGGTGGAGGCGCTGCCCTTGGCGGTGACAGGCGAGGCGCCGAAATTGTTTACGATCAGCCAGCGGCCGTCATGGGTCAGCGTGCCGCCGTCGGGCTGCACCCCGACATCAAAATCGGCGACGCGGGTGATCTGATCGCCGTTGATCGCCAGCTTGGTCACTTTCGCATCACCGAACCGCAGCGCGTAAGCGAACTTGCCATCGCGCGAGATGATCACGTCGCGCGGCTCGGCCTTGGCTTCCAGCTTGACCTGGCTGGCCTTGGTGAGCTGGCGGTCCTTGATGGTAAAAAGCGTGACGGTGTCGTCGCCGGTGCCGGTGACCAGCGCGATATCATTCTTCCTGCTCAGATAGACGCCCGTGGCGCCGATGCCCGCTTCCACCGTCTGCAGCAGCTTGGGCCGGGTCACATCGTCCAGTCCGATCACGGCGACCTTGTTGTCGGGCCCCAACTTGTTTTCGGCGCCGAATTTCTGGGGACAGGACGACAGCACGAAACTGTAATCCTGCGCCACGGCGATGGCGCTGGGCGGACCCATCTGGGTGGCGCAGACATCGATGCTGCCGATGATGCGGGGCGCGCGGCTGCTGGAGAATTCGATCACCGAAACGCTGTCAGGGGTCGGCACCATGGGCAGATTGTCGCCGGCGCGCACCTGCTTGCCGTCATTGCCGGAAATGGCGATCTCGCCCCACGCCGCCACCGGTACCACAACCAAAGCCGTTGCCAGCAGAATCGCGCGCATTGCCCACCCCGTTTTTTCTGTTGTCCAAGTCTAGCGAGTGTGCAGCGCAAAAAGAAAG
>JAZKDV010000182.1:0-1606 GCA_040387395.1 Pseudomonadota bacterium | reverse complement strand
GCCATTCCAGAAACGCCCCACCGGCGGTGGAGACATAGGTAAAGTCCTGTTCGACACCGGCATGGGCCAGCGCCGCGACGGTGTCGCCGCCGCCCGCCACCGAGAGCAACGCGCCGGCCCTGGTGGCTTTCGCCACAGCCTGGGCTGCGGTCACGGTGCCCTTGTCAAAGGGCGCGGTCTCGAACGCGCCGAACGGGCCATTCCACACCAAAGTGCGGGTATCGGTCAGGCGCGCTTCAAATTCCCGGATACTGGCGGGGCCGACATCCAGCACCATTTCGTCGTGGGCGATCTGGTTTGCGCTGACGATGCGATGCGCCGCGCCGGCCTTGAATTCCTTCGCCACCACCACGTCACTCGGCAGCAGGATCGCCGCGCCGCTGTCCTTGGCGGCCTGGAGGATCTTGCGCGCGGTTTCCAGGTGGTCGGGCTCAAAGAGCGACTTGCCGACCTTGATGCCTTGGGCGGCCAGGAAGGTGTTGGCCATGGCGCCGCCGATCACCAGCACTTCGACGCGGCGAACCAGGTTTTCCAGCAGCGCGATCTTGGTCGAGACCTTCGCCCCGCCCACCACCGCCAGCAGCGGGCGCTCGGGATTGCCCAGCGCCTTTTGCAGATGGGTGAGTTCGGCCTGCATCGAGCGGCCCGCCGCGTTGGGCAACAACCGCGCCACGCCATCGGTCGAGGCATGGGCGCGGTGCGCGGCGCTGAAGGCATCATTGACGAAGATGTCGCCCAGCGCGGCCAGCTGCTTGGCCATGGCGCTGTCGTTCTTTTCCTCGCCGGCGTGGAAGCGGGTGTTTTCCAGAAGCAACACCTCGCCGTCCTTCAGGGCGGCTACGGCGGCTTCGGCTTTCGCACCAATGCAGTCTTCGGCAAAGGCAACCTTGCGGCCCACCGCATCGGACAGCGGCTCCAGCAGCACCTTCAGCGACATGGACGGCACGACCTTGCCCTTGGGGCGGTCGAAATGGCTGAGCACGATCACCTTGGCGCCGGCCTCGGCCAGTTCCTTGATGGTGGGCGCTTGCCGTTCAATGCGGGTGGCGTCGGTGACCTTGCCGTCCGACACCGGCACATTGAGATCGGCGCGCACCAGTACGCGCTTGCCCTTCACTGCCAGGTCGTCGAGCGTGCGAAAGGCCATCCTAGACCAGCTTGCCCATCGCCACGGCGGTGTCGGCCATGCGGTTGGAGAAGCCCCATTCATTGTCATACCAGGTCATGATCGAAACAAACGTGCCGTCCATCACCTTGGTCTGGTCCAGCGCGAAGCTGGAGGAGGCCGGGTTGTGGTTGAAGTCGACCGACACCAGCTTTTCATGCACCACGTCCAGGATGCCCTTCAGCGGGCCGAGCGCGGCGCCCTTGATGGCGTCGTTGATTTCCTGAACCGAGGTGGGGCGCTTGGCGATGAACTTCAGATCGACCAGCGAGACGTTCGGGGTCGGGACGCGCACTGAAACACCGTCCAGCTTGCCCTTGAGTTCCGGCAGCACCAGGCCGACGGCCTTGGCGGCGCCGGTCGAGGTCGGGATCATGGAAAGGGCGGCGGCGCGGCCGCGATAAAGATCCTTGTGCATCTGGTCCAGCGAAGGCTGGTCGT
>JAZKDV010000181.1:0-3936 GCA_040387395.1 Pseudomonadota bacterium | reverse complement strand
CGCTGCGCAAGGTCTACGACCAGATGCCCGAGCCGCGCTATGTGATCAGCATGGGTTCGTGCGCCAATGGCGGCGGCTATTACCATTATTCCTATGCCGTGGTGCGCGGCTGCGACCGCATCGTGCCGGTGGACATTTACGTGCCGGGCTGTCCGCCCACCGCCGAAGCGCTGGTTTACGGCATCCTGCTGCTGCAGCGGAAAATCCGCCGCACCGGCACGATCGAGCGCTGATCATGACCGATTTGGTGCAACTCGGCGAAGGCTTCAAAGCGGCCCTGGGCGGCGCGGTCACCGGCGTGAGCGTGGCCCGCGGCGAGCTGACGCTTGATGTAGGCGCGGCCGACATCCTCAAGGTGATGGTCCATCTGCACAATGCAGGTGACTTCAAGATCCTGGTGGACCTGTGCGGCAATGACTGGCCGCAGCGCGCCAAGCGCTTCGACGTCGTCTATCACCTGCTGTCGCTGACGAAGAACCAGCGCATCCGCATCAAGGCGCAGGTGGGCGAGGGCGAAAGCATCGCTTCCATCATCGGTGTCTATCCGGCGGCCGGCTGGTTCGAGCGCGAAGCCTTTGACATGTATGGCGTGCCCTTCACCGACCATCCCGACATGCGCCGCATCCTTACCGATTACGGTTTCTCGGGTTATCCGCTGCGCAAGGACTTCCCGCTGACCGGCTATGTCGAGCTGCGCTATGACGACGAGCTCAAGCGCGTGGTCTATCAGCCGGTGCAACTGGTGCAGGAATTCCGCGACTTCGACTTCATGAGTCCCTGGGAAGGCGCGCCGCACATCCTGCCCGGCGACGAAAAGGCCGCCATGGCGCCCAATGCCACCTCCGGCGATCCGGGGAAGAAGCCATGACCACGGTTACCTTGGACGCCAAAGAGGGTCATCAGTCCGACGACCCGCAGCTGACCATAAATTTCGGGCCGCAGCATCCGGCGGCGCACGGCGTGCTGCGCCTGATCCTGGACCTGGATGGTGAAATCGTCACCCGTGTTGATCCGCATATCGGCCTCTTGCATCGCGGCACCGAGAAGCTGATCGAGCACAAGACCTATCTGCAGGCGATCCCCTATTTCGACCGGCTCGATTACGTCGCGCCGATGAACCAGGAACATGCTTTCTGCCTGGCCATCGAAAAGCTGATCGGCATGGAAGTGCCCAAGCGCGGCCAGTATATCCGCGTGCTGTTCTCGGAAATCGGCCGGTTGCTGAACCATCTGCTCAACGTCACCACCCAGGCGATGGACGTGGGCGCGCTGACCCCGCCGCTGTGGGGCTTTGAAGAGCGCGAAAAGCTGATGGTGTTCTATGAGCGCATCAGCGGCAGCCGCATGCACGCCGCCTATTTCCGCGCCGGCGGCGTTCACCAGGATATGCCGCCGGGCTTGGCCGAAGACATTCTGAAATTCTGCGATCACTTCGTTACCGTGCTGGACGATATCGAAGGGCTGCTGACCGAAAACCGCATCTTCAAGCAGCGCAATGTCGATATCGGCGTGGTCACCCGCGCCGAAGCCGAAATGTGGGGCATGTCGGGCGTGATGCTGCGTTCCACCGGCGTGAGGTGGGACCTGCGCCGCAACCAGCCTTACGAATGCTACAATGAGCTGGATTTCCAGATTCCGATCGGCAAGAACGGCGACAATTACGACCGCTATGTGATGCGCATGGAAGAGATGCGCGAATCCACCAAGATCATGCGCCAGTGCATCGAGAAGATGCCGTCGGGTCCCGTGGTCAGCGCCGACAGCAAGGTGGTGCCGCCGCGCCGCGGCGAAATGAAGACCTCGATGGAAGCCCTGATCCATCACTTCAAGCTCTACACCGAAGGCTTTCACGTGCCGGCCGGCGAGACCTATGCCGCTGTGGAAGCCCCCAAGGGCGAGTTCGGCGTCTATCTGGTGGCTGATGGCTCCAACAAGCCGTACCGCTGCAAGATCCGCGCGCCCAGCTTCGTGCATCTGCAGGCGATGGATTACATGTGCAAGGGCCACATGCTGGCCGACGTTTCGGCGATCCTCGGTTCGCTCGACATCGTGTTTGGCGAGGTGGACCGGTGACCAATATTGACGTCGCAAGCGCGCAGCTCGATGCCTATAACGCCCAAGACCTGGAGAAATACGTCACGTATTTCACCACCGACTGCGTCGTATCTGGCCTGAACGGCACCCCGACCGAAACCTCGCGCGATGCCATCAAGGCACGTTACGCCAAGGCCTTCGCCCAGTTTCCTGAGAACAAGGCCGAACTTCTGAGCCGCATTGCCGTCGGCAACACCGTGGTGGATCACGAACTGGTGATCCGAAGCCCCGGCGGCGAGCAGTTCGAGATCATCGCCATCTACACCTTCACGGGCGGGCTGATCAGCCGCGTCGATTTCGCAAAGTAAAACCATGTCGCTTCGCCGCCTCGCACCGCCGGACGTCCAGCCCGCAAGTTTCGCGTTCAACGCGGAAAATGCGCAGTGGGCTGCGGCGACCATCGCGAAGTATCCGCAAGGCCGTCAGGCTTCGGCGGTGATCTCGCTGCTGTGGCGCGGCCAGGAACAGGAGGGCTGGGTCAGCCATCCGATGGTCGAAAGCATCGCGAAGATGCTGAACATGCCCTTCATCCGCGTGCTGGAAGTGGCGACGTTCTACACCATGTTCAACCTGGAGCCGGTCGGTACGTACCTCGTGCAGGTCTGCACCACGACGCCCTGCTGGCTGCGCGGCTCGGACGCCGTGGTGGATGCCTGCAAGAAGCATATCCATCCCCATGCCCATACAGTTTCGGCCGACGGCAAGTTCAGCTGGATGGAAGTGGAATGCCTGGGCGCCTGCGTGAATGCGCCGATGCTGCAGATCGGCAGCGACTTCTATGAAGACATTGATGGCCCCATCACCGAAAAGATGATTGCCGACCTGCGTGCCGGCAAGGCGCTGAAGCCCGGCCCGCAAAATGCGCGCCGTTCGTCCGAGCCGGAAGGTGGCGCCACCAGCCTGACCGATGCCGCGCTGTATGACGGCTCCATCATCGGCAAGTACAAGGTCGTCGCGCCTGCGCCGCCGCAGCCCGCCAACACCGACGCCGACGCGAAGGCGCCGACCAAGGCCGCCAGCGACCGTGAATCGCCCAAGCAGAAACCGCCGGGAGCCGCCACCTGATGCTCGCCGACAAGGATCGCATTTTCACCAATCTCTATGGTCTGCAGGACCCCGGTCTTGAAGCTGCCAAGAAGCGCGGCCAGTGGGACAACACCAAGTCGATCCTGGCGCTGGGCCCGGACGGCATCATCGACATCATGAAGAAGTCCGGCCTGCGCGGCCGCGGCGGCGCGGGTTTCCCGACCGGCCTGAAATGGTCCTTCATGCCCAAGGAAGTGAAGGAACGTCCGCACTATCTGGTGGTGAACGCCGACGAGTCCGAGCCGGGCACCTGCAAGGATCGCGACATCATGCGTCACGATCCGCACACGCTGGTCGAGGGCTGCCTGGTCGCCAGCTTCGCGATGCGCGCGCACGCCTGTTACATCTATGTGCGCGGCGAATTCATCCGCGAGCGCGAAGCCATGCAGCGCGCGGTTGACGAAGCCTATGCCGCAAAGCTGATCGGCAAGAACAACATCCATGGCTGGGATTTCGACCTTTATGTCCATCACGGGGCAGGGGCCTATATCTGCGGCGAGGAAACCGCGCTGCTCGAAAGCCTCGAAGGCAAAAAGGGCCAGCCGCGCCTGAAGCCGCCATTCCCGGCGAATGTCGGCCTTTATGGCTGCCCCACCACCGTCAACAATGTCGAAAGCATCGCGGTGGCGCCGACCATCCTGCGGCGCGGCGGCGAATGGTTCGCGGGCATCGGCCGTCCCAACAATACCGGCACCAAGGTCTTCTGCATCTCGGGCCATGTGAACAAGCCCTGCAATGTCGAAGAGGAAATGGGCA
>JAZKDV010000180.1:3806-7804 GCA_040387395.1 Pseudomonadota bacterium | reverse complement strand
CGACGCGCTGCATGATGGCGCGGACGCGTTCGCGGACCGCATCGCGCGTCAGGTGCGGCTCCAGCGCCTTGAGCGGTTCGGCGATGGAAACGCCGACCGGCATGCGCGGGTCCAGGCTGGCCAGCGGGTCCTGGAAGACGATCTGGAAGTCCTGGCGCAGCTTGCGGATGTCGTTTTGCGTCGCGTTGTCCAAGTCGCGGCCCAGCCACACCACCCGTCCGCCAGTCTTGGGCAGAAGCTGCAGCACGGCGCGCGCCAGGGTGGACTTGCCGCAGCCCGATTCCCCCACCACGCCCAGCGTCTCGCCCTGGTGAAGGGTGAAGCTGATGCCGTCCACCGCGCGCAGGGTGCGCGTCTTGCCGAAAAGGCCCTTGTCCTTGACCGGAAAGCTGACCTGCAGGTCCTCGACCGTCAGAAGCGGCCCGCCCACCGCCGTGACGGGCGCGGGCGTTTCGCCGGCCTTGGGAATGGCGTCCAGCAGCATGCGGGTATAGTCGTGACGCGGCGCATAGAAGACGTCGTCCACGCCGCCGCTTTCGACGATCTCGCCATAGCGCATCACCTGCACGCGGTCAGCGAGGCCCGCGATCACGCCCATGTCGTGGCTGACCAGGGCGATGGCGGTCTTGCGGTCGTTCTTCAGGCTGCGCAGGATTTCCAGGATTTGCGCCTGCACCGTCACGTCCAGTGCGGTGGTCGGTTCATCGGCGATGATCAGGTCCGGGCCGGTGATGGTGGCCATGGCGATCATCACCCGCTGGCGCATGCCGCCCGAAAGCTCGTGGGGATATTGCCGCAGCCGCCGCGCGCTTTCGGGAATGCGGACATAGTCCAGCATCTCGCGGGCGCGGATCGAAGCCTCTTCGCGCGATACTTTCCGGTGCAGCATCAGGGCTTCGGTGATCTGGGCGCCGACTTTCATGTGCGGCGTCAGCGAGGTCAGCGGGTCCTGGAAGATCATGGTGACGGCGCTGCCGCGCAGCGTGTTGAGCCGGGTGGTGGGTGCACCCAGGATTTCGCTGCCCCTATACTTCACGCTGCCCGTGGCGCGGCCATTGCCCGCCAGCAGGCCAAAGGCGGCGAGAAAGAGCTGGCTTTTGCCCGACCCGCTTTCGCCCACGATGCCCAGGCACTCGCTTTCCTGGATGGTCAGGCTGGCATTCTTCACCGCATGCACGTCGCCATCCGGCGTGGCGAAGTGCACGTTCAGGTCGGTAATTTCCAGCAGCGCGCTCATCGGTCTTTCGGATCCATGGCGTCGCGCAGGCCGTCACCCACGAAGTTGAAGCAGAACAGGGTGACCGCCATGAAGGATGCGGGGAACAGCAGCATCCAGGGCGCGGTTTCCATCTGGTCGGCGCCGTCCGAGATCAGCACGCCCCAGCTTGTCAGCGGCTCCTGGATACCCAGTCCCAGGAACGACAGGAAGCTCTCCATCAGGATCACCGTGGGAACCGTGAGGGTGACATAGACCACCACCGGTCCCACCACGTTGGGAATGACGTGGCGGGTGATGATGCCGAAGGGGCTGACGCCGGCCGCCTTTGCCGCCTCGATGAATTCCTTCTGCTTGATGGAAAGCGTCTGGCCGCGCACGATCCGCGCCATGGTCAGCCATTCCACCGCGCCGATGGCGACGAACAGCAGGATGAAATTGCGGTCGAACACCACCATCAGGATGATGACGAAGAAGATGAAGGGCAGGGAATAGAGCACGTCCACCACCCGCATCATCAAATTGTCGGTGCGCCCGCCCAGATAGCCGGCAGTGGCGCCATACAGGACGCCGATCACCAGCGACACGATGGTCGCCACCAGTCCCACTGCGAGGCTGATGCGGGCGCCGTACAGCACCCGCACGAAGATGTCGCGGCCGATGGCATCGGTGCCGAAGATGTGGCCCGGCGCGGTGCAGGCGGTTTCCACCGGCCACCAACTTGGGGCGCAGCTGATGATGTCGTAATTCACTTCGTCATAGGCGAACGGCGACAGCAGCGGCGCCAGCAGCGCCAGCAAGACGATGGCCGCGAGGATCACGATGCCCGCCATGGCGGCGCGGTTGCCGAGCAGGCGGCGGCGCGCATCCACCCACAGGCTGCGTCCGGCAAGTTCGGGCATGGTCGCCGCGAGGTCCTGGCTCATTTCAGCCTCACCCGCGGATCCAGGATCGCGTAAGCCATGTCGGCCAGGAAATTCAGCAGGATGATCAGGCTGGCGTAACAGATCACCACGCCCATCACCAAAGTGTAGTCGCGGTTCAGCGCGCCCTGCACGAAATAGCGCCCGATACCGGGCAGGCCGAAAATCTGCTCCACCACCAGCGATCCGGTCAGCACCGCGGCCAGCGCCGGGCCCATATAGCTCACCAGCGGTAGCGCCGCGGCGCGCAGCGCGTGGGACAGCACGATGCGGCTGGCGGAAAGCCCCTTGGCGCGCGCGGTGCGGATATAGTTGGCGCGCAGCACTTCCACCATGGCGCCGCGCATCAGCCGGGCGATGATGGCGATCTGGGGCAGGGCCAGCACCGTCACCGGCAGCACCATGTTCTGCCAGGCGCCGCCATTCCAGCCGCCCACCGGCAGTGTGAGTTCCTGTCCGAACAGCGTGACGCCGTAAATGCCAAAGGCCAGGGTGAGGAGCGGAGCGGTGACGAAAGTGGGTATGGTAATGCCCAGCATCGCCACGCTCATCACCGAATAATCCTGCCAGCGGTTCTGGCGCAACGCCGCGATGATCCCCAGGCTGGTGCCGATCAGCAGCGCCAGCCCCATCGACCACAGGCCCAGCCGGGCGCTGACCGGCAGGCCATTGCCGATCAGCTCGGCCACGGTGAAATCCTTGTTCTTGAAGGACGGGCCGAAATCGCCCTGCACCGCCTTGCCCAGATAGATCGCATATTGCTGGATCAGCGGCTTGTCGAGATCGTAGGCGGCCTTGAGGTTTTTCTCGATCTCCGGCGGCAGGCGGCGTTCCATGTCGAACGGTCCGCCCGGCGCGGCCCGCATCATGAAGAAGGCCAGCGTGATGATCACGAACATGGTGGGGATGGCGCCCAGGAGGCGGCGCAGCGCATATCCGGTCATCGGCTGACAAACCCCCGCCAGCGCGAGGTGAGGCCGGCTTCATGTTCCCGCCACCAGGCATCGTTCACCGGGAAGGCATTGCGGAAATGTTCCGGCGCGGTGGTCAGCCAGGGCCGCATCGAGATCTTGCGTTCGGGATGGTCTTTCACCAGCGCCACGGCCGAACGCCGCGCCGGGCCATAGGGTACCGCGCTTGCCACCCCGGCAAGGGGAGCGCTGCCCGTCGCATAGGCGATGAAATCCATCGCCCGCCTTTTGTTGGGATTGCCGAAGGGAATGGCGAAGGCATCGAACTCGTAAAGCTGGTGGTCCCAGATGATGCCGGGGGCGAATTCTTTGTCGCTGAAATCATAGACATCGCCGGTCAGGGCCGTGGCCATCACCGCCTGGCCATTGGCCAGCCAGCGCAGGGCGCCGATACTGTCGTGCGCCCAGATGGGGTTCAGCGCGGCAAGCTTGTTGTAGGCCCGGTCCAGCCCTTCGGGCGTCTCCAGCATCGGATACACTTGGCCGGGTGGCACGCCATCGGCCAGCAGCGCCATTTCCAGATTGTATTTGGGCGAGGCGCGCGAGAGCGCCCGGCGGCCGGGAAATTTCTGGCGGTCAAAGAAACCCGCGAGGCTCGAGGGCGCGCGCTTCAGCCTGGGCGAATGGATCATCACCTGGGCATAGACCATGCTGCCCACCCAGCAGGGACCGATGGCGCCGGTCACGAAATCGTCGGCGGCCGGCACCCCATCCGCGCCCGGCGGCAGAAAGGCCGGGTCGATCTTTTCCAGCAGGCCCTGCTGGCAGGCTTGGACAGCGGCGGGCAGCTCGAAATCGATCACATCGGCCTTGTATTGGCGCGTCTTCACCATCGCGCGGACTTGGGCCAGCTCGCCTTCGACGGCGGGGGGCCATTCTGAGCGCGAG
>JAZKDV010000180.1:0-3796 GCA_040387395.1 Pseudomonadota bacterium | reverse complement strand
CCATGCTGCCCACCCAGCAGGGGCCGATGGCGCCCGGGACAAAGTCGGCGCCGGCGGGGGTGCCGTCCGCGCCCGGCGGCAGCGATCCGGAATCGATTTTCTCGAGCAGGCCCTTTTCACAGGCCTCCACCGCGCGCGGCAGGGCCAGGCCGATCACATCGCCTTCGAACTTGCGGCTGGACACCGCCTTTTCCAGCTTCGCCATTTCGCCGTCCCAATGGGCCATGCGGACATCCACCGACTTTTCCGCGCCATAGGGACGTAGCTGGGCGGACGCCTGGGCGCGGCCATAGGGCCCGGCCCAGGTGGCGACGGTCAGAACGGCGGGGGGGCGCGAAAACCAGTATAGCGCGGCGACGGCCGCGATCAGGACACTGGCAATGACGAGAAGCAGGGAACGCCGCATAACTCTCTTTCGGTCAGACGGCCGCAGCCGCCACAGGCAGACTAGCCCGACCGGCTCAGAGAATTACAGGTCCATTTCGACGCCCAGATCGACCGCCAGCGAATTGACGTTGTTCTTGAGACAGGCGCTCTGCACCGTGCCGGCGACGGCGCACTTGTGGCCGGCATTGCGCACCTGCATCCAGCGGTACATGGCGGTGAAGCGGGAGGATTCGCTCATCGGCACGGCGATGCCGCCCATGAAGCTGTAGGCCAGATCCCAGCGGTTGCCGCGCATATAGGTGTTGCCGCCGCCAAACAGGTTGGTTTCGGTGTAAGCCGCGCCCACGCCCATGCCGACAAAGGGCTGCAGGAACGCGTCGGCGGGCATCGGGATATCCCACAGCAGGTTCACCATGGGCGCCGCGAGCTTGGTGCTGCCCGAGCCGCCGACGGGAACGCCCGCCAGGCTGACTTGCGACAGAGGCTGCCAGCGGTACAGGCCTTCCAGTTCCACGCGCAGGTTCAGCGGCAGCCGGGTGCCGATATAGACCGAGCCGCCGCCGCCGGTGGCGAAGGAGGCGCGAATGGCGGTGGGCGGCGAGGTCGGCGCATAGGTGGTGACGCGATTGGCGTTCAGCGCCAGGCTGCCGCGCAGACCGGCATAGCCGTTCAGGCCGGAGTTCCAGCTGGGCCCGCCGCCTTCGGCGGGAGCGGGATAATAACCCTCGGGCGGCTGCTGGTAGCCGGGGTCGGCATCGATCATCCCGGGCTGGGCGCTGGCCGCGGCTCCGGACAGCAGAAAAAGCCCCGCTATCAGTGTCTTGGACGCAGCCATGGTCAGCCCCTCGAATATCGGCTCCAAGGTCGCCCCAGATGGTTAATGAATGGTTAATTTCGGGGTTTTGGCGCTACCTAAAGCCTTGCTTTTGCTATGGCCGAACCATAGAAGCGCCGTTCTGGGCCGTCGTTGCCCAGAAGCCTTGGCCGCGAGCGCGAGACAAGGGATAGAAGTCTGGCCGCAAGGCCCCGTGTGCAGTTGTAGCTCAGTTGGTTAGAGCGCCGGTTTGTGGAACCGGAGGTCGGTGGTTCGAGCCCACCCAACTGTACCACTCCTCACTCTGATCCTGTTTCAACCGAAGCGCCACGTGTTGGAGCCTTCTTCCAGGCGTATCCGCGCCGGGACTTCTGATACGCATAGTCGAACAGGCTGTTCATGTATTGCTTGTCGAAGTTGCCCCCGCCTGGGGCCGAGAATTCCCTGCCGATAGAGGCGAGGTTGTAGTCGACGCCATCGCGCTGCGTCGTGTTGTAGATCCGCAGCACATCGTTCTTGCCGCTATACTTGATCATCGTGCTGATCGCCCGGCCCGCGATGCTCAGTGTGCGAGGCTTGGTTGCTGTCCATTCGGAATTTTCCCGGGCGTTGCGGATCAGGTAAGCCGCGCGATCGCGAGAGGGCGCGTTGCGCATGTTTATGGACGGCGGATACAGAAACATTTGCGCGGTGGCGCCGCCGTCGACATGCAGCTCCTGGTACTTTTTCCCGTCCATATCGATGTCGATCAGCACCGGCTGGAAATAGGCCGGTATTGCCGATGATGCGCGCAGGACCTTGCGGATCAGGTCCAGCGCGCCCGGCTGACCGCTGGCGGCGATGGCGCCAATATTCCACAGGCAAGGTTCTTGCGCGTCCAGGTTGGTGGTGCCGATCAGAAGCAGCCGCCCCTTGCCGTATTCCTCGGCCAATGCCGCCATCAGCGGCGCATCGACATAGCGGGACAGCATGTGCCAGAGGGGGCTGGTATCGGCCATGGCGTTGTCCCAGAGCACGCCAAAGATGCCCCGGTCGGTGAATATGTCGTTCTTGGAAACGGTCGTGAAAATCGCCTGGAGTTGCGGATCATACTTCGGCCCGAGAAACGCGAAGGGTGCTATCAACGCACCAGTGCTGACCCCCGTGACGAACTCGAACTCCGGCCGGTCGCCCGCTTCGCTCCATCCCACCAGAAGCCCGGCGCCGAACGCGCCGTCGTCGCCGCCGCCCGAGAGCGACAGGAATTGGGCGGGGGGCAGCGGCGCGTCTGGCGTCAGGCCAAGCGTCGTTCTTTGTCTCTCCACCGCCGCGCGGGCTTCCCGCATCATTTCGGCGGATTGCTCGGCGGGAAAGAACCGCGCGTTGGAAAGCCCCAGCGGCTGGGCGGCAATCGTCGCTTCGGCAGGAACTGGCTCAAGCCGGGTGGGCGTGGCGCAGGCGGCGACCGTCAGGACAAGTGCGCAGGAAAACAGGACGGCAGACCTCGATCGAGGGCGGGCGCGGCGTGCCGGTTTCCAGTTCAACATGTGAACTTCTCTGGTGACCGGGAATCCTTCTGCGTTGGGCAAGCGGCGGTCCATCTGGACGAAGGTCCAATGTCTTGTCGCGGACCAATGTTCCGTTCTGGTATGATGGAATCAGGGGTTGGCTTGAGACCTCGCTTTTGTGAAAACCGGAGGCCGGTGGTTTAGCCACTGTACCATCTACCCGATGATGCCGATGAAACGTCTCGACGACCGGCCCATTCCCGCCGCGCCCGGCGAAATCCGCGCCTTCCTGGTGGTGCGTAACGAGGCGTTGCGGCTTCCCGACAATCTCAGCCATCACCGCGCCCTGGGCGTGTCGCGC
This sequence comes from Pseudomonadota bacterium, assembly GCA_040387395.1. GTDB lineage: Bacteria > Pseudomonadota > Alphaproteobacteria > Micropepsales > Micropepsaceae > Rhizomicrobium. The sequence continues at coordinate 747 of JAZKDV010000180.1, read as the reverse complement.
TTCTTCATCGTGGACAATGGTTCGGCCGACGGCACGGTGGAATTCCTGCTGGCCCAGCCCGACGTGCACCTGTTTTCCACCAACGACAGCTTCGCCGCCAGCAAGTTCGGCATGGACTGGATTCATGCGCTGCTGGACGAGTATGGGGATGGCCATTGGACGTTGACCATCGATGCTGACGAACTGCTGGCCTTTCCCGGATTTGAAAGCGTGCCGTTAGCCCGGGTCTGCGGCCATCTTGACCGTCTGGGGGCGCAGGGCCTGTTCTGCATGTTGCTGGACATGTATGCCGACCGGCCGCTGAAGGATATCGGTTACCGCGCCGGGGATTCCCTGATCGCCGCCTGTCCCTGGTTCGATCCGGCACCGTACCGGACCGTACAGGTGGGCGATTTTCCCCATATCCAGATTTATGGCGGGGTGCGCGAGCGCGTGTTTCGTTTCTCCGGCGCGGCGGCGCATCCGCCCACCATCAGCAAGGTGCCGTTCGTGCGGTGGAAAAAGGGCATGCGCTATCTCAACTGTACCCATTCGCTCACTGCCGTGCCGCTGGCGCAGATGACCGGCGCGCTGCTCCATTTCAAGTTTCTGGACGATTTCTATGAGCGGGTGCGGATCGAGGCGGCGCGTGGCGAGCATTTCGCCGGCGGGCTGGAGTATAAAATCTACGCCCAGCTTCTGGCGCAAAATCCGGCACTGAACCTGCGCGACCCAAGCTCGGTAAGGCTGGAAAGCAGCCGCCAGTTG
>JAZKDV010000179.1:5784-32268 GCA_040387395.1 Pseudomonadota bacterium | reverse complement strand
GGTGTAACGCGGGGCGCGCTTCTGGCGCACGTTCGGCATCTTGTGCTTGGGCGCCGCCATCTTCAGGCGCTTCTTGGGATTGCCTTCGGCTTCGGCGATCTGCTCGCGGGTAAGCTGGCCGGTGGCGACAGGGTCCTGGCCCTTGATGCCCTTGGCGACGTCTTCGTCGGCGATGCCTTTGACTTCCAGCGGATGCAATCCGCAGAAATCGGCGATCTGCTCAAACGACAGGCCGGTATTGTCCACCAGCCAGACGGCGGTGGCTTTGGGCATCAGGGGCTTCTGTTCGACGGCCATGGTATTTCTCTCCCGTTGAGCGAAAGGCCGTATCCGGGCCCGTCGCCCCTCGTCAGGCTAAATCCTTTCGAGGAATGCGGGTGTTTTAGCGAGGCACCCGGGCCAGCGCAAAGAGTTTCAGGGTCCTCCCCCCATTTTTGGGGGGAGGTGGCCGGAGCAGCCTGTGCTGCGTAGGCCGGAGGGGGAACTAAGGCGTGAGCAGTATTTTGCCGATATGGCCGGTTTTGGCCATGAATTCATGGGCTTGGTGGGCCTCATCGAAGTCAAAGACCTTCGCGGTCACGGGCCGGATCTGGGTTCCGACCAGCGGCCAGACCACCTTCAGCAAGGCGTCGCGAATAGTCTGCTTTTCGCCCGCCGAGCGCGCCCGCAAGGTCGTGGCCGCCAGAGTCAAACGCTTGGTTAGAACCGGCGCAAAATTCACCTCGGCCTTGAAGCCTTGCTGATAGGCGATGTTGACGATCCGCCCCCCGCGCGCGGCGGCTTCGATGTTGCGCTGGATGTAATCGCCGCCGACCATGTCCAGGATCACGTCCACGCCTTTGCCGCCGGTCTCGGCTTTGACCACGGCGACAAAATCCTCGCTGCGATAATTGATGCTGCGCGCCGCGCCGAATTTCAAAGCGGCCTGGCATTTTTCATCGCTGCCGGCGGTGGTGAAAACCCGATGCCCCAGCGCCGCGAACATCTGGATCGCCAGGCTGCCGATGCCGGACGTGCCGCCATGCACCAGCAGGGTTTCGCCCGCGCCAAGACGGCCGGAATCCATGACGTTGGTCCAGGCGGTGAAGGCGGCTTCGGGCAGGCCCGCAGCCTCGATCAAATCCACGCCGGCGGGCAGGGGCAACACCGATCCGGCATCGGCCAGCGCATAGTCGGCATAGCCGCCGCCTGCGAGCAGGGCGCAGACTTCCTGGCCCAGTGACAGCCCCGTCACGCCCTCGCCCAGCGCGGCGATGGTGCCGGAGACTTCCAGACCCAAGATGGGCGATGCCCCCGGTGGCGGTGGATAAGCCCCGCGCGCCTGCAGCAGATCGGCATTGTTGAGGCCCGCCGCGGCGACTTTGATCAGCACCTCGCCGTGCGCCGGTACGGGCCTGGGTTCCTCAGCCGAGACCAGGCGATAATCCTTGCCTGGTGCGGAAATATGAACGGCTCTCATGGCTTGCGCGCTGCTTTGGGTGGACACAGACTAACGCAAAACAGGAGGTTTGGCAGATGGATCCGGACGATCTTCAGCCGCGCAAGAAACTGCCGGACGTGGTGCTGGGCGAAGATATTTCCGCGCTTTCGGCGCATGAACTGGAACAGCGCATCGCGCGGCTGGACACCGAAATCGCCCGTTGCCGTGAAGCGATCGCCGCTCGCCACGCCACGAAATCGGCGGCGGAAAACTTCTTCAAGAAGTAAATGCGTGAAGCATCAATGTTAATACGCACAATAAGAGTGTGGCGCGCCTGCGGCCTGCCTCGCATTTGTGACCATTTACCAATCCATGGGCCTTGCGATTCGCGCTCCACTTGCTAGCGTCCGGCCAGACGTGGGGAAAGACATGCAAAATATCGAGACCGAAAGCTTCACCGACAGCGCGTTCGACCGCACCTTCGATGAAGGCATGGCGCTGGTGGAAGAGACCGCGCGTTATCTGGACGGCAAGGGGCGCGAAGAAGCGCGCGTACTGCCGCGCAAGGCCGCCATGCTCTATGCCGGCGAAAGCATGCGGGTCACCACGCGCCTGATGCAGGCGGCGAGCTGGCTGCTGGTGCAGCGCGCGGTGCGCGATGGCGACATGGAAGCGGGCGATGCCATGAACGACCGTTATCGCCTTGGCAGCCGCGAAATCTGCCTGGGGCACTGCGCCGAGGATATCGATCCGCTGCCGCACGAACTCAAGGATCTTCTGGTGCGCAGCGACAGCCTGTATCGCCGCATCGCCCGGCTCGACGACATCCTGTTCGGCGAAGGCGGAGTGCCGGTGGCCGGCGCGCGCGGTCAGCTGGACACCCTGGCCCAGGCTTTCGCCTCTAAGTAAGCGCCAGCCCGTACAAACAAAAACGCCGCCGGGTGACCGGCGGCGTTTTGGTTTTGCGTGGGTGAGACCGCTTACGGGGCCTTCACGAAGCTCGCGAACTTCTTGTTGAAGCGCGTCAGGCGGCCGCCGCGGTCCATCAGCTTGGCGTCGCCGCCAGTCCAGGCCGGGTGGGTGCTGGGATCGATGTCCAGGGTGATCTTCTGGCCCGCGGTGCCATGGGTGGTGCGGGTCTTGTAGGTGCTGCCGTCGTTCAGCTGAACTTCGACAAAGTGATAATCGGGGTGGATGCCCTTTTTCATGATCTCTGGTGACCTTTCGATGGCGCCCATTTCCGACGGGTGCGAGGGCGGGCTTATACGGGAGGGGGCGATGGGAGCGCAAGCCGCCATTGGCCGCTTTGGCGGGCCCGCCAATCCCTATATACAACCGGGGCTTAACGAACAGGCATCCCCTTGGCCGGAGACGATTTTGCGAAGGAAACCGCCCGGGTGGCGGCGGGACGGCCCAAAGGGCGGTCCCTGGCCCCCCTGCGCGGGCTTTTGCCCTTCCTGGGGCCCTATCGGGGCCGGATCACGGTGGCGGCCCTGGCCCTTTTGGCCTCTTCGGCTGCGACCCTGGCCCTGCCCCAGTTCGCCCGGGGCCTGATTGACGCCCAGGGGCTTTCGGCCGAGCAGGCCCATGGCCTGGCCAATTTCTATTTCGCCTTTGTGGTGGCCGCCGCCGTGCTCGGGCTGGCCTCGGCGGTCCGTTTTTATCTCGTCACCTGGCTGGGCGAGCGGGTGGTGGCCGACATCCGCAAGGCGGTGTTCGACAATGTGCTGGGCCTGTCGCCGCAATTCTTTGAAGTCACCCGCACCGGCGAAGTGCTGTCGCGCATGACCGCCGACACCACGCTGATCCAGGTCCTGGTCGGGACGTCAGCCTCGCAGGCGGCGCGCCACATGGTCACCCTGACGGGCGGCCTGACGCTGATGTTCGTCACCAGCACCAAGCTGGCGCTGCTCGTGGTGGTGGCTGTGCTGGTGGTGATGGTGCCGATGCTGCTGTTCGGGCGCTGGGTGCGCAAACTCTCCCGCGCCAGCCAGGATTCCATCGCCGACACCGCCGCGCGCGGCACCGAGACGCTGAACGCCGTGCCCACGGTGCAGGCCTTCACCCAGGAAAATTTCGAACGCCGCGCCTTTGCCGCCGCCGTCGAACGCGCCTTCGACTTCGCCCGCCGCCGCACCCTGGCGCGCGCCGTGCTGACGGCGGTGGCGATCTTCACCGCCTTTGCGAGTCTCGCCACAGTAGGCCTGGTCGGCCTGCACGACATGATCCTGGGCCGGCTCACCGGCGGCGATCTGGTCGCCTTTATCATTTATGGCTTTCTCACCGGCGGCGGCGTCGGCGCCTTGAGCGAAACCTGGGGCGACCTGCAGCGCGCGGCGGGCGCCTCCGAGCGGCTGATGGAATTGCTGCACGAGGTTCCGGCCATCCGCCCGCCTGCCAATCCGCTCCCCTTGCCGCAAAGGCCGGGCGGCGCGGTGCGCTTTGAGGACGTGACCTTCCAGTATCCCGCCCGCCCCGATTTCAAGGCGCTGAACGGCTTCTCGCTGGATGTCGCCAGCGGGGAGGCGGTGGCGCTGGTCGGCCCCAGCGGCGCGGGAAAATCCACCGTCTTCCAGTTGATGCTGCGTTTCTTCGAAGCCCAGCGCGGCTCCATACGGTTTGACGGCATCGATATCACCCAGCTCGATCCCATCGCGCTGCGCCAGAAGATCGCCGTGGTGTCGCAGGATCCGGTGATCTTTTCCGGCAGCATCGCCGCCAATATCCGCTATGGCCGGGAAGACGCCACCGACGCGCAGATCCGCGCCGCCGCCGATGCCGCCGCCGCCAGCGAATTCATCGACAAGCTGCCGGAAGGTTTCGAAACCCTGGTGGGCGAGCGCGGCATCACCCTGTCGGGCGGCCAGCGCCAGCGCCTGGCGATCGCGCGCGCCATCCTGCGCGACGCGCCGCTGCTGCTGCTGGACGAAGCCACCAGCGCGCTGGATGCGGAGAATGAGCGGCTGGTGCAGACCGCGCTGGCCAACCTGATGGTGGGCCGCACCACGCTGGTGATCGCGCACCGTTTCTCCACCATCCAGCGCCTCAAGCGCATCGTGGTGATGGAGGATGGCCGGGTGGTGGCCGAGGGCAATCATGCCGAACTGATGGCCGGTGGCGGGCTCTATGCGCGCCTCGCCAATCTGCAATTCTCGGACGGTTCTGTCTCGGGTAATGGGGCATGAGAAGTTTCCGGCGGGCCTGGCGGATGACCGCCGCCATGCTGATGCTGGCGCTGGTGTTTTTCGCCGGCCGCATGCTCTGGGCCAATGGTCTTTTTTCTTCGGCGCAGACGGGCTTTCCCGGCAGCTGCCGCGTGATTTCCAATGTCCCCGGCGTCACCGATATCGAGGTCGCGGGCGGCATGGCCTTTGTCGCGGTGGGCAATGCGCGCGGGCCTCGCAGCGAAGACGGCGTCTACGCGCTGCCGCTCAATGGCACCGGACGGCTCACCAAACTGTCCGGCACGCCGAGGGATTTTCATCCCCGCGGCATCGGCCTCTATCGTTCGCCCGACGGCAGCGGTGTTTTCCTGCTCGCCGTCAATCGCCGATCGGTCGGAAGATACAGCATCGACTCGTTTGAAATCACCAATCCCGCCACCGCACCGGCGCTGGTGTCGCAGGGCACCATCGGCAGCGGCTTGCTGACCGATCCGCAGGATGTCGCCGCCTCGGGCATGGGCAGCTTTTATGTCAGCAACGGCATCGCCATGCCGGCCTTCCTGCGGCGGCTGGCCGACTGGGGCGCGGTGCCCGGCTCCAACATCCTGCATTTCAACGGCATGATGTTCCGCGTCGCCGCCGAGGATGTCTATGGCGCGCGCGGCTTGGCCCTGACCCCCGACGGCAATCATCTGCTGGTGGCCAGCCTGACGACGCGCAGCCTGCGATCCTTCACCCGCGAGATGATGAGCGGCAATCTGACCGAGGGCGGGTCGCTTACCCTGGATGTCGCGCCGGAGAAACTGAGTTTGGACAGCCGGGGCGAGGTCTGGGTCGCGGGCCATGTCAGCCTGATCCAGTGGCGCGATTTTCTGACAGACCCCGATCACCGCCCGCCGTCGCAGGTCTTCCGCGTCGCCATCGCCAGCGGCGAGCCGCAACAGGCGCAGTTCGTTTATGGCAATGCCGGCGGCGACATCGCGGCGGCCGGCATCGCGGTCTCGGCGGGCAAGCGCCTGCTCATCGGTTCGGCGCTGGACGGCAAGCTGCTGGATTGTTCGCAATAGAGCGACCGCGGTCCGTAGCGGCAGCGTAGCGACGCGGCGCGACCATCAAAAAAGCCAATAAAAAAGGCGCCCGGTGAGGGCGCCTTTTTCAACTATCCGTCCGATCTTACGCGACCTGGACGATCTCTTCGCCATTGGGATCGCGCAGCACATAGCCGCGGCCCCAGACGGTTTCTATGTAATTGGCGCCTTCGGTGGCGGCGGCCAGCTTCTTGCGCAGCTTGCAGATGAAGACGTCGATGATCTTCAGCTCCGGCTCGTCCATGCCGCCATAAAGATGGTTGAGGAACATTTCCTTGGTCAGGGTCGTACCCTTGCGGAGCGAAAGCAGCTCCAGCATCTGATATTCCTTGCCGGTCAGGTGCACGCGGGCGCCGTCGACTTCGACGGTCTTGGCGTCGAGGTTGACCGTGAGCTTGCCGGTGGTGATGACCGACTGGCTGTGGCCCTTGGAGCGGCGCACGACCGCCTGGATGCGGGCAACCAGCTCGTCCTTGTGGAAGGGCTTGGTCATATAATCGTCGGCGCCGAAGCCGAGCGCCTTGACCTTGGCTTCGACAATGGCGTTGCCGGACAGGATCAGCACCGGGGTCTGCACCTTGGCGACCCGAAGCGCCTTCAGGACCTCGAAGCCCGACATGTCGGGCAACTGCAGGTCCAGCACGATAATGTCGTAATCGTACAGTTTACCCAGATCGATCCCTTCTTCCCCGAGATCGGTGGTGTAGACGTTTAGGCCTTCGCTGCGGAGCATCAGCTCGATGCTTCGCGCCATGGCGCTGTCGTCTTCAATCAGCAATACGCGCATGTTCAGGCCCCTCTCTTAACATTCGGACATGCTGGGCATGGTTGCCGAGCACGGTTAACCGGTTTCCGAACGGTAAGCGTAAATAGTTAACAGCAGCTTTAACTTGTTCCCCTGGCTTCAGCCCTTCCTCATCCCGGATTAAGGCCGGGAAAGGGTTGGGGGTGCCGCCATGGCCTTGATTCGATTTGTTAAGTTTACCGCCATTTAAATCCTTGGCCTCACTATGGGGGCACCGGAAGGACAGAAAGTCCGTCCAAAGAGGATTTTTATGCAGGCTTTGCTCAAGGATATTGAGGGGATTTCCACCCTGACCCGCTTCGGCCGGGTCGCCCGGATCGAGGGTCTGGCGGTGGAAGTCACCGGCGCCCAGGGGGCTGTCAGCCTGGGCGGCCAGTGCCGCATAACCATCGGAAATCACAAGAAAATTCCCTGCGAAGTGGTCGGCTTTCGCGATGGCAGGGCGCTGGTCATGCCGCTGGGTCCGCTGGACGGAATCAGCTTGGGCGCCCGCGCCGATTTTGAGGACAGCCCGGTTTCGATCTATCCCTCCAGGGCTTGGCTGGGCCGGGTGCTCAACGGATTCGGCGAGCCGATGGACGGCAAGGGCGCTTTGCCCCAGGGCACCGTCCCTTATGCGCTGAAAGCGCCGCCGCCCGACGCCATGCGCCGCGGGCGGGTGGGCCGCAAGCTGGATCTGGGCATCCGCGCCCTCAACGCCTTCGCCACCTGCTGCGCCGGCCAGCGTATGGGCATTTTCTCCGGTTCGGGCGTGGGCAAATCCACGCTGATGTCGATGCTGGCGCGCAATTCCGACGCCGACGCCATCGTGATCGGCCTGATCGGCGAGCGTGGCCGCGAAGTGAAGGAATTCATCGAGGACGATCTGGGCCCCGAAGGCCTGGCCCGTTCCGTCGTGGTTGCCGCCACGAGCGACGAGGCGCCGCTGGTGCGCCGCCAGGCTGCTTACGTGGCCATGACCGTGGCCGAGCAACTACGCGACCAAGGCCTGAATGTGCTGCTGCTGATGGATTCGGTGACCCGTTTCGCCATGGCCCAGCGCGAGATCGGCCTGTCGGCGGGCGAACCCCCGGCCTCCAAGGGCTATACCCCCACCGTGTTCGCCGAACTGCCCCGCCTGCTGGAGCGCGCCGGACCCGGCATGGAAGGGGGCGGTTCGATCACCGGCCTGTTTACCGTGTTGGTGGAAGGCGACGACCATAACGAACCGGTGGCTGACGCAGTTCGGGGCATCCTGGACGGTCATATCGTTTTGGAACGTTCCATTGCGGAACGCGGCCGGTTTCCGGCCATCAACATTCTCAAATCGGTCAGCCGGGCCATGCCGGGCTGCAACACCGAAACCGAACAAAGCCTTGTTTTACAAGCCCGTGGGCCGCTGACCATTTACGAAGATATGGCAGAGCTTATCCGGCTCGGCGCCTACCGGGCTGGCACGAATCCTGAAGTGGACAATGCAGTCAGGCTCTATCCGCAGCTTGAGGCCTTTCTGGCCCAGGGCAAAAACGAGCGGGTTTCCTTGAGCCAGGGTTATGACGCGCTGTCCGACATCATGGGCATCGCGGAAGGGAGTGCGCGATGAACCGGACCGATACGTTGCTGCGCCTCAAGCGCTTCCGCGTCGACGAAATGAAGCGCCGTATTGCCTCGATCGACGCCATGAAGGCCGATCTGGAACGCAAGCTGGCCGACCTGGACGACAATGTCGCCCGTGAAAAGCAGCGCGCCGGCGACAGCGATATCGGCCGCCTGGCCTTTCCGTCCTTCCTGCGTTCGATTGAATCGCGCCGCGAAAACCTGCGCACCACGCTGAAGGAAATCGAGCGCGAATACGCCATCGCGCAAGCCGATCTTTCCGACGCGTATCAGGATCTGAAGTCTCTGGAAGTTGCCACCGAGCAGCAGGCCAAGCGCCTTGCGGAAATGCAGGCGCGGCGTCAGCAGGCCCGGATGGATGAGATGGCGCTGGTGCGTCACCTTCGGAAGCATACGCTCCGCAGCGCCTAGCGCGTGATGGTCAGATCACGATCGCCAGGAACGCCACCACCAGGATCGCCACGCCCACGCCGCGCATGATCAGCGTGCCATAGGGCGTCAGGGGCTCGGCGCCCTTTTCCCAATCCATCTCGCGCATCTGCAGCGACTGCTGACGCGCGAAAACGAGATGGTCATGCCGGTAATCGGCATAAGCGGAGATTGCGAAACCTTTCCCGCGCGGAGCGGGCATTCCAATTGCTGACATTTGCCTAGACCCTCAAATTCAAAAGGCCCTTCCGCTCGGATTAACGCGCTTGCCGATTCCAGCGTTCCCAATTATTCCGAGAGGGTGGGCGCTGTGTGACAAAAAGGCCTCGAATCCGGGGCTTTTGCCCAAGTTCCGCCATCTAGTTGAACGGTCTCGAGCCTGGCTTATCATTGGCGCCACTGAGTCGATTTGTTGATTGGTCGCACGGCCTTGCGCCCTTTGGGTGCGGCCGATGCTCCCGGGGGCCTCACGCGAATGTCATTTTCGGAAACAATCTCACCCTTTTTCGGGCGTTGCGCCTTCGTCTGGTTCTACATGACCACCGCCATGCACATCATGGCGAACTTCCATGGCACCTCTGCGATGCTGGCCGCCAAGCATGTGCCGCTGGCGCCGGTGGTGGTGCTGGTGGCGCTGATCCTGATTTTCATGGGCAGCTTTTCGCTGCTGCTGGGCTGGCAGACCCGTCATGGCGCGGTAACGCTGTTTGGCCTGACCATCGTGGCGGCGGTGACGCTGCATGACTTCTGGCGCATCAGCGATACCGCGCTGCGCGCCGCCGAATTCGGCATCTTCGCGCGCGACATGGCGATCTGCGGCGGGTTGCTGCTGATGGTGGGAATGGGGCCGGGGCCCTTTGCCATAGACAATCGCGGCAAGGGCGGCGGCGGGAAACGCCGTTAGTCTTTTTAGTGTGAGCTGACGTCCAGCAGCAGCGCGGCCAGTGTGCCGGGTTCCAGCATTTCCAGCGCATCTTCCGGCCGGGCGCCGTGCGTCACATGGGCCAGGCGCGCGCCGCCGGTGATGGCGGCCAAGGCGGCACCCAAACGCCGGGTGCGGTCCATGTTGGTGACGATGACGCGGCGGAAGCGGAAGGCCGAGACGATGTCGCTGACATCCTCGGCATCGTTCAGCGCCGAGATCACGCCGATGGTTTCCACGCCTTCGATATCGCCCAGCGCGCTGAAGGCGCTGGCGGCGCGGGCGTTGAGGGGATTGAAGCCGTCGGCTTCCATCACGGTCAGGAGTTCCGGCGGGTTGGTGCCGGTGCGGAACAGCGCAAGACCGCCATCGGCGCGCGCCAGTTCGGTCTTGCGGCCGATCAGCTTGGCGGCATGGACGATTTTCGCGGCGACGGCGCTTTTACCCGCACCGGCCGGGCCGACCAGAAGAATGCCGCGCGCCTTTTCGAAATCGATCGGGGCAGGGGCCATGCGCTGGTCCAGCGCGAAGGCCAGCGCCGCATCGGCGCCGACATCGGGAAACTTGGACGCCTCGCGCACCAGCGCGTTGGCGAGTCCTTCGGGCAGGCGGTGACGCTTCAGGGCGCCGCCCAGCAATCCGCGCAGATCGGCGCGGGGGAAGGAAAGGACGGCGGCGGTGGAAGCGGCCTGTGCCATGGTTTGCCTCTTAGATTTGGCCCAGGGTGCGCAGGCGCACCGAGGCATGGATTTCGTTCTGGCTCATCACCACCGTCTGCGGGCGGAAGCGTTCGATGATCGAGCGCACAAAGGGACGGATCTGGGGACTGGTCAGCATCACCGGCACTTCGTTCTTGCTGCTGGCTTCGTCAAAGGCTTCGCGCACCTGCTGGATGAACTGCTGCAGCTGCGACGGCGCCATGGCGAGCTGGCGTTCCTCGCCCTGGCCGACGATGGATTCGGCGAAGGCCTGTTCCCAGGCGGGCGACAGAGCGATCAGCGGCAGGTAGCCGGCATGAGACTGGTTGGCGTGGCAAAGCTGGCGGGCCAGGCGCGCGCGCACATGTTCGGTGATGTAGAGCGCGTTCTTGGTGTGGCCCACCGCTTCGGCGATGCCTTCCAGCACCTGCGGCAGGTCGCGGATCGAGACGCGCTCGCCCAGCAACGTCTGCAGCACGCGTTGCACGCCCGTGACCGAAATCTGCGAGGGGATGATGTCTTCCACCAGCTTCTTGTTTTCCGGCGGCAGGTCGTCCAGCAGCTTCTTGGTTTCGGCGTAGGACAGCAGCTCGGCCATGTGGCTCTTGAGCACTTCGGTCAGATGGGTGGTCAGCACGGTGCCGGGATCGACCACGGTGAAGCCGCGAAACGAGGCTTCTTCCTTCAGGCTGCCCGAAACCCAGGTGGCGGGCAGGCCGAAGGCCGGTTCGGTGGTGTGGGTGCCGGGCAGGTCGATGGGCAGGCCCTTGGGATCCATGATCAGGAACGAGCCGGGGAACAGGTCGCCCTTGCCGGAATCGAATTCCTTGATGCGGATGCGGTACTCGTTGGGGCCGAGCTGCATGTTGTCCAGAATGCGCACGGCCGGCATCACAAAGCCCATCTCCTGCGCCAGCTGGCGGCGCAGCGCCTTGATCTGGTCGGTGATGCGGTGGCCCTGCACATCGTTGATCAGCGGCAGCAGGCCATAGCCCAGCTCGATGCGCAGCAGGTCCAGCGCCAGCGCCGACGAGATCGGTTCATCCTTGGGCGGGCCTTCGGCCTGCGCCACGGCGGCGGCGGCATGGGCGGTGCGGGCGTCCTTGCGCTTGTAGGCATACCAGGCGAGCGAACCGGTGCCGGCGGCCAAGGTGGCAAACACCATGGTCGGCATGCCGGGCATCACCGCGACAAAGCCCATCACGGCGGCGGCCATTCCGAGCGCCTGGGGATAATAGGAAAGCTGGCTCATCAGCGCCTTGTCGGTGGCGCCTTCGACGCCGGCCTTGGACACCATCAGGCCTGCCGCAACCGAGATGATCAAGGCGGGCATCTGGCTGACCAGGCCGTCACCGACGGACAGGAGCGTAAAAGTGTGGGTGGCGTCGGCGAAGCTCATGCCGCTCTGGGCCACGCCGATGATGATGCCGCCGATGACGTTGATGCCGACGCTCAGGAGGCCGGCAATGGCGTCGCCGCGCACGAACTTGGAGGCGCCGTCCATGGCGCCGAAGAAGTTGGACTCTGCCTCGATGGTCTTGCGGCGTTCTTTGGCTTCGGTCTCGTTGATCAGGCCGGCGCTGAGGTCGGCGTCGATTGCCATCTGCTTGCCGGGCATGGCATCCAGGCTGAAGCGCGCTGCGACTTCCGCGATACGGCCCGAACCCTTGGTGATGACCACGAAGTTGACGATGATCAGGATGGCGAAAACGATCACGCCGATGACGAAATTGCCCTGCATCACCAGATTGCCGAAGGCCTGGATGACATAGCCGGAGGCGGCCGTGCCTTCATTGCCATGGGCCAGGATCAGGCGGGTGGAGGCCAGGTTCAGCGCCAGCCGCAGCATGGTGGTGATCAGCAGGATGGTCGGAAACGAGCTGAATTCCAGCGGCTTGGTGACGAAAACCGCCGTCATCAGGATCAGGATCGAGAAGCTCAGCGAAAAGGCCAGCGCCACGTCCAGCAGCCAGGTCGGCAGCGGCACGATCAGCACCACCAGGATGGCCATGATGCCGATCGCCAGGCCCAGGTCCGACTTGCGGATCAAGTTGCCGATCTTGGCGGGCGAAAAATCAAAGCCCGAGGAAGTGGTGCTGCCGACGTCTGACATTTAAATGTTAGCCCGCCATCTTGTGTTCGCCAAACGCCCGATCGCCAGACTTCTGATCGCCAGACTTCTGATCGTAAGGGCGCTGTTCGCCGTGGCTGGGAACGGTCAGCCCGGAATCGGAATATTCGCGCAGCTTGTTGCGCAGGGTGCGGATCGAGATGCCCAGGATGTTGGCGGCATGGGTGCGGTTGCCCAGGCAGTGGTCCAGCGTATCCAGGATCAGGTCGCGCTCGACGTCGCTGACGGTGCGTCCCACCAGGCCGCGGGTGACGGCGGTGGCGGAGACCACGGCGCTCTGCACCGACATATTCTGGGGCATGACCACGGAGTGGGCGCTGACCTGGCTGCCGTCCGGCAGGCGGATGGCTTCCGGACTGATATCGGGGCCCTGCGCCAGCAGCACGGCGCGGTGAATGGTGTTTTCCAGTTCGCGGACATTGCCCTTCCAGACATGTCCCAGCAGGGCGCGTTCGGTCTGGGACGAGATCTGGCGATAGGGCACGCCGTTGGCTTCGGCATATTTGCGCGCGAAGTGGTGGGAAAGGGCGCGGATATCCTTGGGACGCTCGCGCAGCGCGGGAATCCGCAGGTTCACGACGTTGAGGCGATAGAGCAAGTCTTCGCGGAAGGTGCCGTGCTTGACCGCTTCGGCCAGGTCGCGGTTCGAGGTGGCGATGATGCGGATATCGACCTTGACCGGCTTGGTGCCGCCGACCCGGTCGATCTCGCGTTCCTGGATGGCCCGCAGCAGCTTGGCCTGCAGACGCGCGTCCATTTCGCTGATTTCGTCGAGCAGCAGCGTGCCGCCATTGGCTTCTTCGAACTTGCCGATGCGCCGGGCGATGGCGCCGGTGAAGGCGCCCTTCTCATGGCCGAACAGTTCTGATTCCAGCAGGTTTTCCGGGATCGCGGCGCAGTTGACCGAGATGAACGGCTTGTCGGCGCGCAGTGACTTGCGGTGAACGTAACGGGCCAGCACTTCCTTGCCGGTGCCGCTTTCGCCGGTCACCAGGATCGAGGCTTCGCTGCCGGCGATCTGGTCGGCCAGGCTCAGCACCGCGGTCATGGCTTCGTCTTCATGCACCAGCTGATGCGACTCGTCGGCCACCGCCGCCAGCACCGCCGCGATCAGTTCGGCGTCGGCCGGCAGGGGCAGATATTCCTTGGCGCCGGCGCGGATCGCGTCCACGGCGCGGCGTGTGTCGGTGCCGATGCCGCAGGCCACCACCGGGGTGCAGATGCGCTCGGCCGCCAGGCCGCGCACCAGGCTGGCAATGTCCAGGCTCACATCGCAGAACACCAGGTCGGCGCCGACACCGCCGCGCAAGCTGGCCAGCGCCTGCTCGATGTCCGCGGCGTGGGTGACTTTCGCGCCCTTGGCCATCGCGATCTTGGTGGCGAGGCCGATCTGGCCCTGGAGGCTTCCGACGATAAGAAGACGCATGATGGTATCCCTTCAGTCCTTTAGGAGCCGGACCCGGCCTTGATGATTTCGGTCATGGTGACGCCCAGCCGGTCCTCGACCAGCACGACTTCGCCGCGCGCGACCAAGCGGTCATTGACATAGATGTCGATGGCTTCGCCGACCTTGCGGTCGAGTTCGATGATGGTGCCCTTGCCCAGTTTCAGGAGCTGGCTGACTTCCATGCCGCTCTTGCCCAGCACGGCCGAGACAGTGACCGGCACATCGAACACCGCTTCGAGGTCCTGAGCGGAATGCTTCGGCGTGCCTTCGGCCTGGCCTTCCATGTTCAACAGGGCGGTGGCGGCGCCGGGCGCGGCCTCCTGGCTCAGATCGGGCAGATCGACATTGTCGCTCGCCATGGGAATTATCCTTTCACGTCATTATTGGAAAAACGGTGGGCGATGATGTCGGTCATCGCTTCCTCGATCATCTGTTCGCAGCGCTCGGCGCCGCCGCCGCGCCATTCAATGCGGCAGTCGCCGCCCTGCATATGGGCGTCTTCGGCGATCATGACGCGTCCGTCGAAACCTTCTTCATGGGCGATCTCGTCCAGGCGGCCCTTGAGCGCCTCGATCACGACCGGCGCGGCACGCAGGGTGATGCGCGGCTCGCCGATGGCCTGGTGCATGGCCTGGCGCAGGGCGATTTCGACATCGCCGGCGGGCAGGGCGGCCAGGGCGGCCGGGGCAATCTTCCTGGCCATGGCCAGCGCGATCGCCGCGGCTTCATTGCGCAGCGCCTCGATTTCGGCATGGCTTTCATCCAGCGCGGCGCGGACCTGCGCCACCAGCGCTTCAACCGCGTCAGCAACGCGCGCGGTGGCGCTGTTTTCGCCCTCGTGGCGGGCCAGGGTCTTCAGGGCTTCGAGTTCTTCGATGGTCAGGGTCTGCTTCTGGCGCGCCTGGGCGGACGGCGCGCGGCGGTCGCCATCGGCGTGGAATTCGGTGTCGAAGGTGAACTTCTTGGCTGAATGGCCGGAGGTGTTCATCAGTACACCAGCTCGTCTTCGGCGCTGCCGCCGGCGATCATGATTTCGCCCTTGTTGGCCAGGTCCTTGGCGACATTGACCATGCGCATCTGGGCTTCGTCGACATCTTTCAGGCGCACCGGACCCATGGCTTCCATGTCGTCGCGCAGGATCTTGCCGGCGCGCTCGCTCATGTTGGAGAAGAAGACGTCGCGCAGGCCGTCGGTGGCGCCCTTCAGCGCCAGGCCCAGTTTGTCCTTCTCGACATTGCGCAGCAGGGTCTGGATCGAACCCGGATCCAGCTTGCTGAGGTCTTCAAAGGTGAACATCAGCGCCTTGATGCGCTCGGCGCTGTCGCGCGAGCGTTCTTCCAGGGCGGTGATGAAGCGGCTTTCGGTCTGGCGGTCGAAATTGTTGAAGATTTCGGCCATCTGTTCATGGGCGTCGCGCTTGGCGGTGCGTGCCAGGTTGGACATGAACTCGACGCGCAGGGTCTGCTCGACCTTGTCCAGGATGTCCTTCTGCACGCTTTCCATGCGCAGCATGCGCTGCACCACTTCCAGGGCAAACTCTTCCGGCAAGGCGCCCAAGACGCGCGCGGCATGTTCCGGCTTGATCTTGCTCAGCACCACCGAAACGGTCTGGGGATATTCGTTCTTGAGATAGTTGGCCAGCACGGTTTCGTTCACATTGGCCAGCTTGTCCCACATGGTGCGGCCGGCGGGACCGCGGATTTCTTCCATGATCGAGCCGACCTTGTCGGCCGGCAGGATGTTGGCGAGCAGGCGCTCGGTGGATTCATACGAGCCCATCAGCGAGCCGGTGCCCGACATCTGGCTGACGAAATCCACCAGCAGCTTTTCGATCAGGCTGGAGCTGACCGAGCCGAGGTTGGACATGACCTGAGAGACTTCCTTGATCTCCTCCTCGTCCATCATCTGCCAGATCTTCTCGGAATGATCTTCGCCGAGCGACAGCATGATGATCGCGGCGCGCTCCGCGCCCGAGAGAGAGCGGATATCTTCCTTGACCGGGGCTTTGGTGGGTTTGGACATGGGTTAGACCGGTTGATGCAGCCAGGTGCGGATGATCGCGAGCGCTTCCTCAGGATGCGACGAGACCACTTCACCGACTTTCTTGATCGAGGATTCGCGCACCTGGCCGTCGATGCGGCTGATGTCGATGGACGAATTGGGCGCGGGCAGCGCGGGCGCAAACGACCCGCCGGGCGCGCCTTCGGCCGAAGCCATCGCCGGGGAGGGCAGCGCGCCGGCGACCGGCGAGACGCCGGCAAGCTGGGTGGGCGCGCCGGCAACCGAGCCTTGCGCCGCGAACATGCGGTTTATCAGGGGTTTTGCAACAAACAGGCCGATCAGCAGCGCGGTCAGGCACAGGATGCCCGCTTCGATGATCTTGAACCAGTAGCCGGCATCCAGGCCCAGCAGCGGCGCGGGGGCTTCGCTGCCCTGGGCGACGTCCATGCGGGCGAAGGGCATGTTGGTGACCTGCACCTGGTCGCCGCGCGCCTGGTCGAAACCCATGGCGGATTTCACCAGCGCGGTGATCTGCGCCATTTCGGCGGCGGTGCGCGCCTTGTAGGCGCTGGCGCCTTCGCCGGTTGTGGTGGTGCCATCGACCACGACGGCGACCGACAGCTTCTTCACATCGCCGCCATCAACGGTCGAGGTGGTGACTTTCTTGGAGATTTCGTAGTTGGTGGTTTCCTCGGTCGAGCCGGAGGTGTTCTGGCCGCCATTGCCGCCACCGGTCGCGCCGCCGCCCGGCAGGGCGTTGGCAACCGACACGGCGCTGCCGCCGCCATTGGTGTCGCTGGCGTTGCGTTCCACCGTCTGGGTCGAGCGTACCACCTTGGAATCCGGATCGAAAGTCTCGGAGGTGATCTGGGTATGATTGTAGTCGATGTCGGCGGCCACCTGGACCTGGACATGGCCGGCGCCCACCACCGAGGTGACGATCGCTTCGATGCGGCTGCGCAGGCCATTCTCGTAATTGGTGGTGTCTTCGTCCTGGTTGCGGGCCAGCGCATTGGGGCCGCCCTTGCTGTCGCCGCCCGCCAGCAGGTTGCCGCGATCGTCGACGATGGCGACGCGTTCGGCCGACAGCGAGGCGACGGCGGCCGCCACCATGTGCTGGATGGCCTGCACCTGGCCGCGGTCCATCCGGCCGCGGGTCTTGAGCACGACCGAGGCCGAAGGCGTCTGTTCATCGCGGGAAAAGACCTGGCGTTCCGGGATCACCAGGTGGACACGGGCGCCGCTGACGCCCTCGATCGACTGGATAGAACGCGACAGTTCGCCTTCCAGGGCGCGCAGGTGATTGATGTTCTGGACGAAGGCGGTGGTGCCGAAGGCGTCCGACTTGTCGAAAATCTCATAGCCGACGCCGGCGGCGGGCAGGTTGTCCTGGGCCAGCGCCATGCGCAGCTTGGTGACCTGGTCGGCCGGGACCAGAATGGTGCCGCCATCCTTGACGTCATACTTGACTGCCATGGAGTCGAGCTTGCCGGTGACCGCGGCGGCGTCGCGCGATTCCAGGCCCGAGAACAGGATGGTCTTGGGCGGCTCGGTGATGGCGCCCGCGATATAGAGGAAGAAGGCGGTGAGCACGGCGGCCACGCCGGCCATTACGCCGAACCGCGCCGCACCAACCACTTTGAAAAAATCCGGCAAGATGTCCTCCTGGCGAAGCGGTCGGAAAACCTCCGTCCGTTCTGCTAGGCAAACATTGCCGCGTTAGGGTAAAATTTGACTTAAGGCGTCTGCGCCATCGCGGCGCGATTTTGGCAAGGTTTAATTAACTTCTCGCCGTTCTACGCCCCACATCCGCTAGTTGCTGTACTGCTGCACGCGCGTCGCGCCGGTTATTTGCTTTTTTCCGCGCGACTGGCGGCGCATTACCAAGTCCTTAATTGCGATACTGTTGCACCCTGGTCGCGCGGAGGCCCGCCAAACCGAAGCGATCAATCGCATGCTGCCAGGCGAGGAATTCCTCCACCGTCAGCGTGTAGCGCTTGCAGGCATCGTCCAGGCTGAGCAGGCCGCCGCGCACGGCGGCAACGACCTCAGCCTTGCGGCGGATGACCCAGCGGCGCGTCGAGGGCGGCGGCAGATCGGCGAGCGTCAACGGCGACCCATCGGGCCCGATGACGTAGCTCACGCGTCCTTTGCGCTCTTCCATATAAAACTCCAACACTATCCACGGTGAAAATTACGCCGCCCCGCGTTTAAAAAGGGCCAAGAACCGTGGTAAACGAACCTATAAAAGCTTCACTCAACTCGTCTGGGAAAGTGCGGGAAAGGCCCGTATTTCAAGCCTTTCCCGTTATTCCCTAGCGGAGCCGCTCCAGCTCCTGCAGCATCTCGTTGGCAGTCGTGATGATGCGGGCTGAGGCGGAGTAAGCGCGCTGTGTCGTGATCAGGTTTGTGAACTCGGTGGCCAGGTCGACCGTGGAAGCTTCCAGCGACTGCGAGGCGACGGCGCCCGCATTGCCGGTATTGGCTTCGTTCACGTTGGCCGCGCCGCTGGCCTTGGTGGGCACATAGGCGTTGCCGTTGACCTGGGCGAGACCGTCGGCATTGGTGAAGGTCGCCACCGGGATCTTGTAGACGTCCTGCGACAGGCCGTTGGAGAACTGCGCCGTCACGGTGCCGTCCTTGCCGACATTCACGCCCGTCACGCTGCCGAACAGCGAACCGTCCAGCGAGGCGGAGTTAAGCGCCGAGGCGCTGTCGAACTGGGTGAGGCCGCCTGTGCTGTCCACGGTGCCGAGATTGATGGCGATAGTCTGCGAGGCGAGGCCGGTGGAAGCCGCCCAGGGGATCGTCAGGTCGAATGAACCCGCCCGCGGCGCGGCGCCGTCCACGTTTCTCAGCGAGCCATCGGTGTTGAAGGTGATGACGCCATTGTGCATGGAGCCTGGTGCCGAAAGATTGGCGGCGCTGCCGGCATAGGTGGTTTCGTAGGCCCAGGTGTTGGCCGCCGTCTTGACGAAGGAGAAGGTGACGGGCTGGCTGCCGCCCTGGCTGTCGAAGATGTTGATGGTGCGCACGAACTCCGGCGTCACGGTGCCGGCATTCATGTCGCCGGCGGTATAGGCGCCCACCGCTGTCGAACTGGACTGCAGGTTGGCCTGCAATCCCATTGTGGTGGTGGCCTGGGCCTTGCCGGCCAGGCTGTTGATGTTGACCAGGCTGAGATCGCCGGTGTTGGTCGGGATGGCGCCCACCGAGTCCAGCTTCCAGCCCAGCAGGTACATGCCGTTGGGGTTTTTCAGGTTGCCGTTTTCATCCGGGGTGAAGCTGCCGGCGCGGGTATACTGCTGCGCGCCCGTGGCATTGGGGTCCGAGACCACGACGAAGAAGCCGTTGCCGGTAATGGACATGTCGGTGGCGGACGAAGTCACGGTGGGCAGGCCCTGCGCCGTCACCCGCTGGCTGATCACCGAGGTGACGCCGGCCGAGGCGCCACCGCCAAGACCCGAAGCCGTCAGAAAGCTCGAGAAGTTGGCCGTCTGGTTCTTGTAGCCAACGGTGTTGACGTTGGCGATGTTCGACGAGGTGGCGGACAGCGCCTTGCTGTTGGCCGACAGGCCGGCCACGCCGATATTCAGTGCTCCGTACAGACTCATTTTAGTTTCCTTCAGGGCGGGGGTGAGGCCTTCGGCCGGTCCGCTTCAGGTTTGGCGCCGCTTCTCGGCGCCGGTGTTTTCAAGACTCAAAAATCAGTTGGCGATCGCCGCGATGTCTCCCAGGCCGATCTGCATGTTTCCGACGACGAGTTTCGGCGGCGAGCTGGTCATGTCGATCTGGCTGACCGTGCCGGCGGTGGCGGCGACGGTGGGCACCGAGGCGCCCGCCGCGTCGCTGGCGGTAACCGTCAGCTTGTAGGCGCCGTCGGCCAGCGCATTGCCGTTATTGTCCTTGCCGTCCCAGGCGAAGGCATGGTTGCCAGCCGTCTTTTCCGCCGGGCCGGTGAAAACCACCTTGCCGCTGGAATTGGTGACGGTGAGGTTCGCCGATTGCGCCTCGCCTGACAGGTTGTAGGTCCAGTTGGCGGCGCCATTCGCCAGCGATGCCTGGCCGTTGGTGATCGAAACCCGCTTGCCCAGATAATCGGTGGCCATGGCAGCGGCGCTGCTCTGGCCCTGCGAGATCAGGGTTTTCAGATGGGAATTGCCCTGAATCTGCTGTTCGACCTGGCTGTACATCACCAGCTGCTGGGTGAACTGGTTGGAGTCCATCGGGCTCATCGGGTCCTGGTTCTTCAACTGGCTGGTGAGCAAGGTGAGGAAGGTCGAGAAATTGCCCGACAGCTTTCCCAGCGCGTCATCTTTGGTGGCGCTGGTGGGGGTCGAGGAGGTGGGGGTGATTTCCATGATCTTGGTCCTTAAACCCGGATGTCCAGCCGTCCGTCACCGCGCCAGCTGCTGCTGGCGGGCGTGGCTTCGATGCTTTGGGTGGCGGTGAGAGCCATGCCGCGCGGTGTGCCGCGTGCATGGCCGTGATGGGCGCCGCCGTCGTGATTCTGGTGACGGAGCGAGAAGTTGAGGCTGTTCTGCGACACGTCCAGGCCGGCATCGCGCAGGGCGCGGGTCAGGGCGCTCGCGTCCTTCTGCAGCAGATCGAGGGTCTGCGGCTGCTCGGCGGTCAGGTGGGCGCTGGCCTTGCCGGCGGCGTCAATCGAAAGGCGCACTTCGACACGGCCCAGTTCGGGCGGATCGAGGCGGATATCGAACTGCCGGGCGCCCGACTGGCTCCTGGTGGAAATCTCGACGGCCAGCGTGGCGACGTTGGGCTTGGCGGCTTCCGCGCTGACTTCGACATGCTGGGTGATGGCGGCGGCGGGCGCGGCGTTTTGCGTCGGCGTGGCTGCGGCGCCATGGATCGCCATGTTGGTGGCGGCGGCGGGCTGGGCCTGCGGCGCGGCCTTGGGCGCGGCCGTTTCCACAGCGACTGTTTCCACGCGGGCGGTTTGTTCGGGCTGGCCCGCATCAATCGCCGGCGGATCCGTATTGCCGGACTCGCCCGCCTGGGCCTGTTCCGGCGCGGCGGGTTTGACCGCCTCGGCCGGCGCAGGCGCGCTGCTTTCGACGGTTTCGGTCTTGGCGGGGGCTTTGGTTTCGGCCGGGGCCTGCGGCTTTGCGGCTTCACCAGCCTGCACGGCAGCGATCTGAACGTTGGACGTCTCAACCGGCGCGGGTTCGGCAACAACCGCCTGTTCAACCGGCGCGGCGGCCTGCACGGGCGCGGCGGCGGCAACGGTCTGCTCAACCGGCGCAGTGGGGACGGGCTGTTGCGGCGCTGCTTCGGTCACAACGCCTTGCACGGGCATGTCGGGAAGATTTTGCGGGACGCCCTGTGTTGCCGCCTGGGGTGCGGCGGCTTGATCGGCGGGGGTGGCGGGTTGCGCGAGGCCAGGCGCCGGCTCAGCGTCGGACACATCAGACGTGGCGGGCGTGGCGCTCAATATGTCCTGTGCGGCCTGATCGTTGGCAGCGGGCGCGGGCGTTGCAGCCGCCAGCGTGACAGTGACGGGCGCGACGACGGGCTGGACGATCGGCTGTGCCGCGGGCTGGACCGTTTGCGCGGCGGGAGCCGGATCGGCCTGCGTTTCAGCTGGGATATCGGTTGCCGCCAGAATGCCGCCGGCATTCGCTGCAGGCGCTTCTGTCTTGATCTCTTTGACGGTGCCAGCGGGAACTGGGGCGCTATTGGTCTCGGCCGCGCCTTCCTGTGCCTGCTTCTTGCCGTCAGCAGACTTGTCGGCGGCGTTGCGCGCGTCTTTCTGCGCCGTGGCCTGATCTCTCGTCTGTTCTCTGGTCTGTTCCTTGGCCGTCTCCTTGGACACGTCCCTGGCGGATTCGTTTCTGACCTCAGACTGGGCCTCGGGCTTGGCCTCGGACTCGACGGAAGCCACGAGCTGCGCGAAGGGCGAAGTCTCATCCGCCTTGCCGGCATGGTTTGCCTGCGGCGCAGTGTGACTGACATGCGCCTGCCCGTGAGGTTGGGCGTGAGGTTGGGAAAGAGCTGCCGAAGTTCGCACTGGGTAATCCGATAATGTCGGGAACGTCCGTAGCAACCGGCGGGCCAGCCCACAGGCCCGCGCTTTCATTGCGTTTTTTGCGCAGGCCGCGATTGCGGCAGCACAAAAGGGCAGGCAGGAGCTGCCGGTGCGGCAAACTCTGCCGCCCGGCCTGCTGGTCCTGAACAGTGTAAAAACCCAGTCAAATCAAGGAAAATTTGCCACCATAAGATGGCATGGCACTTGCGACAGCTTGTTCGGCCATAAAGGATTTGTTTCGTGAGCCTGAACGGAATTGCCGCCAGTGCCATCAGCGCGCTCAAGACCAACAGCGCCGCGCTGGGCGTGGTGGCCAACAACGTCTCGAACCTCAACACCGCGGGTTATGCGCGCCGCATCGTCAATCAGCAGACGCTGAGCGCCAACGGCCAGTTGATGGGCGTGGACATTGCCAGCGTGCAGCGCGTGGCCAGCCAGTTTCTCAGCCAGGAAATGCTGTCGGCCGGCGGCGCCGCCTCGCAATACGACACCATGGCCGACCTGTTCTCGCAGCTGAACGGCCTGCTCGGCGGCCCCGGCGACAACCAGTCGCTCGCTACCGGCCTCTCCAATCTCTCCGCGGCTTTCGCCACCGCCTCCCAGGCGCCGACCTCAAGCGCCAGCCGTACCGGCGTGATGAACGCCCTGACCAATATGGCGAATTCCTTCTCCAGCGTTTCCAACACCATCTCGGCGCTGCGCAAGCAGGTCGACCAGCAGGTGGTGAACTCCATCGGCGGCGCCAATACGCTGATCAAGCAGGTCTACGATCTCAATACCCAGATCAAGACCGCCACGGCGGCCGGCGACACCGCCAGCGCCCTACTGGACCAGCGCGACGTGGCGCTGGAAAAGCTCTCCCAGGTGATCAGCATCCGCTCCGTCCCCAACAGCGATGGCGGCGTCACGGTCTCCACCACCGACGGCGTCAACCTCGTATCCAACACCTATTCCAAGCTGGCTTATGCCGGCAGCGCGCAGAACGGCTCTTACGGCAACATCACCATCCAGGACATCAATCCCGCGACCGGCCAGTTGATCGGCGGCCCCAGCGCGCTCGACCCGCATCTGTCGGGCGGCGCCCTCAAGGGCATGATCGAGATGCGCGATAGCGTGCTGAGCGGTTTGAACCAGACCCTGGGCAACCTGGCGCAGCAGACCGCGCTGGCGTTCAATGAACAGGCCAACGCCAATGCCGCCTATCCCCCCCCCACCTCGCTGACGGGACGCAATACCGGCCTGATGTCGGCGGACGGTTTGAACTTCACCGGCGCCACCACCATCGCCGTCACCAGCGCCGCCGGCCAACTGGTGTCGCGCGTTGATGTGAATTTCTCCCTCGGCACCCTGTCGGTGAATGGCGGCCCCACCGCCAGCATCGGGACCACCGTCGGCAGCTTTGCCACGGCGCTGAACACGGCGCTGGGCGGCGGCGGCACTGCCAGCTTCAACAACGGCCAGCTCAACATCGCGGCCAGCGGCGGCAACGGCATCCTGGTGCAGGACAATGCCGCAAGCCCGTCCCGGCGCGGCGGCGAGGGCTTTTCCCAGTTCTTCGGCCTGAACGACGTTTTCCAGTCGCAGATGCCTTCGGTCCTGACCACCGGCCTGTCGGCGTCCGACGCCAGCGGACTGGCGGTCGGCGGCCAGATATCGCTTTCGCTCAAGGGCCCGGATGGCGACATCGTCCGCCCCGTCACCATCACCGCCGCGGCCGGACAGACGATCGGCGATGTCGTCACCGCCTTGAACACCGCCATGGGCGGCGCCGCCACCTTCACGCTCAACTCCGACGGCTCGATCACCAGCAGCAACTCGGCCTTCTATGCCGGCTATTCGCTGGACGTGACCAACGACAACACGCTGCGCGGCACCACCGGCATGAGCTTCAGCCAGATTTTCGGCCTGGGCTCCAATGCCCGGAGCCTGCAGGCCAGCGGCTTCAGCCTGACTTCCGCGCTCAGCGCCAATCCGGCACGGCTGGGTTTTGCCGCGCCCGCGATCACCTCTTCGAGCATCGTGGGCAGCACCATTGTTTCCGCGGGCGACAATGCCGGCGCCATCGCGCTGCAGAACGCCATTACCCGCACCCAGAACTTTGGCGCCGCCGGCGGCATCGCAAGCCAGGCCGCGTCGCTGTCGGACTATGCGGCGACTTTTTACCAGAACCTCTCCACCCAATCGAACAACATCACCGCCAACCAGGTCACCCAGGGCGACCGGCGCACCGAAGCCCAGACGCGGCTGACGTCGCATTCGGGCGTCAACCTGGACGAAGAGCTGATGGCGCTGTCTTCCTATCAGCAAGCCTATGCCGCCGGTGCGCGCATGCTGACCGTGGTGGACCAGCTCTACCAGACACTTCTCGATATCTAGCAAGGACTAGCGTCATGAGCATTGACCGCGTCGCCACCAGCGCCCAGACCGCCTATTTCCTGAGCCAGATCCAGCATGCCGGACACGCGCTGGACAAGACCCAGGAAAGCATCGCCTCGGGCAAGAACGCCAACACCTATGCCGGGTTCGGCGACAAGGCGCAGGTCCTGACCGCGACCATCGCGGCGGAAGCGCGCAACGCCGCCTATGCCAATGCCACCAAATTCGCCGTCACCCAGACCGATATCCAGGACACCCAGCTCACCAGCCTGTCGGCGCTGGCGTCGCAGCTGAAGAAGGCGGTCAGCGATGCGGTGGTGAACAATGACGGCTCCACCCTGATGAACCAGGCCCAGAGCATCTTCGACCAGGCCAGCGCGATCCTGAATTCCAAGGACGCCAATGGCGACTATATCTATGGCGGCGGCAAGACCGATATCGCGCCGGTGACGGCGAATTCGCTGGCCGCCTTGCTGGCGGCGCCGTCGGCCGCCTCGACCTTCGCCAATGGCGACCTGAAGAAATCCATCCAGGTGGGCGATGGCGTCACCGTCGATTACGGCATCGCCGCGTCGGATGTCGGCCTTGGCCTGATGCAGGCCCTGCGCAACATCGCGGCGTTCGATTCCGGCTCCAGCTTCGCCGCCGGCCCGACACTGAACGCCGCCCAGAACACCTTCCTCACCAACATGATCGCCACTACCGGCACGGTCGCGGTGGACATCAATGCCGCCTCGGCGGCCAACGGCTATGTCGCCGGCCGCCTGGAAGACGCCCAGACCCAGCAGGCGTCGATGAAGACGCTCTACAAGGGCTTTGTGTCCAACATCCAGGACACCAACATGGCCGATGCCGCCACCCAGCTCTCCCTGAACCAGACCCAGCTCCAGGCGGCGCTGCAGGTCACCGCCGGGCTGCACCAGCTTTCGCTGCTGAATTACCTGAAGGGCTAAAACCGCTTAATTGTTGCGGTGTAAGGCGCGGTTGCGCCAGCAACAAAACGGTCCGGCGGACCGTTTTGAGCGCCGAACGCCCCGAGTTTACGAGGGGCCGCGGCCCCAAATTCTTGCGGTTCCGTGCCCGTCCGCTTATAGGACCCGCCAATGACCGCCGCCCTCAAGCCCGGAAGCCGTGTTGTCGCCGCCATGTCTGGCGGCGTGGATTCCAGCGTCACCGCCGCGCTGCTCAAGCGCCAGGGCTATGACGTGATCGGCATCACGCTGCAGCTTTACCCGTCCGACAACCAGCCTTCCCGCAAGGGCGCCTGCTGTGCCGGCGCCGACATCTATGACGCCAAGCGCGTGGCGCAGAGCCTGGGCATCCCGCATTACGTGCTGGATTACGAAAGCCGCTTTCGCAAGAACGTGATCGAGGATTTCGCCGAAAGCTACGCCAGGGGCGAAACACCTATTCCCTGCGTACGCTGCAACGAGCGGGTGAAGTTCGCCGATCTGCTCGACACCGCGCGTGAACTGGGCGCCGAAGCGATGGCCACCGGTCATTATGTCCGCCGGGTGGAAGGCGCGAGCGGCGCCGAGCTGCATGCCGCCGCCGATGCGGCGCGCGACCAGAGCTATTTCCTGTTCGCCACCACCCAGGCGCAGCTCGATTACCTGCGCTTTCCGCTGGGCGACATGGAAAAGAGCGAAGTGCGCGCCATCGCCGCCGAACTGGCGCTGGTCAATGCCGCCAAGCCCGACAGCCAGGACATCTGTTTTGTGCCGCAGGGCCATTACAGCAAGATCGTCAACAAGATGAAGCCGGATGCGGCGCGGGCCGGCGATATCGTCGACATGACCGGCGCCGTGGTTGGCCGCCATGACGGCATCGTCAATTTCACCGTCGGCCAGCGCAAGGGTCTGGGCCTGTCCGGCAACGAAGAACCGCTGTTCGTGCTCAAGCTCGATCCGGTCAACGACCGGGTGGTGGTGGGCCCGCGCGCGGCGCTGGGATCCTCGCGCATCAGCTTGCGCGAGGTGAACTGGCTGGGACCGCAGAGCGCGCCGTTCGAGGCGCGCGTCAAAGTGCGTTCGATGCGCCCGCCGGTTGCCGCCACGGTTACGCCGCTGGCAGGCGGGATGGCGCAGGTGGAACTTGCCGCGCCTGAAGACGCCATCGCGCCGGGCCAGGCCTGCGTCTTTTATGAAGCCTCGGGCAGCCGCGTTCTGGGCGGCGGCTGGATCGCCGCCGAGGCGGTGGCGGCGTGAAACCCGCCCAAACTTGACACCGGCAGGGGGGCATTTTACACCCCGCGCCCGGACCAACAGGCGGTCCGAACCCCGGTTTGGCAGCGTAGCTCAGTGGTAGAGTAGGGGAATCATAATCCTTTGGTCGCAGGTTCAAATCCTGCCGCTGCTACCA
>JAZKDV010000179.1:0-5684 GCA_040387395.1 Pseudomonadota bacterium | reverse complement strand
TTTGTGACCGCCGCGCCGACATTCACCGATATCCAGAATGCCGCCGCGCGCATCCAGCCGGCGCTGGTGCGCACCCCCACGCGCCATTCGCGCACCCTATCGGGCATCGCCGGCTGCGAAGTCTGGCTGAAATTCGAGAACCGCCA
Source organism: Pseudomonadota bacterium (assembly GCA_040387395.1). Classification (GTDB taxonomy): domain Bacteria; phylum Pseudomonadota; class Alphaproteobacteria; order Micropepsales; family Micropepsaceae; genus Rhizomicrobium. The sequence goes on along the minus strand of JAZKDV010000179.1, from coordinate 5,538 downwards.
GTTCACCGCCTCGTTCAAGGAGCGCGGGGCGCTGAACCGCATCCTGTCGCTCAGCGAAGAGGAAAGGCGGCGCGGCGTGGCGGCGATGAGCGCCGGCAATCACGCGCAAGGCGTCGCCTATCATGCCGGGCGGCTGGGCATCCCCGCCACCATCGTGATGCCGGTGACCACGCCCTTCAACAAGATCAAGCATACCCGCGATTTCGGCGCGACCGTGATCCAGCATGGCGCCAGCCTGGTGGAAGCCGATGCCGAGGCGCGGCGCATCGCCAAAGACAAGAACCTCACCTTCATCCATCCCTATGACGATCCCCAGGTGATCGCCGGCCAGGGCACCTGCGCGATGGAGATGCTGGAGGATGTGCCGCAACTCGACGTTCTTATCGTGCCGGTCGGCGGCGGCGGGCTGATCTCGGGCTGCGCCGTCGCGGCCAGGGCGATGAAACCGGGAATCGAAATCTTCGGGGCGCAGAGCGAGCTCTATCCGGCCATGTATGACGCGGTGAAGGGGCTGGCGCCGCCGCCCGCGCCGCTGATCCAGACCATCGCCGAAGGCATCGCGGTCAAGCAGCCGGGCGCGCTGACCACCCGCATCGTCAAGGAATTGGTGTCCGACATTTTCGTGGTGGGCGAGGACGAGATCGAACACGCCCTTTCCATGATCCTGGAAATCGAAAAGACCCTGATCGAGGGCGCGGCGGCGTCGGGCTTTGCGGCGCTGCTGGCCCATGCCGGCCAGTTCAAGGGCCGCCAGGTCGGGATCGTGATGTCGGGCGGCAATATCGACATGCGCCTCTTGTCCAACATCATTCTGCGCGAGCTGACGCGCGAGGGCCGCATCATCCATCTGGAACTCCAGATCGAAGACCGCCCGGGACAACTGGCCGATATTTCCCGCATCATCGCCGATGCCGGCGGCAACGTACTGGAAGTCTCCCACAACCGGATGATGGCGGGGATTCCCGCCAAATCCGCCACCCTGGGCCTGGTGGTGGAGGCGCGCGACGCCGCGCATGCCCAGGAAATCCGCGATCGGTTGGCGGCGGCGGGCTTTCGCCAACTCTGACCGGAACCTGCGCCCCGGTTTTGGTGTTTGCTTTAACGAACACAGCAAAAGGCGCGGATCATGGGTCAATCGGAGAGCGGACATATCTGGGAATTGCTGGAAGGCATCCCCATGGCGCTGCTGGTGACGCGCGATGGCGAGGCGATGGACGCCCGCCCGATGGCGGCGCACACAATCCGCGAAGATGGCCGCATCTATATCCTGGCCAACAAGGGTGAGGACTCCGACGAGGAAATCCAGGCCGACAGCGAAGTCGTTCTGTCTTTCCAGAAGGGCACCACCTATGTGGTCGTGTATGGCAACGCGCATGCCTCCGACGACCGCGCCAAAATCAAGGAATTGTGGACGCCCTTCGCCAAGGCCTGGTGGGACGGACCGGACGATTTCCGCATCCGGCTGCTGACCATCACCCCCCGCCGGGCGGAATATTGGGAAAGCCCGGGCAAGCTGATCACCTATGCCGACATGCTACTGTCGGCCGCCACCGGCAAGCGCCCCAGCGTGGGCGAGCATGGCAGCGCCCGGCTGTAACCAAGACCTGTAGGGTTAAGGAGCCCTGGGAATTGACCCTGTGCCCAAGGTGTGTTTCAAATTGGCACACCCGCTCCCTACAACCGCCAAATGGGCGGTTTGGGGCAATTTCTTCCAAAAAGCGTGGCGCAATTGGCGGGTGTGATCGTGGCGGGAATCGTCGCGTTCGGCACGGATACCGATATTTTCATGGCGGTGCCGCTGGGCGTGTTCGCCGGCGCGCTGGCGACCCTGTTCGTATCGATGTCGGATGCGCGCAGTGCCTATAACGAGCGCTGGGAAGACCGCAGCCCTTACGACCGCCGCCCCAAGCCGCGCAGCGAAATGAAGCCGCGCAGCGAAATGAAGCCCAGGCGCGACCCCTGATCAGCCGCCGTCGGGCGGGATGGAATTCAGCGTGGCTTCCAGTTGCTGGAAGCTCGGCTGATATTCGGATGGCACGCTGCCGCGGCCGATTTCGACCGAGACCTGCGCGGCGTTGCCGTGCAGATGCGCGACCAGGATGTCGCGAATGACGTGATAGAACAGCGCGTCCTCGTCGATCACCGCCTTCAGGCGCGCGCCCAGGGGACCGACAACGCCGTAGGCCAGGAACACGCCCAGGAAGGTGCCGACCAGCGCCGAACCGATCATGCCGCCCAATACTTCCGGGGGTTCGCTGATCGCGCCCATGGTCTTGATGACGCCCAACACGGCGGCGACGATGCCCAGCGCCGGCAGGCCGTCGGCCATGGTCTGCAGCGCATTGGCGCCGACCAGGGCTTCGTGATGATGCTTTTCGAGCTGCTTCTCCATGGCGGTTTCGACCTGGTGCGGGTCTTCCAGGCTCATGGTCATCATGCGCAGCGTGTCGCAGATGAAATCCAGCGCGAAATGGTCCTTCATGATCTTGGGATAGCGCTTGAAGATCGAGGACTCGGAAGGCTTTTCAATATGGGCTTCCAGCGCGATCAGTCCCTTGGACTTCATCGTCTTGGTCAGCAGGAAGAGCAGGCAGAGCAGGTCGTTGTAATCCTTGGGCTTCCATTGCGGCCCCGAGATTACCTTGCCCAGCGAGCCCATGATCTTCTTCATGTTGTACATCGAGCCGCCGATCAGCATGGCGGCGATGGCCGAGCCGAAAATGGTGGCCATTTCGTGCGGCGCGGCGTGTATCACCACGTCCATCGCGCCGCCCGTGGCGATGTAAACGCCGAAGACGCAGATGAAAAGAAAGACGATGCCGCCGATTTGAAGCATGGGAAGGTCCGGTAAATACCGGGTCATTATTAATGGCGACGGCTTAAAGAGGCGTGAATTGGCCGCTGCCGGACGGGCTTAAAACGTTAACGGGCGGTTAGCAGCTTGCGGGCGACCAGCGCCGCCAGCTCCGCCGCCACCTCTTCGCCCAGCCGCACGTCATCGTCCTCGGCGCGGGCGGCGCGGGCGATGGCGCTGACATGCAGGGCCACCAGCTGGCCGTCCGCCGCTTTGCCCAGCCGCTCCATGTCGTCCATGTAGCGGCAGAGGATTTCCGCGATGCGCCCGGTGGTGACCAGGCCGGCGGTCGCCGCGAAGCCGCGGATTTCATGGACCGTCTCGAAGATCTTGCGCATGTCGCCGCCGGCTTGTTCCAGTTCGCCGACATATTGCAGGATGGCGTTCTTCATCGCCGGCACCGCCGCGTCCATCGCCGCCTGCGCCTTGTCCATGGTCTGGGCGGATCGCATCGACAGCATGGCGCGCATCCCATCCTGCCGGCTCATCATCTGGGGATAGGCGTCGGGCGTGATCATCTGAGCCTGTTTCTGCGCGGGGTTGCTCATCAGCGTAGTTCCCTGTCGTTGAAATCCTCGGCCCGCCGCCACGGGCCGGCATAGTCTTCAATCTGGCGGCGGCGGCGATCGGGGCCGAAATAGCTGTCGCAGCGCACGAAGGCCCGGGGGCGTTCCACGATCAGGGCGATGCGCGAGAAGAGATGGGCGGCGGTGATCGGCTTGGCGAGAAACTCGGTGACGCCGGCATCGCGCGCCGCTTCCACCCGGTGCCGCTCGGTATGGCCGGTGATCATGATGATCGGCACGAAGGGGTTGGGGCTCTGTGGGGAGTTGCGGACCTGGCGGGTGAATTCCAGCCCGTCCATCGGCTTCATCGCCATGTCGGTCAGCACCAGGTCGTTCTTGCGCTCGCGCAGGATCTCAAGCGCGGCGTCGCCATGGGCGGCTTCCGAAACGTCCTTGACGCCAGCGGAATTGAGCAGGGTGCGCAGCAGGGCGCGCATATGCCCATTGTCTTCGACAATGAGCGCCTTCAGATTCGCGAATCCGGCCCCCGACATGCGGTGCGATTTCCCAAAAACGGCGGATTCGCGCGCGCGAAAGCCGCCGTCATGCTAGTTCTTCACGCGAGGTTAGGCCCTGGCGAGTTATGGAAGGGTTACGGGCGCAAGGATGTTGATCTCTTGTTAAGAAATGCCGTCAGCGCCGTGATTTTCCGCACTTACATGACGCTGCGCGCCTTGTGGTCGCCCAGCGTGTTCGGCGTGGCCGGGGCGGTATTCGACGCGCAGGGCCGGGTGCTGCTGGTGCGCCAGCGCTATATGTCGGGCTGGCGGTTGCCGGGCGGCGGCGTCGACCGGGGCGAGGCGCCCCAGGCGGCCGTGCTGCGGGAACTGGGCGAGGAAGTCGGCCTGAGCGGCGGCGTGGCCGATTTTTTCGGGCTCTATAACCGCCGCGCCGGCTGGGCCAGCAACGTGGTGGCGCTCTATCGCATCACCGGCGGCAGCGTGAATTTCCGGCCCAACCTGGAAGTCGCCGAAATCTGCTTTGCCGATCCGCACCAGCCCCCGCCGGGCTGCAGCAACGCCACCCTGCGCCGGCTTGCCGAGTTCAGCGGCGCGGTGGCGCCTGGCCCCGTCTGGTAACGCTTGCCTTTTGTGTCCCCCGCCGTTAGCGAAAAGCCATGAACGCGACCGTTTCCCCATGGCAGATACGGCTGGAAGCGCCCGGTGATATGGCCGGTATCGAAGCGTTGAACGCCGACAGTTTTGGACCCGGCCGCTTCGCCAAATCCGCCTACCGCCTGCGCGAAGGCGTGTCGCCGGTCGCGTCTTTGTCTTTTGTCGCCGTTGATGTGGACGCCGAAGGGCGCGAAACCCTGCGCGGCTCGGTACGCTTCTGGCCGGTCAGCGTCGGCGGGCATGAGGAATTGCTGCTGGGGCCGCTGGCGGTGCAGGGCTCCCAGCGCGGCCGCGGCATCGGCATCGCCTTGATGCAGGCCGGGATCGCGGCGGCCCAGCAGGGTCCGTGGCGCGGCATCCTGCTGATCGGCGATGAGCCCTATTACACCAAGGTCGGTTTCTCCCGCCTGCCGCCGGGCCGTGTGCGGTTTCCCGGGCCGGTCGACCAGAACCGCATTCTCGGCCTGTCACTGAAGGCCGGCGAGCTGCTCAATCTTTCGGGCGAAGTGCGGCGCGGCGGAATAGATGATCCGGTGTGCGCCAGTGGCGCCGGTATCGGCTAACGGTCCGGCGGCTCGCCCAAGCTCGCCGCGCGTTAGCCCTCTCGCAGGTCCATCAGGACCTGCTCGCGTGCCGGGCGAACGTCCTTCAAGTCTCCAAGCCAACAACAGCGCGCCGACGATCAACAGCAGCGCCAGCCATTGCGGCAAAAGTTTTTGCTGCTCCAGCGCGGTGACGCGGTAAGCGCCGTTGTTGCGCAGGCCGATCCAGCCCGAACCGCTGGCGCTGTCGCCGCTGCCTACGCGCCGCACTTCCGGCACGCCGTCCGCGAGCCACTGCACGCTCCCGCCACTGGCGCCCGCCACCGGCTGCAAGACTTCCGCGCTGGCGCGCATGTCGGCGACTTCCTTGGGATTCAGCGGCCCCGCCGCGGTTACGGCGGACAGGACGCCGTCCGTCGCGCGGTACAATCCCAGCTCGCCCGCCTTGGCGGTGGCGCGCC
>JAZKDV010000178.1:0-2767 GCA_040387395.1 Pseudomonadota bacterium | reverse complement strand
CGCGACCATGGCGGTGTGGCCCTCAGGCAAATCGAGCGTGACCTCGGCGCCGGCATCCAGCCGCACATCCCACATGTTGATGGGGGTGAAGGTCGTGGCCGGACCCTGGACGCCGTTAAACGCGCCCGCGATCACCCGCGCCTTGCCGCCGGCAAACGGCACCACCGGAATCTGCGCATTGCCGATCGCCTGGTACTTGGCGGGGGTCATCTTGTCCTTGGCGGGCAGGTTGACCCAGAGCTGCACCATGCGGAACGGGCCGCCGGTCTTGGAGAAACCGGCCGAATGGAATTCCTCATGGATGATGCCGCCGGCCGCGGTCATCCACTGCACGTCGCCCGCGCCGATGGTGCCGCCGCCGCCGCTGGAATCCTTGTGGCTGACTTCGCCGTCATAGACGATGGTGACGGTCTCGAAGCCGCGATGGGGATGCTGGCCGACGCCGCGCGGCGAACCCGCATTGGGTCCGAACACATAGGGCCCGGCATAGTCGAACAGCAGGAAGGGGCTGATGACTTTGGTATCGCCCTGATAGCTGAACAGCGAGCGGACGGGGAAACCGTCGCCCACCCAGTGGCCGCCCTGAGGGGCGTGGATGATCTGTTCGATAGTCTTGGTCATATCGTCCTCCGGGACATTGCGGTTCTTACCAGAGCGACATATGTGAAGGTACGAGCTAACGGGCAAGTACGATCCCAAAGGATACCGTGAAATGACCCTGGAAAAGCCCTCCTGCCCCGCGGAAATCACCATGACGGTGATCGCCGGGCGCTGGAAGCTGATGGTGATCTATTGGCTGATGCAGGGCACGCGGCGCTTCAACGCCCTGCAGCGCGACCTGGGCGCCATCACCCATCGCACCCTGTCCAAGACGCTCAAGGAGATGGAAGACGATGGCCTGGTCCAGCGCCACGACCATGGCGAGATTCCGCCGCGCGTGGATTATGCGCTGACGCCGAAGGGCGCGTCGCTCGCTCCCATCCTGGCCGCGATGCAGGATTGGGCCGTGGCCCACGGGTCAGGCGGCTGATTTTCCGCGCCGCTTCACCACGGCCTTGCCTACGGACTTTCGGCGCTTGGGTGCATCCTTGGTCGGGTCGCCCAGCGACTGGTTGAGCGCCCGCGCCGCCCGGATCAACTGCGTTATCTTGGCAGCGGCGACCGCCGCCCCTTCCCCGAGATGGATGGTGGCCATTTCATATTTTCCGCTGGGCTTGAGCGACGGTTCGATGTCGGTCAGGCGCTTGCCGCGCCACAGGCCCAGCAGCACGCGCGTCTCTTCGGCGCGGATCAGCGCGACGGGCCCGTTCGCCAGATAGACCAGGTTTCCCCATTTGATGACCTCGTCCAGCGGCCCGGCACGGCGCACGGCGGCGCGCAGCTTCGCGACGCAGGCGCGTTGCCAGCCACGCAAGGCCGCGAGGTAAGCATCAGGATCGGCGGCGGGCGGCAGTTTGCGCATGACCATGCGGCGGAAATCTGCATGCCGCCGTCAGAACCGTCAACGGCTGCCGGTCAGCCGGCGGGGTGAAGGCCGGGCGCTTCCTGTCCGGTGCGCGCCACATACTCAGTATAGCCGCCGGCATACTGGTGCACCTCGCCGTCGGTCAGCTCCAGCACCCGGTTGGACAGCGCCGCCAGGAAATGGCGGTCATGGCTGACGAACAGCATGGTGCCTTCGAATTCCGCCAGCGCCGCCACCAGCATTTCCTTTGTCGCCATGTCGAGATGGTTGGTGGGTTCGTCCAGCACCAAAAAATTCGGCGGATCGAACAGCATCTTGGCCATGACAAGGCGTGCTTTCTCGCCGCCCGACAACACACGGCAACTCTTGTCGATATCATCGCCGGAAAAGCCGAAGCAGCCGGCCAGCGTGCGCAAGCTCCCCTGCCCCGCTTGCGGAAAGCTCTTGTCCAGCGACTCGAAAATCGTGTCGTCGCCGGCCAGCAGGTCCATCGAATGCTGGGCGAAATAGCCCATCTTCACGCTGCTGCCGATCACCACCTTGCCCTGGTCCGGCTCGGCCGCGCCCGCCACCAGCTTCAGCAAGGTGGATTTTCCCGCACCGTTGGCGCCCAGGATGCACCAGCGTTCCTTGCGACGCACCAGGAAATCCAGCCCCGCATAGATGGACTGGCTGCCATAGGCCTTGTGGACGCCCTTGAAGTTCGCCACGTCATCGCCGGAGCGCGGCGGATTGCGGAATTCGAACTGCACCGCCTGGCGGCGCCGGGGCATCTCGACCTTTTCGATCTTGTCGAGCTTCTTCACCCGGCTCTGCACCTGGGCGGCGTGGCTGGCGCGCGCCTTGAACCGCTCGATGAACTTGATCTCCTTGGCCATCATCGCCTGCTGGCGGTCGAACTGCGCCTGGCGCTGCTTTTCGCTCAGCGCCCGCTGCTGCTCGTAGAAATCGTAATCGCCCGAATAGGTGGTCAGGGTGCCGCCATCGATTTCCACCACCTTGCCGATGATGCGGTTCATGAAGGCGCGGTCGTGCGAGGTCATCAGCAGCGCGCCGTCGTAATTCTTGAGGAATTCCTCCAGCCAGATCAGGCTTTCCAGGTCCAGATGGTTGCTGGGTTCGTCCAGCAGCATGCCATCGGGCCGCATCACCAGGATGCGGGCGAGCGCCACGCGCATCTTCCAGCCGCCGGAGAGCAGGCCGACATCGCCGTCCATCCGTTCTTGGCTGAAGCTCAGGCCCGCCAGCACTTCGCGCGCCCGGGCATCCAGCGCATAGCCATCCAGCTCTTCGAAGCGGTGC
>JAZKDV010000177.1:29614-34402 GCA_040387395.1 Pseudomonadota bacterium | reverse complement strand
CGTGCTGCGGCGCCTCGATGATGTCGATCTCGCCGGCCTGCAGCGCGTTCACCGCGGTCTGCTGGTCGGGGATGGCGAGCCACTCGACACGGTCGACCTTGGGGATCTTGCCTCCCGCCAGGCCGGATGCCGGCTCGGCCCGCGGCTTGTATTTGGGATTCTTGACGTAGACCGTCTTGTCGCCGGGCTTCCACTCGTCAGCCTTGAAGATGAAGGGGCCGGAGCCCACGAACTCCTTGATCTGGTCGGTGGCCGGCGTCTCGGCGATCCGCTTCGGCATGATGAAGGGATTGCCCGAGGGCTTGCCGAGCGCCTGCAGCACGATGCCGGTCGGCGCCTTGAGCACGAGCTGGAAGGTCTTGGCATCGATCGCCTTCAGCTCGGCCATCTTGGACCACAGGATCTGGCCCAGGCTGTCGCGCACGGCCCAGCGCTTCAGCGAGGCGATCACGTCCTCGGTGGTGACGGGCTGGCCATCGTGGAATTCGAGACCGTCGCGCAGGGTGAAGGTCCAGGTGAGCTTGTCGTCGCTCATCTTCCACGTGTCGACCATCTGCGGCTTGATCTTGAGTTCGCCGTCCAGTGCGAACAGCGTGTCGTAGATCATGTAGCCGTGGTTGCGGACGATGAACGCGGTGGTCCAGATCGGGTCGAGGATTTTCAGATCGGAGTGCGCCACTACCCGAAGCGTCGAGGGTTGTTGTGCGCTGGCCGCGACCGGCAGAGAGAGTGCCAGAGCCGTGGCCAGTCCCAGAATTCGCTTACGCATGCATGCCTCCTTGTTTTTTGTCTTCGAGGACCATACCCGCCGCCTTGTCGGCGATCATGATGGTCGGGGTGTTGGTGTTGCCCGAGGTGATGGTCGGCATCACCGAGGCATCGATCACCCGCAGATTCTGCAGCCCATGAACGCGCAGGCGCTCATCTACCACGGCCATCGGATCGCTGGCCAAACCCATCTTGGCCGTGCCGACAGGATGGAAGATGGTGGTGCCGATATCGCCTGCCGCATGCGCCAGTTCGGCATCGCCGTCGCCCACGGCGGGACCGGGGCGGAATTCCTCCGGCCGGTACGGCGCCAGTGCCGGCTGGGCCATCAGCTTTCGGGTCAGGCGGATACAGTCGGCGGCGATCCTGCGGTCCTCATCGGTGGAAAGATAATTGGGCGCAATCTCGGGTGACGCGTCCATCGCGGCAGACGTGATCCGCACAGTCCCCCGCGAGGTGGGACGCAGGTTGCACGGGCTAACCGTGATAGCCGGAAACTTGTGCAGCGGCGTACCGAAACGGTCCAGCGACAGGGGCTGGATGTGCCACTGAACATTGGCGCGTTCCTGCGCGGCGTCGGAACGGGTGATCATGCAAAGCTGCGACGCCGCCATGGTCATGGGACCGCGCCTTGCAAACGCATATTGCAGCCCCATCCAAGGGCGCCCCAGCAGCGAATAATAGATTTCATTGAGGGTTTTGACGCCCGTGACATGATACATGGCGCGCAGTTGCAGATGATCCTGCAGGTTGCGGCCCACGCCTTCCAGCGCATGCAGAACGGGCACGCCCGCCTCGCCCAGCCACCCGCCCGGGCCAATACCCGAGCGTTGCAGGATTTGCACCGAACCGACCGCGCCGGACGACAGCAGCACTTCGCCTTTCGTTTTGGCTTCGAAAACCTGATCGCCCTGGCGGTAACGCACGCCGGTGGCGCGCTTACCTTCAAACAGCACCCGTTCCACCTGCACGTCAGTCACCAGCCGCAGGTTGGGACGATGCAGAACCGGCTTCAGGAAACCGCGCGCCGCCGACCAGCGCCGGCCGCGCTTCTGGTTGACGTGGAAATAGTAGCTGCCTTCATTGTCGCCGGTGTTGGGATCGGCGCTTTTGGGAATGCCGATCTCTTCGCCGGCATCGATGATCCGGTCCAGGATTTCCCAGCGCACCCGCGGCTGTTCCACCGACAATTCGCCATCGGCGCGGTGATGCTCGGTGTCGCCCAGGAAATGCCGGTCGAGTTTCTTGAAAATCGGCCTCACATCGTCCCAGCCCCAGCCAGTGAGGCCAAGCTGGCGCCAGTGATCGTAATCGCCCGCCTGCCCGCGCATGGACAGCATCGCATTGATGGACGATGACCCGCCGATCGCCTTGCCGCGCGGATAGTTGAGCTTGCGGCCGTTCAGGCCCGCTTCCGCCACCGTCTCGAACATCCAGTCGCTGCGCGGATTACCGATCAGATAGAGATAGCCGACCGGAATGTGAAACCAGATCCAGTCGTCATGCCCGCCCGCTTCCAGCAGCAGCACGCGCTTGCTGGGATCGGCCGACAGCCGGTTGGCCAGCACGCAGCCGGCCGAGCCCGCGCCCACCACGATGTAATCGTAATCACCGTCCAGCATGACTATTCCAGATAGAACACTTCCTGCCACATGGGGAAGCGCTCGCCGGGCCGGCGTTCGGCCATGGGCGCGAAATAGGGCTTCATCGCTTCCTGCCAGCGGGCATTGACCGGGCTCTTTTCGATCTCCGACCAGGTCTGTTCGAAATCGTCGCAGGTGAAGGTGAGGAACAGTTCGGCGTCGCGGCGGAAGATGGAATATTGCGAGATGCCGCTTTGCTTCAGCAGCGCCAGCATCTCGGGCCAGACGGTGCGGTGCGACTCGTCATATTCGGCGATCTTGTCGGGATTGAGCTTGAGGGTGAAACCGGTTCGCATCAGGCCATCGCATTTCCAAGACCGATGATGATGGTCGAACTGACCAGCAGCAGCAGGCCGATAAACACCAGGATCAGTGTGCCGCGGCTGGCGCCGCGCCATTCCTTCAGCACAAAGCCCCACAGGCTGGAGAAGATGATGATGCTGGCCATGTGCAGCGTCCAGCTGGAAAAGCCGTAAGCCCCCATCTGGCTCTCGCCCATGGTGTAAAAGAAGAACTGGAAATACCAGGCGATGCCCGCCAGGGCGCAGAGCAGATAGTTTCGCAGCAGGGGCGGCTTGGCGACGCCATCGGGGGCAGGCCCCGCACCGCCAAAGAATTCACGGCCCGTGCCGTTCTTGAAAATCAGGATGCCGCACCAGATGAAGTTGGTCGCCGTCCCGCCCAGCAGCACGATGCACAGAACCGGCAGGCCCTGCCACAGCGCGGGCGTGCCCGCCGCCAAGGTGAGCTGGCGCACCGGCTCGCCCGCCGCCAGGCCGTAAGCGAAGCAGGCCGAGGTGAGGCCTGAGAAAATCGCGAAAAACACGCCTTTGCGCAGATCATACTCGAGGATGGAGGCGCGCTGGGCTTCCAGGGGCAATTCGCGCTCCCGGGCGCGGCCTGCCCTGCCGATCACCGCCATGCCCACCAGGCACACCAGCAATCCGCCTAGGATGATCTGGCCGTTCAGGGTCCAGATCAAAGTGGACAGCAACTCGCCGGAAAACAGCGGCGGCATCAGGGTGCCCAGCGTCGCTGTCAGGCCCATGATAATCGCCATGCCCAGCGACAGGCCGAGATAGCGCATGGTCAGACCGAAAGTCAGGCCGCCCAGGCCCCACAGCACGCCGAAGAAGAAGCACCAGAACCACACGTCGGAGGGCGTGGCCGACAGCACGCCCATCAGGTCATTGGTCTGGACAGAGGCGAACAGCCAGGGCGCGAGAATCCAGCTGAAAAAACCGCCCACCAGCCAGAATACTTCCCACGACCAGTGCTGCACCTTGCGGAACGGCACATAGAAACTGGCCGAGGCCAGCCCGCCCAGCCAGTGCAGCAAGACGCCCGTCAGCGGATTGGGTGTCATCTCGCGTAGGGCCGGTGCAGCTTGACCTCGCGGTTGAGCTCGACGCCGAAGCCCGGCTTGTCCAGCGCCGAGGCCTTGATGCGGCCGTCCTTTGGCACCGGTTCGCCCAGCAATTGGGGATGGAACATCGGCACCACCTGATCGGCCTGGGGCGCCATCATCAGGAATTCCGCGAAAGGCGAGTTATGGCGGGTAATGACGAAGTGGTAGCTGTAGACCGATGAACCATGCGGCACCATCAGCTTGCCGCTGGCGTCCGCCAGGTTGGCGATCTTGATCAGCTCGGTGACGCCGCCGCACCAGCCGACATCAGGCTGGATGATGTCGCAGCAATCCATCTCCAGCAGCATGCGGAAGCCCCAGCGGGTGGCCTCATGTTCGCCGGTGGTCACCAGCATGCCGGGCGGCACGGCGCGCTTAAGGTCGCGATAGCCCCAATAATCGTCGGGCGACAGCGCCTCTTCAATCCATTTCAGGCCGCTGTCCTTCCAGGCCGCCTGCGCCAGGCGGGTGGCATAATTCAAATCCAGCGACATCCAGCAATCCAGCATCAGCCAGAAATCCGGACCCGTGGCGGCGCGCATGTCCGCGATCTGCTTCAAATTCTTTTTGAGGCCCTCTTCGCCTTCGGCCGGACAATGATGCAAGGGCATCTTGCCGCCGATGAAACCCATCTGCTTGGCCAGGTCGGGCCGCGCCCCGGTGGCATAGAATTGCAGTTCGTCGCGCACCGGCCCGCCCAGCAGCTGATGCACGGGCTCCTTGCGCAATTTTCCCAACAGGTCCCACAGCGCCAGGTCGACGCCGGAGATGGCGTTGATGACCAGTCCCTTACGGCCGTAATACTGGGTGGAGAAATACATCTGGTCCCAGATCTTCTCGACCTCGGACGGATCGCGCCCTTCCAGGAAACGGGCCAGGTGTTTTTCGACGATGAAGCAGGCCGGTTCGCCGCCGGTCGTGACCGCGAAACCGATGGTGCCGTCCGCGGCTTCGATTTCCACCACCAGC
>JAZKDV010000177.1:6040-29604 GCA_040387395.1 Pseudomonadota bacterium | reverse complement strand
GGATAGCGCGCCATGGGCGTGGCAATATGGTCGTCGATCCAGTGCCCGCCGGCCTGGTCGTGATAGTCGGCCCCGCCGCCGCGCACCACAAAGGCGCGCACATGCTTGATCTTCGGAAATGCCACCGCAAACGCCCCTGATTGTGCTTGTTCTATTTGTCGTTGCGGGTAGCGTATCGCCAGAAAAACAGGGTGGGAAGATGCTTCTGAAAGATAAAGTGCTGCTGATCACCGGCGCCTCGGCGGGCATCGGCCGCGCCGTGGCGATCGAGGCGGCCCGCCAGGGCGCCGATGTGGCGATCAACTATTTCGACGCCAGCGACGAGGCGGCCAATGACACGCTGTCGGCGATCAACGCCACCGGACGGCGCGGAATCGCGGTCAAGGGCGATGTGGCGCTGGCTGACAGCGCGCCAGCCTTTATCGCGGCGGCGGTTGCGGCCTTCGGCAAGGTGGACGTCTTTGTCAGCAATGCCGGTATCTGCCCCTTTCATGCCTTCCTGGACATGCCGCGCGAGACTTTCGAGCGCACCATGACCGTCAACCTGCATGGCGCCTATTACATGATCCAGGCCGCCGCCAACCAGATGGTGAAACAGGGCAAGGGCGGCTCCATCATCGGCGTGTCGTCGATTTCCGCCTATGTCGGCGGCGAGTACCAGACCCACTACACCCCGACCAAGGCCGGCGTGCTGTCGATGATGAACTCGGTCGCCATTGCGCTGGGCAAGCACGGCATCCGCTGCAATGCGGTACTGCCGGGAACCATCCAGACCGACATTAACAAGGAAGACCTCAGCGATCCCAAGAAGCGCGCCTATATGGAAGGCCGCGTGCCGCTGGGCCGGCTGGGAGTTCCCGAGGATCTGGCCGGGCCGGTGATTTTCTTGGCTTCCGACATGGCGCGCTATGTCAACGGTGCGGCACTGCTGGTGGATGGCGGCATGTTCGTGAATTTGCAGTAGTAGCGGAACGACAGGCGGGTTCCGGCATTTTCTAGTGGTGAGACGCTAATCGAAAGAGATGCGAATCGCAAAGAACGGCGGAGAACGGCGAAAGCTGGTTCCCGCCGTTCTCGTTTGGGAACTACGTCAATCCTTCGCCGCTAATCTTCAGCGCCACGCCAAAATCATGCGAGGCGCGCGGCGGTACAGTGACATGCAGACCGGCACCATCCTGCGTGAAAGCCAATGGCGCGTTGCTGCCCACCACTTCCACCCGCCGCACGATTTTGCCCGCCAGCGAGGCGATATGCACCGTGCCGGATGGGCGGCCCAGCGTCATGGCGTAAAGAATCGGCCCCTTGGTGGTGAAGCGGATGTCGGCTGCCTCGAACGGCTTCATCTTTTCTTCGCCGAACTGACCAGCCGCGATGCGGGTCGGACCTTCGCCGGACACTTTCCACGGCCGCGAAGCATAGATCGCCTCGCCGAACCTCTGCGTCCAGGTGCCAACCTGTTCGACAATGCGGCGCTCTTCGGAATCGATGGTGCCGTCACCGCGCACCGGCACCGACAGCAGCAGGCAGCCATTCTTGGCCACCACGTCGCACAATCTGTGCACCACCGCCGCCGCGCTCATATAGGTCTTTTTGAGGAAGCGCTCGCGGTTGTAATGCCAATCGCCCAGGCAGGTGTCGGTCTGCCATGGGTGGGGCACGATGTCGGCGCGAAAGCCGCGCTCCACATCTTCTACCACCGCGGCGCGGCGGTTTTCCGGCATCGCCTTGGCATTGGCCACCGCCTGCAAAGAGCCGTGCCACTGAATCGAGCTGTTGTAATAGTGGGCGGTGATATCCAGCCCCGCCTGCCCCAGCGGCAGGTCGAAATTGTCGAAATAGACCAGGTCGGGGCGATAGCTGTCGATCAGGTCCTTGCAGCGCAGATACCAGCGGCGGATGAAAGCCGGATTGGCCAGCGGCGGCTTCTCGTCCCACACCATGTCGTGCTTAGCGTGGAATTCGTTGGCGCTCTTGATGCTGGTCAGCCCGTCGGGCATCGGCATCACCGCCCCGGCATAAAGCTCCTGCGGGTCCAGCCCGTCCCACCACTTCCCCTTGCCGTCATGGCGTGTGAGCCTGAAGGCGTCATAGCGCTGGCCGGCGCGCGGGCCTTCCGGGTCATAGCCGTACGCCACCTGGAACCAGTGCCAGCTATGCGCGGAATGGTTGGAAACGCCGAACTTCAGGCCCCGCGCCCGCGCCGCTTTCGCCCAGGTGCCGATGATGTCGCGCTTGGGCCCGATACGGACCGAATTCCAGTCATGGAAGCGCGAATTGTAATTGTCGAAATTGTCGTGATGGTTGGCCAGCGCCATGAAATATCTGGCGCCCGCTTTCACATAGAGGTCGAGCAGATCGTCGGGATTCCAGTTCTCGGCCTTCCAACGATTGTCGAACTCCAGGAAGCCGGTATCGGCGGGATGGCCGTAATTCTTCAGGTGATGCTCGTACTGGCGCTCGCCCTGGATGTACATGCGCCGGCCATACCAGTCGCCGGCTTCGGGCACGCATTGCGCGCTCCAATGCGCCCAGATGCCGAACTTGGCATCGCGGAACCAGTCCGGGGCCTGGTATTGCGCCGTCAGCGAGTCCCAGTTGGGCTTGAACGGCCCTTGCGCGACATCGGTGAAAGACTGCGCCTGCGCGATGCCCGGAAACGCGCCGATGGCGGCGGTCGCCTTGAGCAGTTCGCGCTTGGTCAGCACTAGCGCGCCGTCACGCCCAGCGCCGGATCCTGGCGCGGGAAAGAGGTCCAGCGCGAGTCCAGCTTCACATCGCCGGGCGCCGCGTTCCAGGCGAGCGATTCCAGACCGTTCAGGTCATAGACGATCTTGCCGTCCTTGATCGTCAGCTCGGCCACCAGCCGCTGTGTGCCGACAACCTTGGTGTTGAGCATGTCGGTATAGCCGAAGCGGCCTTTCTGGATGCTGATCACCGTGACATCGGCCACGGCCCCCGGCGACAGGTTGCCCAGGTCTTCCCGCTTGATCTGGCGCGCGGGGTTGGCGGTCATGCCGGCGATCACCTCCGGCAGGGTCATGCCGATCGCCATGAACTTGCTGGCGACGTTGAGCACATCCTTGGTGGCGCTGTTCATGCTGCCGGTGTGCAGGTCAGTCGACAGCGAATCCGGCTTGAAGCCCTGCTGGATCATCGGGATCGCCAGCATGAACTTGAAGCTGCCGCCGCCGGTGCCGGTGTCGAAATAGATGCCGCGGCTGCGGCCATCCACCAGCGCCTTGCTGGGGCCTTTGGTGGCCGCGTCCTGCTCCTGCCGCAGGCCGGAATAGGCGTGGGTGTAGATGTCGCCCGGACGCAGCTTTGTGTTCAGCAAGTCATAGATCGGCCGTTCCGGCTTGTCGCTGCCGAAGTCCACCATCACCCGCAGCCTGGCCCGGTTGCCGGCGATGACCGCCTGCTCGATCGGCTTCCATTCGGGACCGGCGAAATGCGCGGCCTTGATGCCGACGACCACGTTCGGGTAGCGCTGCGCCATCTTGGCAGTGGCTTCACCGTCCATGTCAGCCTGGTCCTGTTCCCATTTGCCGCCGCGCATGCCGTTGCCCACGATGTTGAGCATGGCCAGCACGCGGGTGCGGGACCGGTCGATGATGCGGTCCTTGAAATCCTCGAAATTGCGCCAGCCGGCGCAGCCGGCATCGACCACGGTGGTGACGCCGCTGCGGAAGGTGAAACCATCCGGCGGCACGCTGAGATCGCCGGCATAGGAGCCCTTCTCGCCGGTCCCACTATAAACATGGACGTGCAGATCAATCAGCCCGGGCGAGACCACCATGCCGCGCACATCGATGGTCTTGATCGCGTCACCTGCGGACAGGCCGGGCGCCACGCGGGCGATCTTGCCGTCCTTGATGGCGACATCCATCACCCCGTCGATGCGATTTTTGGCGTCGATGACGCGCCCGCCGCGCAGCAGCAGGTCGTAACTGGGCAGCGGCTGGGCAGAAGCCCCCGCGGTCAGCAGCGCCAGCGCGGCGCAGGCGAGAAACTTGTTTTTCATATGCGCACCGCCGTCCATGGAACCACCCCGTATTCGCCCAGATCCACCGTGCCCGCCATGGCGTTGCCATTGGCGGTACCCTTGAAACGCCAGTCGATGCTGCTGCCGGGTACCGGCATGCGGCTGCGCATCTCAATCGTGTTGGCGCGCACCATGCCGGTAATCGCACCCTGATAGATTTCGCCCTTTTGCGTGCCGGTCAGTTCGCCGCCGCTCTGCTGCAGGGTAAATTGCTGTTCGCCCGTGCCGCGTTCGTATTTGATGGTGACGGCCCAGTTTCCAGCCAGCGAGGCCAGCGGGCCCTTGGGCACCGGCGGATTGGCATAGGCGCCGGGATTGCTGAGCGACGCATGGAGCACATCCGCCACGATCCGCTCTTCGCCCGGGTCCATCATATAAGGCATGATGGTGATATAGCTGGCCATGGCGTCCGGACGCGTGCCAGTGCCGCCTTCCACCATGATGCGCGGCGTTCCCGCATCCAGCTTCGCCACCAGTTCGGTGCCGGTGATGCCCAGTACCCTACCGTCCCAGTGAATGCGCAGCCGCGTGGACTTGTTGGACAGGTCGTTGGGCTGAAGATACTCGAACCGCGTCGATGCCAAAGGCTTCAGCCGCGCCTCGATATGCTCCAGCCACTGGCGCCACATGCGCTGCTCGCCGTCATGGTCACGCAGGTACCATTGGCGCACCGCCGCCACCAGACCCATGCTCTCTTCCTTGGAGCATTTCAGCGCCCGGCCGTAATTATGGTGCGGCGAAGCATTGAAATAGGCGGCCTTGCACAGATCCTTCGGCCCCAGCAGCATGCCGGAGGATTGCGGCCCGCGCAGGCACTTGCCGCCGGAATAGCCCACCATGGTCGCGCCCGCCGCCAGATGGATGTTGGGCTTGACCGGTTCTTCCGCCGCCGCGTCCACGAAGGTGGGAATGTTCTTCTCGTTGGCGATGGCGCAGATGGCCTTGATCGGCAGCACGCTCTTGGCCTCGCCCGGCGAGGACATGATGTAGATCATGGCGGTGCGCGGGTTGATGGCGCGTCGCAGGTCATCGGCGGTCTCGACCTCGACCACCTCAGAGCCCACCATGCGCACGCCGATGATCACCTGGTCCCTGGCCTTGATGAGCGGCAGGGCCTGGGCTTTTTCGACATCGGTGCCCGCCATGCAGGCCACGGTGGCCTGCACGATCGCCGCTTCGCAGCCATTGGTGGTGATGCCCCAGGGCGCCCCGGTCAGCTTCGCCAGTTCGGCGCCGATGCCGTCCATCAGTTCGTCGAGATGGACGTGATAGTGCGAGGCCTCGAACATCGCCTGCTTGACCTGCGGCAGCGAGCGCGAGCCGGAGATGATGGTGTAGGTGCCCCGCGCATTCAGGATCGGGCGCACCCCGATGCGGGTGTAAAGATTGTCGCGTTCGTTGACCGCATGGGCAGGCAGCCCTTGCGCCGCCGCCGGTGCCGCCGCCAGGGCGACGGGTGCAACCGCGCCGGCCACCGCGCCAGAACTCTTGAGAAGATCACGCCGCGACCATCGTCCGAACATCGTGCGATCCTTTTCAGATGTAGGCGATGACGTCGATTTCGACCAAGGAATTGCCCGGGATGCCGCTGGCCGGCGCCACCGTGCTGCGCACCGGCGGGACGGGACCCCAATCATAGGAGCGATAGACCCTGTTCATCGCATCGTAATCGCCCAGGTCGTTGAGAAAGACGCTGACCTTGAGACACTTTTGCAGCGACGAACCGGCTTCCGTCAGGTTCTTGGACAGTTCGTCCAGCACCGTCCTGGTATGCTCCTCGATGGTGCCGAAATAATGCGCGCCCACGCCGGACAGGAACAGCATGTTGCCGTAGGCGACGGCGCGCGAATACATCGGCTTGGCGACCGGCGGATTGGGCGGCGGATAGGGCGAACGCTTTTCCAGCCTAGGCTGGGCCTGCGCCGCATCGCTCTTGCCCAGCATCGCGGCGCCCGTGGCCGCAACGGCGGCGGCAGCGCCCTTGGTCAGGAGTCCACGCCTTGATTTCTTTTCCATGAAACACCCCCGGCTATGCTTTTTGGCCAGTGTCGCCCGGCCCGTTTTTGACAGGCTATCACAAATTCCGGGGCCTCCAAGGCCGCGGACGTGCTGCGGGTGCGTTCAAATCCTGACGAAACCGTCAGGCCGCTTCGTCGTCCACGACCTCGTCGGTCATGGTCGACATGGGAATGCGGCGCTTGCGTTTCTTGAGCCACATGGTGGTGCCGGTGATGACGAATAGCAGCGGCACCAGGCCCGCCAGGAAGACCAGGAATTCCCATAGCGCGCCCAGATTGCCCTGGCCGTCATGCATGGGGCGCTGCAACGCCATGAAGGTATCGCCGCCGCCATTGTTGGCCACGTCGCGTATCTCCAGCACGGCCCCGGTGTTGGGATGAACATAGACGGTGGCATTGGTGCCGAAGCGCGAGGCCACCACGGCGGTGAGCGGCTTGTCGGCTTCGGCTGGCATGGTGACGCTGCGCAGGATGGCCCCCGGCATCGTCTTTTTCACGATCTGCACCACATGGTCGGGACCAAGAACCTTGCCGCCCGGCACCGGCACGACCGTTGGCGCGGGCGCCGGCGTATTGGCCCCGACGATGGCGCGCATGGTCTGGGGGAAAGAGATGGCGACACCCGAAAAACTGACCGCCATGAAGCCCACGAACATCCAGATGCCGGCGGCGGCGTGGAGTTCGCGGTGGAAGCGCAGGCCGGTGGCGGTGCGGCGTACCAGGAAAGCGTATTTCCACTGCCCGCGTTTGGGCCACCACAGCACGAGGCCGCTGAGGCCCAGCAGCACCATGCCGACACCCAGCCAGCCCACCACCGGACGGCCGAAGTCGCGGCCCAGCTGCAGGCTGCCGTGGAATTGATGCAGCCATTGAAAGACCGGCAGCCGGCCGTCACGGCGCACGTCCAGCGTCACGCCGGATGCCGGATCGACATAGAGCTGAAGGTTTACCGGCTCATCCAGGGAAGCGGGGACTTTGCGATGCTTGCCCTCGAGGCGCACGCCCACGGTATCGCCGGGCTCGGGCGGCAGCGTGAACTGGATCTGGCCGCCCTGTTCGGCCTGCACCACCTGGCGCACGTAATCCGTCATGATGGTCAGGGGCAAAGGCGGACCGGCCGTCCTGGCCTTGGGGATGGGCGCCATCCATTCGGTCAGCTTGTCGTCATAGACCAGGATGCTGCCCGACAGGCTGACGGCCACGAACAGCACGCCCAGCACAAGGCCCACCCACATATGGATCTGGAATAGCGCGCTGCGAAGGCTCGCGAATTTCATGGCGTCTTCCCCTATGGCGTCCGCAGTGGCTCGTGATGGCCCGCACGCCGCGAAATTTCAAACACATCGCCCTTTTGTTTGCAAGTCAGTCGCAAAAATAGATGAGGAAGATCAGACGGTTATGGTTCACGAACCAACACCGGCCTGATGCGTTCCCGCTCCATGGCTGGGTTTCGCCAACTTCTGCGCAACACGCCGCAAGGGCTCTACTGTCCACCCGGCGATTTCCACATCGATCCGGTGGCGCCGGTGGCGCGCGCCCTCGTCACCCATGGCCATTCCGATCATGCCCGAAGCGGTCATGGCACGGTGCTGGCGACGCCAGAGACCCTGGCCATCATGGGCGCGCGCTATGGCGAAAGCTTCGCCGCCACCACCCAGGCCGCGCGCTATGGCGAGAAGATTTCGCACAACGATGTCAGCGTGACCTTGGTGCCGGCGGGCCATGTGCTGGGCTCGGCCCAGGCAGTGCTGCGCTGGAAGGACATCACCATCGTGGTATCCGGCGATTACAAGCGCCGCCGCGATCCCACCTGCGCGCTGTTCGAACCGGTGCCATGCGACGTCTTTGTCAGCGAGGCGACCTTTGGCCTGCCGGTGTTCCGTTTTCCCGACGCCTCCGAGGAAGTCGCCAAGCTTCTGAAATCGGTGGCGCTGTTTCCCGAGCGCACCCATCTGGTCGGCGCTTATGCGTTAGGTAAAGCACAACGCATCATCTCCCTGCTGCGCGAAGCCGGCTACGACAAGACGATCTATGTCCATGGCGCCATGGCGAGCATGAATGCGCTGTATGAAGCGCATGGCGTGCAGCTGGGGCCTCTGGCGCCCGCCACCGACGTGGCCCGCAACGCCCTGCCCGGCGAGATTGTGATCGCCCCGCCTTCGGCCATCGCCGACAAATGGGCGCGGCGCTTCGCCGATCCGATTCCGGCCTTTGCCTCGGGCTGGATGATGGTCCGGGCCCGCGCCCGCCAGCGCCATGTCGAACTGCCGCTGGTGATATCGGACCATGCCGACTGGGACGAACTGACCGAAACCATCTCGGAAATAAAGCCGCGCGAACTCTGGATCACCCATGGCAGCGAAGACGCGCTGCTGCGCTGGTCGGAGCTGAACGGCATCACCGCCCATGCGCTGGAAATCATCGGCTATGCGGACGAGGATGATTGATGCGCGCCTTCGCCCGCCTGCTCGACCAGCTCGCCTTCACGCCGTCGCGCAACGCCAAGCTGACGCTGCTGCGCGATTATCTTGGCAAGGCGCCAGACCCTGAGCGCGGCTGGGCGCTGGCAAGCCTGACCGGGGCGCTAACCTTCGACGCCGCCAAGCCGGCCTTTATCCGCAAGGCGGCGCAGGAACGTCTGGACCCGCAGCTTTTCGCCTTGTCCTACGATTTCGTCGGCGACCTGGCGGAGACCGTGGCGCTGGTCTGGCCGGTCAAGCCGGGCGCCAACCGCGAGCCGGAACTGCCGGAGGTGGTGGAAAGCTTGCGCACCGCTTCGCGCCGCGAAGTGCCGATCCTGCTGGAACGCTGGCTGGACGCGCTGGACGCCACCGGACGCTGGGCGCTGCTGAAATTGCTGACCGGGGGCCTGCGGGTCGGCGTCTCGGCAAGGCTGGCCAAGCAGGCGCTGGCGGGACTGGGCGATGTGGCGGTCACCGATATCGAGGAAGTCTGGCACAGCCAGGAGCCGCCCTATGGCGACCTGTTCGCCTGGCTGGAAAAGCGCAGCGAGCGCCCCTCGACCGACGCGCCGGCCCGCTTCCGCCCCGTGATGCTGGCGCAGGCAATCGATGAAGCCACCGATTTTGCGCGTTACGACGCTGGCGATTATGCGGCGGAATGGAAATGGGACGGCATACGCGTCCAGGCCGCCCATGAACGCGGCGAGCGACGCCTCTACAGCCGCACCGGCGAGGACATCGCGGGTGCTTTTCCCGACGTCCTTGCGGCGCTGGATTTCGAGGGCGTGATCGATGGCGAATTGCTGATCTTCAATGACGGCCATGCCGCGTCCTTCGGGGACCTGCAGCAGCGCCTGAACCGCAAAAGCGCCGACGCGAAGCTGCTGGCGAAATTTCCCGCCGGCATCCGCGCCTATGACCTGTTGATGGATGGCGAAGAGGATCTCCGCGGGCTGCCTTTCGCGGAACGCCGCAAGCGGCTGGAAGCTTTCATCGCCCGCCTGAAAAGTCCGCGCATCGACCTGTCACCGCTGCAGCCTTTTGCAAGCTGGGAGGAACTGGCGACGCTCAGGGCCAATCCGCCGCAAGGCGACCCCGCCATCGCCGAAGGCTTGATGCTCAAGCGCTGGGATTCCATCTATGAACCGGGCCGTCCCAAGGGGCCATGGTTCAAATGGAAGCGCGATCCGCACCTGGTGGATGCGGTGCTGATGTATGCCCAGCGCGGCCATGGCAAGCGCTCGGGCTTTTATTCCGACTACACCTTCGGGGTGTGGCGCGAGGACGCCAATGGCGACCGCGCCCTAACGCCGGTGGGCAAGGCCTATTTCGGTTTCACCGATGAAGAGCTCAAGCGCATCGACAAGTTCGTGCGCGACAACACCGTCGAGCGCTTCGGGCCGGTGCGCTCGGTGCGCGCCGACAGGGATTTTGGCCTGGTGCTGGAAATCGCCTTTGAAGGCCTGCAGCGTTCCGCGCGCCACAAGTCCGGCGTCGCCATGCGCTTCCCGCGCGTCAACCGCATCCGCTGGGACAAGCCGGCGCGCGAGGCCGACGAACTGCCGGCGCTGGAAAAACTGCTGGACTGATCCCTCAGGTGCCCAGCCGGAAACCGACCAGCCGGCCCGGCGGTCCCGACACCGCGATGGCGATATATTGCGCGCCATCGTGCAGGTAGGTCATGGGCGAGCCGGTGGCACGCGCCGGCAGCGGCACCGCGCCCACTTCCTTGCCCGTGGCCTTGTCATAGGCGCGCAGCCAGCCACCCAGCTTGCCGTCCGGACCGGTGGTCGCCGTGCCGTCACCGGCGATGATCAGGTTCTTGGTCACCAGCACGCCGACTTTTCCCTGCGAGCCGGTGCGCGGAATCGTCATGCCTTTCAGCAAGGGACTGTTGCGCACCGCGTCGGGGGTTTCGCCATGCGGCGTCTGCCACACGATCTCGCCCTTGTTGAGATCGATGGCGGTGATCTGGCCGTAAGGCGGCTTCATCAGCGGCATGCCCTGCACCGTCATGCGGGTAATGCCCGGACCGGACGGCCCATTCGGCGCGGCGGGCGGCGAAGCGGTTCCCAGCATCCAGCCGACATCGGTGACGGCGGGGTTGGCCGGGATATGCCCCGTGGGATTGTAGGAGATATTTGAGAATATGTAGAAAATATTGGTTTCGGGATCGAAGGCGCCGCCTGGCCATTGCGCCGCGCCATCGCCATTGGGATTCATGATGGTGGCGAGCGGCCGCGGCCATTTGCTGGCGGAGGGCGGCGTGAACAGCGGCCCGATGCGGTAATTGGCCACCAGCGCTTCGGCCTCAGCGCGAAGCTGCGGCGTGAAGTCGATCAGATACTCCTTGAAGAAGCCCTGGCGGTCGAACGCAGGCGGCTTGGTTACATGCGGCTGGGTGGCGGGATAATACTCGCCCGGTATGTCGCCCTTGGGCACCGGCCTGTCGACGATAGGCCAGACCGGCTCGCCGGTGGCGCGGTCCAGCACATACAGCCAGGCCTGCTTGGTGGGCTGGGCCAACGCCTTGATCTTCCTGCCGTTCACCGTGATGTCGCACAGGATCGGGGCGCAGGGAATGTCGCGGTCCTGAACCCCGTGCCGCACCGTCTGGTAATGCCAGCGGCGCTTTCCGGTCTTCACGTCCAGCGCCAGGATGCTTTCGCTGTAGAGATTGTCGCCGGGGCGCGCCCCGCCATACCAGTCGCCGGTCGGCGCCTCGATGCCGATATAGACCAGGCCCAGTTCGGGATCGGCGCTGTTCTGGCACCAGTTGCCGGTGTTGCCGGTATATTCGTCCGAACCGTTGAGCCAGGTGTCATGGCCGAACTCGCCCTTGCGCGGGATGGTGTGGAAGATCCACAGCCGCTTGCCGGTGCGCGCGTCGAAGCCGCGGACATAGCCCTTGACGTGGGTCTTGCGCGGACTGCGGCCCGGCAGATGCGCCGCGCCCATCACGATCACATCGCCCACCACCAGCGGCGTGGCATGAAGCCCGATGTCATGGCCGTCGGTCTTGCCGGTCAGGTCGATCTCCTGGTCCATCTCCAGTTTGAGATCGACGATGCCCTTGTTGCCGAAATCCGGATCTGGAAGACCGGTGGCGGCGTCCAGGCAGACCATCTGATAGCCGATGGTGACGAAGATGATGCGTTCCTTGACGCCGTCGGTCCAATAGGAAAGGCCGCGGCCCGAACCCCGGCGCGGCGCGTTCATGCCGCGCTCGCCTTCATCGATATTGTACTTCCATTTCAGCTCGCCATTGGCGGCGTTGAGCGCCACCGCGGCACGGCGCGAGCCCGCCGTCAGATACAGCGTGCCTTTCACCATGAGCGGCGTGGCCTGCAGATTGGGATCGGGGACCGGGCCCAGATTGTCGGGCAGGAAGGTCCAGGTCTGGCGCAGGTTCTTGAAATTGCCGGCATTGATCTGGTCCAGCGCCGAGTAGCGCCAGCTTCCCAGATTGCCGCCATAGGTGCGCCACTCGCCATTGGCGGTGTCATAGGCGGGCGCTAGCGCGAAGGCGGGCATCTGCGAGGCGGCAAGTGCTGCGATGCCGGTGGCGCAAACGCCCCGGCGCGAAATCTTCCTCACCCTTCCACCCCCGTATTTTTATCTGATAAGACCGTGCCACGCTTTTTGGGTCATGGGAATTCTTTCGTGAGAGCCGCTCGCCCCCTCTGTTTCGTAATTGGCTGTTTCGCAGTTGCACTGACGGCCATGTGTGACTTTGCGAATGCCCAGGGCCTTCCCCCCGGCAAGATGCGCGACACGGTGCAAGCCGCCTGCAGCACGTGCCATCCGGTCACCCGGTTCACCGCGCTGCGCAAAGGCCGCGCAGGGTGGGTCATGACCATGAACAGCATGATCGACAAAGGCGCCGTGATCGGCGACAGCGAGTTCGAGCCGTTGGTGGACTATCTGACCGAGCATTTCGGGCCCGGAAAAAATCTGGGCAAATAATCACACCGGCGTCGCAACCACTTCACCCCAGCCCCAACCCGGCGTGCGGGGCGGATGCATGTAGAGGCCTTCGGGCCCGCGCGTGATCTCATACTGCTGCTCGAACATGTCATAGACCTGCTTGGGTCCCCCCGGCGGCGGCATGAACAGTTCGGCCCAGGGCGCATTCACATGGCTGATCGACCAGTGCGTCGCACCGTTGCGGCCGCCGTCATGCGGGATTACGTCAATGTCGAAGCTTTCCGCCAACGCGCCGATCTTGCGCAGTTCGCTCATGCCGCCGCACCAGGCCACGTCCGGCTGCCAGATCGAGGCGCCGTCCGCCTTCAGCAGCTTGGCGAAGCCGTAGCGGCCATAGACATGCTCGCCGGTGGCGATGTTGGTGGAGGTGATCTTGCGGCGCAGGCGCCCGAAGCCTTCAAAGTCATAGGGCGGCAGGACTTCCTCGACCCATTTGACCCGGTAAGGCTCCATCAGCTTGCACATTTCGATGGTGTATTGCTCGTCCCACGACATCCAGCAGTCGCACATCACGTCGCCATCGGGCCCCACCATCTTGCGTGCGCGCGCCACCAGCTCGAGATTGGCGCGCTTGCCTTCCTCGCCACGTATCGGACCCGCCGGCATTGCCAGCTTGACGCGGCGATAGCCGAACTTGACGTGCTGCTCGGTATCGTTGCCGGTGCAATAGGCCGGAATGCGCGCCTTGGCCTCGCCGCCCAGCAGCCGCCACACCGGCTCGCCCAGCGCCTTGCCGATGATGTCCCACAGCGCGTTATCAAAGCCGGAGATGGCGTTCATGGTCACGCCCGCCTGACCATAGGACTCCGTGACGCGCCAGTTGATGTCCCAGTTGCGCTCGATGTCGAAGGGATCGCGCCCGATCATCAGCGGCGCCAGATGGCCCATCACGATGGCGCCGCCGCCCGCGCCGCCATTGCCATAGCCGACAATGCCCTTGTCGGTGGTGATCTCGACCGTGAAGCTGGGAACGTTGCGTGCGGCAAACAGGCTGCGGGTGGCGCGGAATTCCGGATAGATGTTGGGCGGCGCCGATACTTCCACGCCCTGCGTCGACCAGGAACCGGCAGACGGGGTGTAGGCCGGCGGCGGATTCTTCGGCGCGACCCGCACCAGCCGCACATCGGTGATCTTGAGCTTGGATTTCTCCTGCGCCCAGCCCAGCGACGGCAAGGTGAGCGCGCCCGCGGCCACCGCCGCCGCGCCGGTCAGGAAGTCACGCCGTAGAATGCTCATTTTTTTCTCCTAGGCCCGCGCCGCTTTCACGCGCAGGATTTTTCCGGTTTCTTTTTCCGTCAGAACGATAAAGCCATTTTCGGTCTTCAGGTCGGCAACGCCGCGATAGCCCGTAGGGATCTCCGCGAGGAAAATCTGGTAGGTCTGGCTGCGGCTGGCGCGGCCATCGATCCAGCTATATTGCGGCACGCCAAAATTCTTGCCCTGCGCCACGGCATTCTTAGCCCCCTGGATCAGGCTGTCGCCCCAGCAAAAGCCCCGCGCCACGACTTTTCCATCCCAGGGCTTCTGCATGTTGGTGCGGTTCTGTTGCCAGTCCAGCAGCCAGGGATTGGCCTGGGCCTCGAAGATATAGCCCAGCAGCACATTGTAATCGGCATGATAGGCCGTGACCCAATTCTTGCCCTGGCGCTGCAGCAGCCATTTGCCGACCTCGCCGCTGAACACGCGATAGTCGTGGCTGACGCCTTTTTCATTCGCGCTGGTGGGCCATGCCGCCAGTGTCGCGCCGTCGCCCCAGCCCAGCATCACCCGGTCCACCGAAGCATCGGCGAACATCCTGTCCTTTTCGACAAAGGGCGGCCCCAGCGTGACATGCTGCACCCATTGCAGCGGGCGATCGGCGATCATCAGGTTTTCGACGGTTTCGGTAACGGTGGCCACCGTTTCATCGGGCAGCATGGCGATGCTGCGCCGAAAGCCGTATTGCGTGCGCGGCAGCTCGGCGCGCATCACCAGATCCTGTGACGCTTCGCGCTGCCATTTTACCATCAGCGCTTCGCCATGCTGGCTGTAATCGGCGGCCTTGAACTCCTCCGGCTGGTTGCCGAACTGCGGGAAACAGGTGAAATGGCCCATATAGCCCGACATCAGCCGCGCCTGGACGTCCGTCCCATAGACCGCGCCATGCTGCGCATAGCTGAAGGTATGGGGATCGATGGTGGGATAGTGCGTCACCCGCATCGGATTGATGTCGGCGCGCGCCCGTCCGCTGGTCAGCCGGACCTCACCAATGAAGCCGCCGCCCGGCAGCACGCTGAGCTGCATCTTGCCATTGGCGATGGTCAGGGCCTCGCGGCCATGCAGGCGGGTCTCGGAAATGCGCGTCGCGGCGGACGCCGCTGTTGGCATCGCCGCCGCCCCCAGCGTCGCGCCGATCACGGCGCGACGGTTCATCTCCCCAAAACCCACGGCGTGTCTCCCGCCTTTTGCGCGGGAGACTAACGCAGCTACTTCGACGGCACCAGCCGCACGATCGAGCCGCCGACCGGATCGCCGTTGCGGTTCTGCAGCAGCAGATACAGATAGCCGTCCGGCCCGGTGATCACTTCGCGGATGCGGCCGTGATCCTGAAACACCGTTTCCTGCGAGACGATCTGGCGATCCTTGATTTCCAGCCGGATCAACTTCTGGCCCACCATGGCCGAGATGAACATGTTGTTCTTCCAGGCCGGGAAGCGGTCACCAGTATAGAAAGTCGTGCCGCCGGGACCGATCGAGGGATTGTAATAGGTGACCGGCGGAACCATGCCGACCGCCTGCTGGCGCGTGATGCCGGGCTCCAGGCCATAGGTCACCACGCCCCAGCCGTAATTCTTGCCCGGCTCGACGATGTTGATTTCATCGCCGCCCACCGGACCATGCTCGGTCTCCCACAACAGGCCGGTCGCCGGGTCGAAGGAAAGACCTTCGGGATTGCGATGGCCATAGCTCCAGATACTGCCCAGCGCTCCCGGCGTGTTGACGAAAGGATTGTCCTTGGGGACCGAACCATCGAGGTTGATGCGGTGGATCTTGCCCAGCGGCGAGGCCAGGTTCTGCGAGGCCTGCATGTCGTGGCGTTCGCCCATGGTCCAGAACATGTGGCCCTTGCCGTCGAACAGGAAGCGCGCGCCGTAATGGTCGGCCGGGAAGGTGTAGAGATCGGCCGGCGCCTGGAACAGAATCTGCTGCTCCACCCATTCATTGTTGGCGTTGACCTTGCCGCGCACCACCGTGGTCATGGTGGGCGGCGCCATCAGCGGCGCCTTTTCCGTGCCCGGCTCGTGGGTGAAGCCCGGCGGCACGTCGGAGTAAGCCAGGTAGACCCAGCCATTCGTGGCGTAGTTGGGATCCAGCGCCACATCCAGCATCCCGCCATCCTGGCGTTCGAACACCTTCGGCGTGCCCTTCACGGCCGCGGAAACCTTGCCGCTCTTGTCCAGGAAGCGCACCGCGCCCGAACGCTCCGTGAAGATCATGCGGCCGTCGGGCAGGAATTCCAGGCCCCAGGGCTGGTTGAAGCCCTTGGCCAGCACTTCCACCTTGAAAGTCGCCTTCTGGCTCTTGATCACCTTGCCGTTGGGATCGGGAATATCGCCGACCTTGCGGTTCATGACCCCGCCGCGGATGCGCAGGTAAGCCGGGATCTGGCCGATCTCGCCCGGCAGATACAGGGTCTTGAAACCGTGATTGGCGACGCCGGCCGGACCGTCATTGGTGGATGCCAGAATCTGCGCATCGCTGCGGCTGTTCAGGAAGCCTTCGCTGAACAGGCTCTTGGCGCTGCTGCCCGGCTCGATGGTGTTGCCATGGCAGGCGACGCAGTTGGTGGTCCAGACTTCATGGGCGCGGCTTTGCAGCAGCGCGGGCACCGGCGGCGCCAGGCGGCGCGGCGGCGGCACCGGCGGCGTGAACCCGGCCTGGGCGGGCGCGGCGCCCTTCATCTGATCGGCGGCGGTATGCGCCGTCGCGGGCGTGGCAGGCGGCGTCGCCGCCTGCTGGGCGATGGCGGCGCCGGCAACACCGGTGACCAGCAGTACGGACAGAAGAGATTTTTTCACGAGGCGGCTCCTACCAGATGGCCTTAACGGCGCTTTCAAATTGCTCGAGGGTGAATTCGACATCCGCATCGCTATGGGCGGCGGAGAGCGAACATTGCTTGGTGGCGATGGGCACGAAGAACACGCCGCGCTGGATCAGCGCCCGGCGCAAGGCCACATCGCGGGCGAAATCATGCCCTTCGATAATGTCGTGCAGATCGCGGGGCGGCTTGGCCATCAGATAGAAAGAAAAGGCCGAACCCTGCCGCGCCACGCTGGCGGTGATGCCGCGCTTGGCGAAGATGTCGCTGATCCCCGCCTCCAGGGCCGCGCCCATCGCTTCCATCTTGGGATAGATCTTGTCTTTGTTGGCGGCGAGATAGCGCACGGTTTCGGTCGCCGCGGCCACCGCCACTGGATGGCCGTTATAAGTGCCGGCCACAAAGGGACGGCGGGCGGGATCGGGATCGATGATGGAGTCCATATACTCCGCCTTGCCGCCGACCAGCGCGAGGGGAAAGCCGTTGGCGACGGCCTTGCCATAGACCACCAGGTCCGGCTTGACGCCGCAGACCTGACTGTAGCCACCCAAAGCGTGGCGGAAACCGGTCTTCACTTCATCGAACACCAGCAGGAATCCAAACTCGTCCGCCAGATCGCGCAGGCCTTCCAGGAATCCGGGCTGGGGCTTCACCACGCCGATATTCTGCAGCAGCGGCTCGGTGATCAGGGCGGCGATGGGGAAGCGGCGGCAGATGTAACGCACCGAATCCAAGTCGTTGTAATTGATGGCATGGACGAAGTGCGTCTGCTCGATGGTGGTGCCGGCGCCCAGCGGACGCAGCGGATATTCACCCGGCGAGACCCGCGGCCCGATATCGGCCAGCGAATTGAAGACATTGCAGGCCAGCTCGTCGTGATTGCCGTTATAGCCGCCCTGCATCACGATGATGTGGCTGCGCTGGGTCACGGCGCGGCCGATGCGGATGGATAGCGAAGTGGCTTCGCTGCCGGTGTTGAGGAAGGTGACCTTCTCAACCGCCGGCACGTTGCGGCAGATCAGTTCAGCCAACTGGCCTTCCGCCTTGGACGGGCCGGCGCCAAACAGGCTGTCGCCGCTGGTCAGCGCCTTGGCCGCCGCCTCGTTGATGGGCGCGAAATTGTGCCCCAGGAAATACGGCGCGAAGCCGGCATGGAAGTCGATGTAACGCTTGCCCGTCGCATCCCACAGATAGGCGCCCTCGCCTTTCGTAAAGGTGATGGCGGGATCGATGGCGCGGTTGACGGAGGAGATACCACCGGGAATGAAGCGGCGATTGTGCTCCAGCACGCTTTCGTGATGCAGAATACTATCCATGGGCGGTTTCAAGCTGCTTGAGGGTCTTTGTGGTATCGTCAATCACCTGTTCCATGCAACCGGGCCGGAACAGGGAAATCTTGATCTGGTAGAGGCCCGGCTTGTCATAGGTGTCTGCGGGCGCCAGGTAGCCGACATTGCCGTTGACGATATTGAGCATCACCACGGCATTGTTGGGGAAGCGCTTGCGCAGCTCGACCTGGAAGGCGCTGTAGGGTTCGGCGGGCGCCCCGACGAAGAAGGCATCGCCCACCTGCCACAGGGTCATGCGCACCTTGCGGGATGTCCCGCTGCCCGCATCGCGGCGGACCATCAGCCGGCGCTCCAGCCGCTCCTTCAGGGCGCGGTCATTGCAGCCATGCAGGGACTTGAGAAGTTCGGCTTCGGTCGGCAGGTCCACATACGGCAGGTCCGTGTCCGACACCGTCGCGTGCAAGGTGGTGTTGGCGGGCCGGGGGCGCAGGCTCCAGCGGCCGAGGCGCGCGCCGGAATCCTCGATGCGGTCAAAGGCGAATTCCTGTTCCGGCGGCAGCATGCCGGTCAGGGTAGACAGCGCGGCATAGCCCAACTGGCGGCCATTCTGGTCGGCGATGGCGGTGTCGGCCTCGTAGGAGCGCAGCGGCGTCTGGTCGCCCGAGGCGCCGTGCAGGAAGAAACAGGGCGCGCCATCAGTGTCGCGCTCCACCACTTCGCGCATCGCGCCATAATAGTCGGGCGAGATCAGCCTGTTGCCGCCGCCCAGCGAAACCGGATGGCAGGCATAGTTCACCAGCGTGGCGATGATCTTGCCGCTCGCGTCGGTGATGCGTCCCACCAGCACCGTATCGTCGGCGGGACCGTCGGGATTGATGCCGCAAAGAAACGTCTCGCTGTCCAGCACCAGGTCGCGGTTGCGCGCCAGGTCGCAGCGGCCGGTGGCCCAGGACATCACCGCCGGCTGCACATTGTCCTTGCAGCCCTTGATGGCGGCGACGGCGCCTTCGACGATCTTGTCGCGATAGGGCGGGATCAGGTGGCCGCCTTCCCGGTCGAGGTTCTGCAGGTTGGAGGCAGGACCCGCATGGGTGTGGCCCATATGGGTGATCAGCTGGTCGTTGCGGATGCCGGAATTTTCCAGGATCTGCTTGCGGATTTCCAGCTCATGGGCGCTGTCGAACCACCAGCCCAGGTCGAAGCAGACCAGATACAGTTCCACCCTGGGATCACCGCCGCGCAGGAACAGGCTGGTGACCACCAGCGGACGGTGTATCCCTTCCGCCGCGTCATGCTGGGCACTGCCCCAGGAGCGGGCATAGATATTGGCGGGCGGGGTGATGTCGGCGCGCGCCACCCCCATCTCGCCTTTGAACTCGGACTGGCGGATCACCAGGTCGGACAGATTGCGCTTGTTCATGGGGCGGCTCCCGTCGGGAAGAATATTTGTGAAAATATCAGCATGGAGCCCAAGGTCAGCACAAGCAGCAGCCCGGCCCAGAAAAACACGCTGTTATACCAGCGGTCGCCCAGCCCCTGGGTAAGGGTGTCGCGCGAATCCCAGAATGTGATGGGATCGGGATCGGTGCCGGCCGTGGGCGCCGGGCGCAGCCAGGTGCCCAGCACGCAGAAGGCGGCGGAGGCGAACAGGCACACCGCCGCCTGGTTGGCGAAGGGGTAATACCAGCCGGGCATAATCACCATGTAACCCGCCAGCTTGATGGCCGCCCCGAGCGCGAACCCGCCCAGGATGCCGGTCATGGCGCCAAAGCCGTTGGTGCGCTTCCACAGCAGTCCCACCCACAGGATCGCGGCGAAGGGCGGCGCCACGAAACCGTTGAGCGTCTGCATGTACTGGAAGATGCCGGCGCTCTGCTGGCTGACATAGATCGCCATGCCGATGCCGGCCGCGATGGCGGCGACGCTGGACCACATGCCGAAGCGCACGCGCTGCTTCTGCGTCGCATTGGGATTGATCAGCGGCACATAGATATCCAGCGTCAGGATTGCCGCCGTGGCATTGACCACCGCGCTGACGGTCGCCTGCACCGCGCTGATCAGCACCGCCAGCAGCAGCCCGCGCATGCCCACCGGCAGGAACTCCTGCACCAGCACCACGAAGCCGCCATCGGCGCGGTGGACCGCTTCACGCCAATCGCCCTGCATGAATTCCGGATGGCGCGCGAACAGGATCAATCCCGGCAGCACCACGATGAACGGCAGCAGCAGCTTGGCGTAACCGGCCATCAGCAGGCCCATGCGGGCGTGCCAGATGTCCTTGGCGCCCAGGACGCGCTGGACGATGAACTGGTTCATCACCCCGTACCACACGCCCACCGCCAGCAGCGCCAGGAAGATGCCGGTCCAGGGGATCAGCGGATGATCGGGCGGCTGGAACACCGTCATCCGGTTGTAGGCGCCGTACTGGGTCAGATGCGGCGTCGCCACCTCCGCCGCCTGCTTCCAGGGGGCAGTGTCGGCGATATTGGCCTGCATGACATAGGTGAAACCGTCGATGATGCCGCCTGATGGCGTCATGGCCTTCAGCGCGAAGATGGTGAGGAGCCCGACGCCGCCGATCTTCACCACCGCCGTGAGAAGTCCGGTCCAGGCCACGGTGTTGAGGCCGCCATAGACCGCCCAGCCGCCGGCAAAGATGCCGGTGCCGATGATGCACCAGATCAGCGGCCAGCCGAAAAAGCCCGACAGCGCCAACCCGCCGGCGTAAAGCACCGCGGCCATGAAGATGGAGATGTTGGCGAAGATGGTGAGCAGCGCGAAGGACTGGCGCGCGCCGGGCCCGAACCGCTTGGCAAGATATTCCGGGACGGTGGTGATGCGCGCCTTGATCAGGAAAGGCACGAACAGGAAGACGATCAGGATCTCGACCAGCGAGGTGTTCCACTGGGCCAGCGCCGGCGCCATGCCCTGGATGTAGCTGATGCCGACCAGGCCGATGAAATGCTCGGTGGAGACGTTGGCGGCAACATAAGAACCCCCCACCACGTACCAGGGCAGGGTCCGGCCGGCCAAAAAATAATCGTTGGTGGATTTGCGCTCGCCACGGCCCGACCACAGGCCGACTGCGCACAGCAGGACAAGAAAGACAAAGAACTCGATGTAATCGAGCGGCAGCATCGCCAATGTCGAAGTCACGCCCCGTATCCCCTGCCCAGCAATGCCTTTTTGGCTTTGTCGTCCGGCCCGGGCCAAGTCTAGATGTATACAAGCGGCGGCGTCACCCCCAAACGGCGGCTAGGCGCAATGCGGCGCGCGGGCTAAACTGCCGCCAAAATAATCGGGAGACGTGGCGTGAATCACTGGCTGAAGCCCGGCTTGCTCTGTGCGGCCCTGCTGCCCGCCCCGCTGGCGGCGCAAACGATCGCGCCCGCGGCACTGCCGGCCGGCGAATCTCGCGAGCATCCCGCGCCCAAGGTGACCGAAGGCGCCTATTGGGACCCCCGCCCGCCCGAAACGCCCAAGAACAATCCCGCCTTCAAGGAACAGACCCGCGCGCCCTTCAAGTCGGTTGCGCCGCACAAGGTGACGGTGGTGACCGACAAGCTCGGCACCGGCTGGAGCGTCGCTTTCCTGCCGGGCGGCAAAATGCTGGTCAGCGAGAAACTGCCCGGCGCGCTGAAGCTGCTGGATGCATCCGGCACGCCTTCTGCGCCGCTGGCCGGCCTGGAAAACCTGGCGGGGGCCGGACACAAGCTCGGCCTGCTGGAAGTGGTGCTGGCGCCAGACTTCGCCAAAAGCCGCCGCATCTATTTCACCTTCTTCGAAGTGGTGGAAAAAGGCTTCTGGACCAACACCAATCTCGCCTATGCGACGCTGGATGAAAG
Source organism: Pseudomonadota bacterium (assembly GCA_040387395.1). GTDB lineage: Bacteria > Pseudomonadota > Alphaproteobacteria > Micropepsales > Micropepsaceae > Rhizomicrobium. The sequence continues at coordinate 7,883 of JAZKDV010000177.1, read as the reverse complement.
CGCCGGCGCGGTGCGTGATGTGAAGGTGATCTTCAAGGGTTCGCCGGCGGTGCCGATGAACAATTCGTCCAGCAAGCAGGGTGGACGCATCGTTTTCGGCAAGGATGGTTCGATCTTCCTGATCATGGGCGACCGCGACGGCAATCGCCATTGGGACTACATGGCCAAGTTCGCCCAGAAGCTGGACAATCATCTGGGCAAGGTGGTGCACCTGACGCCCGAAGGCGCGCCAGCCAAGGACAATCCCTTCCTCAAGACCAAGGGCGCGCTGCCGGAAATCTGGGCCTATGGCCTGCGCAGTCCGCAAGGCCTGGCGTTCGATCACAAGACCGGCAAGCTGTGGGAAGTCGAGCATGGCCCGCGCGGCGGCGACGAGATGAACATCATCCAGCGCGGCAAAAATTACGGCTGGCCCATCATCACCCGCGGCGTCAATTATCCCGGCGAACCCATCGGCCAAGGCGTGGCCATGAAGGGCATGGAGCAGCCGGTCTATTACTGGGACCCGGTGATCGGCACTTCGGCGATGGCCTTCTACCAGGGCGACCTCTTCCCGCAATGGAAGAACAGCCTGTTCGTCGCGGGCCTGCGCGGCATCGGCATCTACCGGCTGGAAATCAAGGGCGACAAAGTGGTGGCGGAAGAACCGATGCTGACCGACCAGAAGCTGCGCATGCGCGATGTGAAGATTGGTCCCGACGGCGCGGTCTATGCCCTGGCCGAGCGCGGCAAGCTGTTCAAGCTGACGCCGCCTTAGACTTTAACAGCGCCAGCACGCTTTTCTCCGCCGCGCTGAGCCCGGTGCGGCGGGCGCGGGCCGTGCCGCGCAGTTGCAGCCTGCCGCGCTCAAAACGCTCGAATATAGCCGGGTGGATGTAGCATTTGCGGCAGACCGCGATGGTATTGCCCAGCCGCTCCGCCACTTCGCCGATTACGCTGCGGACATTGCTTTTGGTTGGGGTTTTGTCCGGCAAGGCGTGGAAGGCCAGCGCGGCTTCAACCGTGCCCGCCCAGGTGCGAAAATCCTTGGCGGAAATATCGTCGCCGCAGACCGCGTGCAGATAGGCATTGACGTCAGTGGACGTCACCATCTGAATCTTGCCCTCCTCGTCGCGATACTCGAAGAGATGCTGCCCCGGCAGCTCCTGGCAACTCCTCACCACCTTGGCGACGCGGCGGTCACGGATCGCCAGTGCCCAGTCCTTGCCGCTCTTGCCGCGAAAGGTGAACCGCAATTCGCCGCCGCGCACTTTGACATGGCGGTTGCGCAAGGTGGTCAGACCAAAGCTGCCATTGTCGCGGGCATAGTCCTCGTTGCCGATGCGGATCAGGGTTTCTTCCAGCAGGGTGACGACTACGGCAATGACTTTCTCGCGCGGCAGGCCGGGCCGGCGCAGGTCAGCGGCGAGCTGTTTGCGCAGGCGCGGCAGGCTTTGGGCGAAATGCACCAGGTGCAGGTATTTGTCGCGGTCTCGCACCGCCGCGAAGCCGGCATGATAGCGATATTGTTTGCGGCCGCGCGCGTCCTTGCCTGTCGCGGCGAGATGAGCATTGTCGAACGGCGCGATCCAGACATCGCCCCAGGCGGGGGGAATCGCCAAGGCGCGGATGCGCTTCAGAATACGCGCATCACGGATGCGCGCACCGGACGGGGATTTGTAAAAGAAACGGCCCGGCTTTCCGTGCCGGGTAATTCCGGCAATGCGATCATCCGAGACATGGCGCAGTCCTGCGCGCCGGGCGGCCTTGCGAGCGTCTGCCGCCTTGGATGTTGCTGTCTGTTCCATGCGCAAGAATGCAACAGACAGGACGGCCGAAAAGTTCCGTCAGGGCGGCGGCGAAG
>JAZKDV010000177.1:837-6030 GCA_040387395.1 Pseudomonadota bacterium | reverse complement strand
AATCGGACGGAAAGGGCTGACCGGAGAACTGCGCGAAATAGGCCAGGCAGGCATCGCGCCACCACACGGCTTCGCGGTGCTGGATGGCCAGGAATGATGCGACGTGCTGGAAACGTTCGTCATCCACATAGGGCTTCAGCGCCGCCCAGTCGGACTGCATCTTGGCCACGCTGTCCACGCCGCGCCGGTAATGCGCCACCATCTCCTGCCACAAAGTGCGCCCGGACTTGACGCGATAATCCCAGGGCAGCCGGTGAAACCACAGCAGATATTCCTCCGGCGTGGTCGCGACCTTCGAGAAGCGCTCTTTCAGCGGCGAGCGGTATTGCGCGGCATAGCCGCTGGCGACCCGGTCCACGCCCACACCATCCTTTGCGGCCCGGTGGTAATAGACCGGCCGCCAGTCCTCGCGCGGCCCGCTCTCATCCCATGGCGCCGGTCCCATGTGATGGCCATAGGCCATGATGTGATGCAGGCCTAGCGGGGTCATGTAATCCACCACTGCCTCGCGCGAGGCCATCATCATGGCAACCACCGGATTCACGAAAGCAGGATCGGCGGTGAAGGTCTGGCGCGTCCATTCTTCCGCAACCGTACGGGCCGAAATTTCCGTGTCCCAGGCCATGCGGCCGAACACATACCAGTTGGCCTGGTTGAAGATGGAGCCGGACCAGTCGGTATCGTTGCCGATATTGGCCACGCCCGCCACGCCCGAGGTGGCATGACGATCCAGGCTGCCATCCGTGATCCGGGCGATGGTCGAGCCGGGGCCCCGCGCATAGGTGTCGGCCTTCAACGTCTCCTCGAACAGCGGGCCCAGATAGACCAGGTGCGTCTGCTGGCCCAGATATTCCTTGGTGATCTGCAATTCCAGCATCAGCGAGGTCTTGGGCATGGCGGCGAACAGCGGCGAGAAAGGTTCGCGCGGCATGAAATCAATCGGGCCGTTCTTGACCTGCACCACGACATTGTCGCGAAACTGGCCGTCCAGCGGCACGAATTCCTTGTAGGCCGCCGTGGCGCGATCCAGCTTGGGATCGTTGGCATAGACAAAGGCCCGCCACATCACCACGCCGCCATACGGCTTGATCACGTCGGCGATCAGGTTGGCGCCGTCGGCATGGTTGCGCTGGTAGTCCTGCGGCCCGGGCTGGCCTTCGGAATTGGCCTTGACCAGGAAGCCGCCGAAATCCGGAATCGCCTTGTAGATCTCCGCCGCCTTGGCCTGCCACCATTGCTTCACCGCCGGATCGAGCGGATCGGCGGTCTTGAGCTTGCTGATCTCCACCGGCGCGCTCCAGCGCACCGACAGATACAGCTTGATGCCATAAGGGCGCATTGCATCGGCCAGCGCCCTGGCCTTTTCGATATATTCCGCCGACAGGATGGCGGCGTTGGCGTTGACGTTGTTGGGCACCATGCCGTTGATGCCGATCGAGGCATTGGCGCGGGCATAGGCGATGTAACGCGGCGATATATGGCCGGGCAGCGTGTGCCAGTTGAAGATCGAGGCGCCGGCATAGCCGCGCTCCACCGAGCGGTCGAGATTGTCCCAGTGATTGAGAATGCGGATCTTGGTCTTCGGCGCCGACAGTGTGTCGGCGATAGGCTGGCGTGACTGGATCAGGCGCAGATAGCCAAAAGCGCCGTACAGCACGCCGGCATCGCTGTTGGCGGCGATCACGACCGCTTTGCGGTCCGCGATGACAACATTGCGGATCAGATAGCCTTCACGGCCCAGCGCGTTCAGCGGCAAATTCAACGCCGCCACGATGGGCGAGGACGCGGGCGTACCGATCACCAGCGCACCGTCGCCGGTCACGCTGCTGGCCGCCGGGGGCGCGGCGCCCAGCATCCCGGTCAGGCCCCGGTTCAATTCATCGCGCGCCACATCGAGGGTGGGCGACGATGTGCCGCTGACCAGCGCGCTGACGGCGTAACGGCTCTTATATTGCGCCTCGACCGGGGCGTAGCGCAGCCACAGGTCATAGCCGGTTTCGGCTTTGGCGGCGGTGGCGAACATCATCGCAACGGCGAGCGCGCAGGCATGGAAACGCATGAGACCTCTCCGGTGGCGGCTTTGTGCCGCTGCGGGAGGTCCTAGCAGAATGGCTTCAAGCGACCAAGATCAGCGGGGGGCCGGCGTCTTTGCGGGCCCTGATGCAGGCTCCGGCGGGACGGGAGGCGCGCCGGCCTGACCGACGGACTTCACCTTCTCCACCACCTTTTCAACAATGCCCTTGGGCGCCGGTTTGTCGATTCCGCTGCCGGCGTGATGGTCTTCCTTCTTGGTGAAGAGAGACATGTGGCACTCCTGTAAGGTTCCTCTTATCAGCGATAGCGCGCAGGACGGTTCCCGGTTCCGGTCCCAATCCGGAACCAACCCTGCTATTGGAGCGCTTTAAGAATCACACACCCGGATATCCAGCAAATGCGCACCATTCTGATTGTCACAATCGCAGCTTTGGCTCTGAGCGGTTGCGGCGATAATGCTAAATTGCCCCAGCAAGAAGGCTACGGCCCCAAGCCCATCCTGCCCAAGGCCAAAGCAGAGACGATCCCCACGATGCACATCGCATCGGCAACCGGCTGGCCGGCGGGCACCATGCCGGTGGCGGCCAAGGGCTTCACCGTCACCGCCTTTGCACGCGATCTGGATCATCCCCGCTGGCTTTATGTCCTGCCCAATGGCGATGTGCTGGTGGCCGAGACCAATGCGCCCGCCAAGGAAGCAGGCGGCGGCATCCGGGGCTTTGTCCAGAAACAGTTCATGAAAATGGCCGGCGCCGGTACGCCCAGCGCCAACCGCATCACCCTGCTGCGCGACAGTGATGGTGACGGCACCGCCGAAACCCGCAGCACCTTCCTGACCGGCATCAACTCGCCCTTCGGCATGGCGCTGGTGGGCGAAGCTTTCTACGTCGCCGCCACCGATGCTGTGCTGCGCTTTCCCTATAAGGTCGGCGCGATGCAATTGACCGGCCAGGGCGAGAAGATCGTCGATCTGCCCGCGGGCCCGCGCAACCATCACTGGACCAAGAACATCATCGCCAGCCCGGACGGCAGCAAGCTCTACGTCACGGTGGGCTCCAACTCCAATGTCGGCGAGAACGGCATGACGGAGGAAGAAGGCCGCGCCGCGATCTGGGAGGTCGATCCGGCGGCCAAAACCCATCGCATCTTCGCCTCCGGGCTGCGCAATCCCAACGGCATGTTCTTCTCGCCCGCCGGCACGCTGTGGACGGCGGTGAATGAGCGCGACGAGATCGGCGGCGACCTGGTGCCCGATTACATAACCTCGGTTCGGGACGGCGGCTTTTACGGCTGGCCCTATTCCTATTTCGGGCAGCATGTCGATCATCGCGTCGCGCCGGAACGCCCCGACCTGGTCGCCAAGGCGATTTCGCCGGACTATGCGGTGGGCGCGCATACCGGCTCGCTGGGCCTGGCCTTCTCGACGGGGGCCAATCTGGGCCCGGGCCTCGCCCACGGCGCCTTTGTCAGCCAGCACGGCTCCTGGAACAGAAAGCCGTTCAGCGGCTACCGGGTGATTTTCGTCCCCTTCCATGATGACAACACGTCAGGCTCGCCCCGCGAATTGCTGACCGGATTCCTGACCGAGGATGGCAAGGCCCATGGCCGCCCGGTGGGCGTCGCCGTCGACAAGCGCGGCGGCCTGCTGGTGGCCGACGATGTCGGAAACACCGTCTGGCGGGTGTCCCAATAAGCCGGTTGCGCAGGCTGCCGCGATAGTCTGAAATCGCCGCCATAAGCCCCGAAACCGGGGCGGTTGGAGGACGCAATGAAGGTGGGTGTTTTTACGCCGCTGCTGTCGGGGCTGCCGCTCGACGGCGTGCTGAAGAAGCTGAAGGCGCTGGATATCGACACGGTGGAATTCGGCACCGGCAATTATCCCGGCGACGCCCATGCCAAGCTGTCGATGCTGGACAATCCGGCCGAGCTCGCGACCTTCAAAAGCAAGATTGCCGATGCCGGTTTCACCATTTCGGCGCTGTCGTCCCATGGCAACCCGCTGCATCCCGACAAGGCGATTGCCAGCAAGCATGCCGAGACCAGCCGCAAGACCATCCTGCTGGCGGAAAAACTGGGCGTGGACACGGTGGTGGATTTTTCCGGCTGTCCCGGCGATTCCCCCAACGCCAAGTTTCCCAACTGGGTGACCTGCCCCTGGCCGCCGGACTTCCTCGAGATTCTGGAATGGCAGTGGAACGAGGTGGTGACGCCCTATTGGAAGGCGCATGGCAAGTTCGCCGCCGACCATGGCGTGAAGGTCGCCATCGAGATGCATCCGGGCTTCGTGGTCTACAATCCCGAGACCATGCTGCGGCTGCGCGACATCGCCGGCAAGTCGGTGGGCGCCAATCTCGATCCCAGCCACCTGTTCTGGCAGGGCATCGAGCCGATCCAGGCGGTGCGCATCCTGGGCGACGCCATTCACTATGTGCACGCCAAGGACACCCAGATGTATAGCGCCAACATGGACATGGTCGGCGTTCTGGACACCAAGTCCTATACCAAGGAGCGCGACCGCTCCTGGATGTTCCGCACCGTCGGCTATGGCCATAGCGCCGAATGGTGGAGCGAGTTCATCTCGACCTTGCGCATGTATGGCTATGACAAAGTCATGTCCATCGAACATGAAGACAGCCTGATGTCGCCGGATGAAGGCCTGACCAAGGCGGCGGCGCTGCTGAACCAGCTCGTCATCAAGGAAAAGCCCGCCGCGGCCTGGTGGGTGTAGCGTGAACCGCATCAGAACCGCCGTGATCGGCACCGGCTTCATGGGCCGGGTGCATCTGGAAGCGCTGCGGCGCGTCGAGAATGTCGACGTGGTGGAGATAGCCGCCACCTCGCTGGACAAGGCCAAGGCGGCGGCGGCGGGATTCAACGTGCTGAACGCCACCGGCGACTGGCGCGAGGTGATCAACGATCCCTCGATCGACGCGGTGCATGTCGCAACGCCCAATGTCTCGCATTACGAGATCGCCAAGGCGGCGCTGGAATCTGGCAAGCATGTGCTGTGCGAAAAGCCGCTGGCGATGGATGTGGCGCAGGCGCAGGAGCTCACCGACCTGTTGGCAGCCAAGAAGCTGCGCGGCGCGCTGTGCCATAACCTGCGTTATTACCCGATGGTGCAGCAGATGCGCCGTATGCGCGAAGCCGGGGCCTTCG
>JAZKDV010000177.1:0-827 GCA_040387395.1 Pseudomonadota bacterium | reverse complement strand
TTCTCGGGTCAGTTCAAGATCACGCCACAGATCGTGGTGCAGGGCACCTATTCCCAGGACTGGATGCTGTACGAGTCCGACTGGAACTGGCGCGTCGATCCCAAGGTCAGTGGACCATCGCGGGTGATGGCCGATATCGGTTCGCACTTCTTCGACATGGCCGAGCATGTCAGCGGACTGAAAGTCACCGAGGTGTGCAGCGACCTGCAGATTTTCCATCCCACCCGCAAGCAGCCAAAAGGCGGCGGCGAAAGCTTCTCGGGCAAGCTGGGCGGCGCAGGCGAGACCGTGGACACCAAGGTGGTGACGGAGGATTTCGGCGCCACCCTGTTCCGCATGGGCAAAGCGCGCGGCACCATGACCGCCAGCCAGGTCTCGTCGGGCCGCAAGAACGGGCTGGTGATCGAGATTTACGGTACCAAGGGCGGCGCCTCCTGGCGCCAGGAAACCCCGGAGGAATTGTGGCTAGGCCACCGCGACGCGCCCAACCAGACCCTGCTGAAAGACCCGTCGCTGCTGGATGAAAAGGCGCGCGGCTTTGCCGATTACCCCGGCGGGCATGCCGAGGGTTATCCCGATACCCACAAGCAGCTCTTCCGCCGCTTCTATGCCTCCATCGCCGATCCGTCGCTCACGCCGGATTATCCGGTGCTGGCCGACGGCCTCAGGCAGATGAAAATCCTGGACGCGGAACTGGCCAGCCACAAAAGCCGCGCCTGGGTCAGCGTTCCGGCATGAAGACGCGTCTGGCGTTTGCCTTGGTGCTGTTTGCGGGTGCCGCCTGGGCGCAGGCGCCGAACTATCCTGACTGGGCCTATGCCGTGCCC
>JAZKDV010000176.1:0-1795 GCA_040387395.1 Pseudomonadota bacterium | reverse complement strand
TGCTGCGCCGCCGCCGTAAGGGCGCGTTCCACTATCCCAATCTGGCGATGGTGCGCCACGCCGCCCAGGTGGTGGGCTGGCGCCGTCATATTCCCGTCGCACTGATGCTGGCGGCTTTCACCTGCCTGCTGCTGGCAATGGCGCGTCCCTCCGCGGAAGTTCGCTTGCCGTCGCGGGTGGCGACCGTGCTGCTGGCGATGGATGTGTCCGGCAGCATGCGCGCCACTGACGTCAATCCGTCGCGCATCGTGGCGGCGACCACCGCCGCCAAGGCTTACGTCAAGGACCAGCCCAAGGATGTGCGTATCGGCATTGTCGCTTTTGCCGCCACCGCGCTGCTGGTGCAGGCGCCGACCAACGATCATGCGGCGCTGACCGCCGCCATCGACCGCTTCGAGCTTCAGCGCGGCACGGCGGTGGGAAGCGGCTTGCTGGTGTCGCTGTCCACCCTGTTTCCGCAGGAGCATTTCCCCATCAACCAGTTCAATGCCGGCAACTTCGGCAATTATGGGCGCTTTGGCGGGATGGATTTCCGCGACCGGTATGGCGGCGTCGCCCTGGGCGAGCGCCCCGGCCCACCGCCCAAAAAGCATGTCCCGGTCGAGCCCGGCTCCTACAAGAACGCGGTGGTGATCCTGCTCACCGACGGACAGACCAATGCCGGTTACGCGCCCCTGGAAGCAGCGCGCATCGCCAGCGAGTATGGGGTGCGGGTCTATACCGTGGGCTTCGGCACGGCGCGGGGCAAGATCGTGGGCTTCAGCGGCTTCTCGATCCGGGCGCAACTGGACGAGGACACGCTCAAGAAGATCGCCGACATGACCCGGGGGCGTTACTTCCACGCCAAGAGCGCCGAAGACCTGAAGCAGGTCTATGATGTGCTCTCGCGCCAGCTGGTGGTCGAAACGCGGGAAATGGAGATCACCGCCTTTTTCGCGGGCCTGGCGGCACTGCTGATGGCGGCGGCGGCAGGCCTTTCTCTCGCCTGGTTTCACCGCATATTATAGGCGCCAGTTAGGCACGGCCCGGCGATTCCCGGCCACGATAGCCACCCGCGAGGGTGGGGCGGGGCAGGGCTAGCCCTGCGCCGTGCCTGTGGCTTAGGATGAACGAAAATATGAGGATGGGGCCCATGAAGAGCTTTGTTAAATCGGCATTATTTGTAACTTTGGCGGCCATTCCGGCCACCGCGCAACCCAATATGGGCGACCAGAAGCCCGAAGCCGCGCTGCCCTTCACCCTGAACCAGGTGACCACCTTCAACCTGCCGTGGCGCATGGCCTTCCTGCCCGACGGCCGCATGCTGGTCACCGAAAAGGTCGGCCCCATCTGGCTGGTGACCGAAAAGGGTCTCAAGACCGCGGTGCTGAATGTCCCGGCTGCCCAGTACAGCAATCAGAACGGCATGCTCGGCATCTATGTCTCGCCCAATTATGCCAGCGACCAGAGCGTCTATCTCACCTATTCCGAGCCGGGCACGCTGGGCGGCATCGCCGGCTCCAGCCTGGCGCTGGCCAAGGCCAAGCTGGCCTTCAGCACCAACGCGAACAATCAGGCCATTGCCAGCCTGGAAGACCTGCAGGTCATCTGGCGCGATGGCGCGCGTGGCCGCGGCGGCCAGTTCGGCGCCGCTGTCGCTTTCTCGCCCGACAACAAGTTCCTGTTCCTGTCGGTGGGCGAGCGCCAGCGCTTCACCCCCGCCCAGGACCCCAACCAGCCGCTGGGCAAGATCCTGCGCCTGACGCTCGACGGCAAACCCGCGCCGGGCAATCCCAATGCCGGCAAGACCGGTGCG
>JAZKDV010000175.1:0-1963 GCA_040387395.1 Pseudomonadota bacterium | reverse complement strand
TGTCTGCGCCAAAAGCTCGGTGCGCACCGGCACCGCCAGTTCGGCGGCGGCGGTCGGCGTGGGGGCGCGCATGTCGGCGGCGAAGTCGATCAGCGTGGTGTCGGTCTCATGCCCCACCGCCGAGATCAGCGGAATGAGACTGGCGGCGGCGGCGCGCACCACCGCCTCGTCATTGAACGCCATCAGGTCTTCCACCGAGCCCCCGCCGCGCGCCACGATGATCAGGTCGGGACGCGGCATGGTCTTGCCGTCGAACGCATTGAACCCGGCAATGGCGGCGGCCACTTCGCTGGCGGCCTTCTCGCCCTGCACCGCCACCGGCCACAGCAGGACCCGGCGCGGAAACCGCGCCTGCAGCCGGTGCATGATGTCGCGGATTACCGCGCCGGTGGGCGATGTGATCACCCCGATCACTTCGGGCAGAAACGGCAGTGCCTTCTTGCGCGACGCGTCGAACAGGCCTTCGGCGGCCAGCGCCTTGCGGCGGGCTTCCAGCATCGCCATCAGCGCGCCCAAGCCCGCCAGTTCGACCTGCTCGACGATAAGCTGGTAGCGAGACGATCCGGCATAGGTGGAGAGCTTGCCGGTGCAGATCACTTCCAGCCCGGCCTCGGGGCGCACCTTCAACCGCTGCGCCACGCCCCGCCAGATCACCGCATTCAGCACTGCCTTGTCATCTTTCAGGTCGAAATAGACATGGCCGCTGGAATGGAATTTCAGGCCGGAAATCTCGCCCCGCACCCGCACCAGGGCGAATTGGTCCTCTACCGCCCGTTTCAGGGCGGCGGACAATTCCGTGACCGAAAATTCGGGCAGGTTGGCCAAAGGTGATGAAGTTGCTGTGTCGGGCATGGGCTTATGATACAGGGTGGCGGCGAAAAATGGCGAGGCGCATGTGAAAGTTTTGCTGGTGGGTTCCGGGGGCCGCGAACATGCGCTGGCCTGGGCGCTTTCGCAAAGCCCCCTGCTGACAAAGCTCTATTGCGCCCCCGGCAATGCCGGCATTGCCGGAATCGCCGAATGCGTGCCGATCCCGGCGACCGACTTTGAGGGGCTGGCGGCGTTCGCCGTCACCAAGCGAATCGATTTCGCGGTGATCGCCGCCGATGCCCAGCTGGTTGGCGGGCTGTGGGACGTGCTGGAAGATGCCGGCATCCGCGCCCTCGGTCCGTCCAAGATGGCCGCCGTGCTGGAAGGCTCCAAGGGCTTCGTCAAGGATCTTTGCGTCGAAGCCGGCATTCCCACCGCCGCCTACAAGCGGTTCACGCGCGCCGAGCCCGCCAAGGTTTTCGCCGACACGCTGGGGTATCCGGTGGTGATCAAGGCCGACGGCCTGGCCGCCGGCAAGGGCGTGATCATCGCCCCCAGCAAGGAAGAGGCCGACAAGGCCATCGACTTCATGTTCGAGGGTGGCTTTGGCGACAGCGGCCATGAGATCGTGGTCGAGGAATTCATGGAAGGCGAAGAGGCCAGCTTCTTCGCTCTCAGCGACGGAACCAATGTCATCCCGCTGGCCGGTGCCCAGGACCACAAGCGCGTCGGCGACGGCGATACCGGCCCCAACACCGGCGGCATGGGCGCCTATTCCCCCGCGCCGGTCCTGCCGCCTGATCTTGAAACCATCGCGATGGAGCAGTTCATCAAGCCCACCGTGGCGGCGTTCGCGGCCAAGCGGCGCCCATACATGGGCGTGCTGTATCTGGGACTGATGATCACCAAAAACGGTCCCAAGCTGGTGGAATATAATTGCCGCTTCGGCGACCCGGAATGCCAGGTGCTGATGCCGCGCCTGAAAAGCGACCTGCTGACGGCGCTGATCGCGGCGCGCGATGGCCACCTCACGCCGCTGGAATGGCGCGATGAGGTGGCGCTGACGGTGGTGATGGCGTCCAGGGGTTACCCCGGTTCCTACGAAAAGGGCCATGTCATCACCGGGCTCGACGAAGCGGCGAAAGTGCCGGGG
>JAZKDV010000174.1:0-2547 GCA_040387395.1 Pseudomonadota bacterium | reverse complement strand
CGTCGCCGCCGAAGATCACCGGGTTGCCGTCACGAATAGCCTGCTTCAGCAAGCCCTTAGCACGAGCAAGGACCCGGTGCTTCGGATGGCACTCATAGCGCAAGATGCGCCAGACCACCTCGGCGTTAGGGGGAGCGAGCCGCGGCCCCTACCTGCACCACGCGATAATGACGTGGTGATTTCGGTTCAACCGAACGATATGCCCAGGGGCCGCACCCGTCTGGACCCAAACGGCTTTTCCAGCGCGTCGTCTTTTAGCGCCAACGAAGTTCAGTTGATTTCCGGCAACCGCTTCGTGCTTTTCAACACCGCCACCGGCCAGAAGACCGAAGTGCTGCTGCGGGTGACGGTGCCGAACGAGCCGGCGCCGGGACGGCTGGCCTTGGTGAACGCCAAGATCATCACCATGGAAAACAGCCAGGTGATCGAGAAAGGCAATGTCATTGTCGAGAAGGGCAAGCTGCTCTGCGTCGGTGAATGCAGGCCCGCTGCCGGCGACACCGTGATGGACATGACCGGCAAGACCATCATCCCGGGTCTGATCGACATGCATGCCCATATTGTCGGCAATGAGGGCGCCGATGAAGGCGTTCCCATGCGCCGCCACATGCGCCTGTCCATCGCGCTGGGTTATGGCGTTACCGCGGTGCGCGATCCGTCCGGCGGCAAGATCGACCATGCCCTGCTGCGCGACCTGTCGGAATCCGGTTATGTGCTGGGCCCGCGCACCTATGGCACGGGGCGCGTCGTTTCCGAGGGCGGCTTTATCGGCCTGGGCGATCATGTCCGCATCGACACTATGGAAGACGCGCGCTTCCATGTTTCGTCGCGCCTGGCGGTGGGGGTGGAGTCGCTGAAGAACTTCCGGGTCGCCAACCGCAAGAAGCACCAGTACCTGATCGAAGCGGCGCGGGAGCATAATATGCCGGTGACGGCGGAAGGCGCGTCGCCGATCCTGGCGCTGGGCTTTGCGATGGATGGCCAGACCGGGTGGGAACACGCCATCGCGGCGCTGCCCCTGTTCAAGGACATGACGACCTTCTTCGCCAGGACGGGTGTCACCCATTCCCCGACCATGACCATCATCGGCTGGCCGGACGGCACGCAGACCTATTTCCGGCCCTATGCCCAGCTGCAGAACGACACGATGTACCGCTATGTCGCGTCGAAATCCTTCATCGAGGGGCGCAATGCCCGCTCGATGGTGCAGCAGCCCAAGGAACGCTTTTGGCATCCGGTCTATGCCGAGGGCGCGGCGGACATCCAGCGCGCCGGCGGTTTCGTGACCTCGGGCGACCATGGCGAGCAGCCTGGCATCGGCACCCATTGGGACATCTGGACCTTCGCCGACGCCATGACCGAGATGGAGGCGCTCTACACCGCCACGGTGGCGGGGGCGCACTTCCTGGGGGCGCAGGACCAGATCGGTTCGTTGAAGGCCGGCAAGCTGGCCGACCTTGTGGTGCTCAACAATGATCCCCTGCGCAACATCCGCAACACGGCCGACATCGCCTATGTGATGACGGACGGGCGGCTGCTGCAGCGTTCCACCCTCGACCAGGTCTGGCCGCAAAAGGTGCCGATGGGTTTTCGTCCCTGGTCGCGCGACAGCTATGACGGCGCGCAAAAGAGGTAGTTGATGTTCGCCAAGTTCAGGGGCCAGCCGTGCGGCGTCTTTGTGATGTTCGCGACGGAGTTCTGGGAGCGTTTCTCCTATTACGGCTTCATGGGGATCATGGTCCTGTTCATGGTCGCCGACCCGGTCGCGGGCGGGCTCGGCTATGACCGCAGCCGGGCGCTGTTCCTGTTCGGGCTGTTCTCCAGCTTCATGTGGTTCATGCCGTTGTTGGGCGGCTGGCTGGCGGACAAGTTCCTTGGCCCGCGCCTGGCGGTGCTGCTGGGCTGCATCGGCCTGGCGGGCGGCAATTTCCTGCTGGCGGCGTCGAGCTTTGCGGCCAAGGGCGGGGAGGTGCAGACCGCCATGGTGTTTTTCGTCACCGGCATCGTGACGATGATCGCAGGCGCCGGCCTCTTCAAGTCGAACGCCTCGGCATTGCTGGGACAGTTGTTCGGCCCCAACGATCCGCGCCGCGAGGTCGGCTTCATTCTTTTCTACATGGGCATCAACATGGGCGCGCTGTTCGCGCCCTTCGGCGCCGGAACAGCTGGCGAGCGGGTCGGCTGGGGCTGGGGTTTCCTGCTGGCGGGCGTCGGCATGGTGATCGGTTTCCTGATTTTCGCCTTCCAGGCCCGCCGCGCCTTTCCGGCTTTGGTCGCCACGCCCGAGGAAGCTGCCGCGCCTAAGGCGGTGATCGGCCGGGTGTTGCTGGAATCCCAGCATGTGCATTTGATCCTGCTGATGGCGGTGTTCGCCACCATCTATATGGCGGGGCAGCAGACCTATGGCGGGGTGATGAACCTGTATGCCGAGGAACGGGTGGACCGGATGGTCGGCGGTATGCTGATCCCCACCACCTGGTTCATGGCGCTCAATCCGCTGCTGGTGGTGCTGCTGGGATCGACGGTGGCCGACCTGTGGCGCAAGCG
>JAZKDV010000173.1:0-2498 GCA_040387395.1 Pseudomonadota bacterium | reverse complement strand
CTCAACGATTATTATGACGTGGCGCTGAAACAGGCCCGGCTGGCACGGCTGACGCAGAACAAGGCGTTCGACTTTCACCAGATCGACATTTCCGACCGTGACCGCATGCTGAAGCTGGCGGCGGATTTCCCCGGCATCACCGGCATCGTGCATCTGGCGGCGCAGGCCGGCGTGCGCTACTCGCTGATCAATCCCTATGCCTATGTCACCTCCAACGTGATGGGACAGGTGGTGGCGCTCGAACTGGCGCGGGCACTGCCCAACCTGCACCACATGGTCTATGCCAGTTCCTCCTCGGTCTATGGCGCCAATAAGAAGACGCCGTTCGCGGTGGGCGATGCAGTCGACCATCCCAACTCGCTGTATGCCGCCACCAAGCGCGTGGACGAGCTGTTCGGCCATACCTATGCCCACCTTTACGGCCTGGCTTCGACGGGGCTGCGCTTCTTCACCGTCTATGGTCCCTGGGGCCGGCCGGACATGGCGCCGATCCTGTTCACCAAAGCGATCCTGGCCGGCGAGCCGATCAAGGTCTTCAACAGCGGCGAGATGTGGCGCGACTTCACTTATATCGACGATATCGTCGACGGCGTGATCCGGGCGCTGGACCGTCCCGCAACGGGCACGCCGCCGCACGCGATTTACAATCTGGGCAACCGCAAGGTCGAAAAGCTGACCGACTTCATCGCCGAAATCGAAAAGGCGCTGGGCAAGAAGGCGCAGATGAAGATGGAGCCGATGCAGCCCGGCGACGTCCCCATCACCTATGCCGATATCGCGGCCAGCCAGGACGCCCTGGGCTTCGAACCCGCCACGCCCATCAGCGTAGGCATTCCGAAATTCGTGGACTGGTTTAAGGGCTACTATCGCGCCTGAAGCAGGCGGAGCGGCGCGGCACAGACCAGCGTGACGGCCAGAGCGGCGGCGCAGATCGCCATCAGTGACACGGCGGCCAGAGCGGCCAACGCCACCTGCCCCAAACCCCGTCCCGAATTGCCCAAAACCGCCAACATGGCTCGAAAATCCCCTTGCGGCATGAGGACTATCCCGTTTTGGCACAGTCTCCAATCTCGGATGCTCATTAATATTACCCCTTAACGGGTCAGGACGTCCGGCAGCAGGCGGGCGGCCTCAGGCCAGTCCGCCACGATGCGCTCCGCCCCTGCCCCGGTCAGCCGCGCCGACAGCCCGTCATGGGCATGGCCGCCGCCCAGAAAGCCCCAGCAGCGCATGCCCGCCGCCTTGGCCGCCAGGACGCCGTTGACGCTGTCCTCAATCACCAGGCAATCGGCCGGAGCGATGCCTAGCGCGGCGGCGGCATGCAGGAACAGATCGGGCGCCGGCTTGGCGTGGGTGACATGCTCGGCGGAATAGACATGGGGGGCGAAATGATCCCACAGCCCGACCTGGCGCAGCTTGCGTTCCAGTCCTTCCCTGGTGCTGGAACTGGCGACGGCCTTCGGCAGGGTGACGGAGGCGACCGCCGCGCTCGCACCGGAGATTTCCGTCAGGCGCGCGATCATGGTCTGGCGCAGGCGGGCGGCGAGGTCTTCGCGGATGGTTTGCGAAATGGGCCGGCCGATGCGCCGCTGCGCTTCCTCGTCCATCACCCGGTGAAAGGCTTCATAGGAAAGCCCCATGAAGCGATTGATATAGTCGTCGCGCTCGAAGGTCAGGCCCTGCTCGCGCAGGATCGCAAGCTCGACCTCCAGAGCCAGCACCTCGCTGTCGACCAGTACGCCATCACAATCGAAGATGACTGCCTTGAACAGCTTTACGCAGCCTTGCGCGAGGACAGGAATTTGCCCATGCGGCCCAGCGCCTTGAGGATGTTCTCGGTCGAGTTGGCGTAGGACAGCCTGAGATAGCCTTCGCCCAGGATTCCGAAGTCCGGCCCGCCGATCAGCGCGACACCAGTTTCATCCAGCAACGCGTTGGCCAGCGGCTTGGCCTTCCAGCCGGTGTTCTTGATGTTGGGGAAGGCATAGAAGGCGCCCGCGGGGATGATGCAGGACACGCCCGGCAGCTTGTTGAGGCCTTCGACCACCACCTTGCGGCGCTTGTCGAACTCGGCGCGCATGTGGTGGACCGCATCCTGCGGCCCGGTCAGCGCCGCGACACCGGCATACTGGGTCGGCGCATTGACGCAGGAGTGCAGGTTCACCGCCAGCTTGCGGGCGTTCTCGTACAGCTTGCCCGGCCAGATCGCGTAGCCCAGCCGCCAGCCGGTCATGGCATAGGTCTTGGACCAGCCGTTCAGCAGGATCAGGCGGTTGCGGATGGAGGGATAGTTCAGCAGCGTGACATGCTCCTGTCCGTCATAGATCAACTGGTCGTAGATCTCGTCCGACATGATCGCGACCTCGGGCCACTTCTCCATGCCGGCGACGAATTTGTCGACTTCGGCCTTGGGCGTGACGCCGCCGGTCGGATTGGCGGGCGAGTTGATGATGATCAGCCGGGTCTTCGGGGTGATCAGGCCCAGCGTTTCTTCGGCG
>JAZKDV010000172.1:0-8497 GCA_040387395.1 Pseudomonadota bacterium | reverse complement strand
GCGGGCGATGCAGGCCGAGAGCGCGCGCGACCGTGACACCCGCGTCGCCGACCGCATGGATGCGCTCAGCAACAATCCCGCCTCGCCGGTGCTGGGCAACCCGAAGGGCGATGTCACCATCATCGTCTTTTCCGATTACGCCTGCCCCTACTGCAAGCTGGCCGAGCCGCGGCTGATGGCGCTGACGGCCGCCGACAAGGGTGTGCGCATCGTGATGAAGGAATATCCCATCCTCACCCGTCCCTCGATGATCGCGTCGCGTATGGCGCTGGCCGCCAATAAGCAGGGCAAGTACCGCCAATTCCACCTCGCCTTGATGCGCCGCGAAGGCGCGCTGGACGAAGCCGGCATCATCGAAACGGCGCGCGCCGCCGGTATCGACATCGCCCGCGCCCGGCGCGACATGGTGGCGCCCGATGTATCGGACGAGATCATCGCCAACTTCAACCTGGCGCGCGGCATCCGCGCCTTCCAGACCCCGACCTATATCGTGGGCGGGCGCATCCTCACCGCCGATTCCGGCGACATAGACTTCGCACGCGAAGTCGCCCAGGCCCGCCGCCGCCGCTAGCAACTATCTGGTATTCCCCTGCATCCAAACCGCCAGCCTGCCGCATCCTGTCCATGATGCGCGCGCGTGACAGGGGACCAATGCTGAATCTGCGATCATGGGCCGTGATGCTGGCGCTTGGCCTCCAGGCGCCGGCAGCCGCCGCGGCCGGGCTGGTCATCGATCATGCCACCGTGCTGCCCATGACCGGCGCCGCGCCGTTGGCGGATACCTCGGTTGTGATCCAGGACGGCCAGATCACCGCCCTGCTGCGCCCCGGCGACCCGCGCCCGCGCGGCGTGACGCGCATCGACGCGCGCGGAAAATTCCTGGTCCCCGGCTTGACCGATGCCCATGTGCATCTGATGAGCGACGACATGGCCAAGCTGTATCTGGCCATGCTCAAGCTCGACCTGCCCACGAAAACCGATACCCAGGACGCGGTGCTGCCGTACCTCTCCCATGGCGTCACCCAAATCTTCAACCTGCAGGCCACGCCCGGCGGATTTGCGCAGAAGGCGCAGATCGCATCCGGCCAGGTTCTGGGCCCCACCATCCTGTCCGCCGCGATGATCGACGGCGATCCGCCGAACTGGCCGCTGGGCATGACGCGCGTGGCCCGCACACCGGAAGAAGGCCGCGCCGAAGTGCGCAAGGCCGCCGCCGAGGGCTATCAGCTCATCAAGCCTTACAGCCAGCTGGGGCTCGACACCTTCACCGCCATCGTCGATGAAGCCCGCAAGCTGAACCTGCCGGTGGTGGGCCATATCCCCGGACGCGGCCAGGACACCGCGCCCTATATGCAGCCCGGCTTCGGCATGGTCGCCCATGCCGAGGAATATGCCCAGCGCACCAAGAGTCCCGACCTCTCGCTGATCCCGCGTTACGTCGAACTGGCCAAGGCGAGCAACACCGGGCTGATCGCCACCCTGACGCTGGATGACCGGCTGCTGGAAATGGTGCGCGATCCCAGGAGCCTCGCAACCCGGCCCGAGATCGCCAGC
Organism: Pseudomonadota bacterium; assembly: GCA_040387395.1. Lineage (GTDB taxonomy): Bacteria > Pseudomonadota > Alphaproteobacteria > Micropepsales > Micropepsaceae > Rhizomicrobium. The sequence goes on along the minus strand of JAZKDV010000172.1, from coordinate 6,943 downwards.
CTTCACCCGTCCGCCCGCAAGGTCTGGCTGGAGCACAATCCCTATGTCACGCGCGGCACGCCCGGCTTCGTCGCCTATCTGGAAAAGATCGTCGCCTTCAACAAGGCGCTGGTGAAAGCCTTTGCCGATGCCGGCATCCCCATCCTGACGGGCACCGATTCCAGCGTGCCGGGCGTGGTGCCGGGATTTGCCCTGCCCGATGAACTGGCGGCGCTGGTCGCGGCCGGGCTGACGAATGAACAGGCGCTGCTGGCCGCGACCCGCGCGCCCTGCGTGTGGCTCAAGGCCAACTGCGGCGCCATCGCGCCCGGCATGCGCGCCGACCTGCTGCTCTTGGACGCCAACCCGCTGACCGACATCGCCAGCACCCGAAAGATCCACGCGCTGGTGCTGCGCGGGCGGCTGATCGGGAAGTCCGAACTGGGTCGCCGCATGACCGCGCTGACGGCGGCACGATAGCCTTCACTCTATATAGGGCGTAAAAGCGGGAAAGTTCCCGCCAAGTTGCGCTGCGAGGGGCGCTTGCCACCCCCTGCCCAGACCTTTAGCGTCACCCCGTGAAGTTCCTGACCCTGCCCACCTTGCGGAAAAGCTGCGCCTCGCTCTGCGTCGCGCTGATGTGTGTCTTCACCGCCGCCGCCAGCGCCAGCGCCGTCAACACCGTGCAACACGCTTTCGGCAGTCCCACCAGCCACGAACATATGCCGTTCAGCAACATCTCGCTGGATGATGAAGATCATCATTCCACCAAGCATTACGGCCATGGCGATCACCATCACCATGGCGATATCGGCGCGGGGCTGACCCTGCTGCTGTCTGATGTCGCGGCGCTTCCGCCCGACGGCACCCATCACGCCCTGGCGCGCGACAGTGTCCGCACCGACGTGCGCCATTCCCTGCCCGAACGCCCCCCCAGAGCCTGACACCAGCGTCTGAGCCCCGTGGCCTTGCGGCCCCGCGGGAATTTTCACGTCTGGCCATGAGGCTTTCCATGTCTGCTCGTCTTCACGCGCGTGCGCGCACGCGCACGCTTTGCGTACTTTTTTCCTGTCTGATGATGGCCGCCGCCGTCTGCCCACCCGCGGCGGCGCAAGGTCTTGGTCTTGGCGACCTGCTCGCCCGCGCCGCAAGCGCCGATCCCAGCGCGGCGATCAACGCCGCCCGGCTTCAGGCCGCCGGCGCCGCGGTGCGGGGCGCCGATTTCGGCCCGCGCCCCCGCGTCGGGATAGACCTGGAGGATTTTGCCGGTTCGGGTCCCTACCGCGGCGCCGACAGTTCGCAGACCACCGCCTATTACGAACGGGTCTGGGAACGCGGCGGCAAGCGCGAAGCGCGCGTGCAACTGGCCCAGAGCGAACAGGCCGTCGCCCGCCAGCGCGCGCAGTTGCGCATGCTCGACCTGTTCGAAAAGGTCCAGACCGCCTGGATCGAAGCCCTGGCCGCGCAGGCCGCGATCACGATTGCCCAGGAACGCCTCGCCGCCGCCGAGCGCACCGAACGCGATGTCGCCCGGCGCGTCAGCCGCGCGGCTGACCCGCTGTTTGCCGGTGAACGCGCCCGCGCCGGCCTCGCCCAGGCCCGCATCGCGCGCGACCAGGCGATCGAGACCGCGCGGGTGGCGCGCGCCAACCTCGCCACCTGGTGGGGCGGCGACGACACCATCGCGCTCGACCAACGCGCGTTCCTGGAACTGAAAAACACGCAGGCTGCCGAAAACAGCACGCCCGACCTCGACCTGCTCGCCGCCGAACGCGATGCCGCCAATGCCGGCATCCGTCTGGCGGAAGCGGCCAGCGCCACCGATCCGACCTTGCGTGTCGGCGTGCGCCGCTTCGGACAGGGCAACGAAGTGGCGTTGATGGTGGGCGGCTCCATCCCCATCGGGCTGGATCAGTCCAGCCTCCCGGCGATCGAACGCGCCCAGGCAGAACGGCTGGCGGCGGAGGGCGAACTGGCCGCAGCAAGGCTGCAGCGCAAGCGCGATTCCGAAAAGCTCAGGTCCGAACGCGCCGCCATCCTGAACGAGGTCGCACGCATCGATGCCGAGGTGATCCCGCTCGCTGAGCGCGCGGCGGCGCTGGTGCGGGATGGCTTCAATCGCGGCGGCACGGCTTTCACCTATCTGGAAGTCGCCGAAGCACAGCGCGCCCTGGCCGAAGCCAGGACCCGCCGCAACGACCTCGCGCGCCGCTTCCATCTGGACGGGGCGCGGCTCGACCGCCTGTCCGGCCGCCATTTGTCCCTGATCTCCAGCGAGGAGAAACGCTGATGCTTGCCCGAACCCTCACCACCGCCCTTGTCTGCGCCTCGCTCCTGCTTGCCGCCTGCAAGGAGGAAAAGCCCCAAACCACCGAGCAGGGGATGAGCGACTATGAACGCGGTCCCCATCGCGGGCGGATGCTGCGCGACGGCGATTTCGCCGTCGAGGTCACCATCTTTGAAACCGGCGTCGAGCCCGAATTCCGCGTCTATGCGTATCAGGGCAACGAACCCGTCGCGCCCGGCCAGGTGCAACTGGGCATCCAGCTCACCCGCCTGGGCGGTCAGGTGGACCGCTTCAGCTTCCGGCCCGAAAGCGGTTACCTGCGCGGCAGCGGCGTGGTGGAAGAGCCGCACTCCTTCGACGTGCGTGTCACCGCCAACGAAGGCGGACGCAGCCATGCCTGGACGTATGCGTCTTACGAAGGCCGCACCACGATCCTGCCCCAGGCGGCGCGGCAAGGCGGCGTGAAATCGGCCAAGGCGGGCCCCGCCACGGTCAGCGAAACCGCCACCCTGTCGGGGCGCATCGAGATCACGCCGGAAGGCAAGGCCGATGTGCGCGCGGTCTATCCCGGACGTATCCTGGAAATGCGCGGCCGGCTGGGCCAGCAGGTCAGGAAGGGCGAAGTGCTGGTGCGCATCGAGTCCAGCAGCAGCCTGCAGACCTATTCCCTCACCGCCCCGATCGGCGGTGTCATCGTCGAACGAAACGCCAATATCGGCGATGTGGCGGCGGGCCAGGCGCTGTTTGTGATCGCCGACCCCAGCGAACTGCACGCCGAATTCTTCATCTATCCGCGCGATGCATCGCGCATCCGGGTCGGCCAGAAAGTGAAAATGCGCAACCTGCCGGGCGACAGCGAACTGGACGCGCATGTCGAAGCCGTGCTTCCCACCGCCAGCCTGTCCAGCCAGACCCTGATGGCGCATGTGCACCTGCCGCCCTCGGCCGCCCAGACCTTCCGGCCGGGCATGGGCGTGGAAGGCGCGTTCGAGATCGCGACGGTCCAGGTCCCGCTGGCGGTGCGCACCAGCGCGATCCAGCGCTACCGTGATTTCGAGGTTGTCTATGCCAAGGTCGGCAACACCTATGAAGTGCGGATGCTCCAGATCGGGCGCCGCTCGCCCGAATGGACGGAAATCACCGGCGGGCTTCAGCCGGGCACCGAGTATGTCACCGACGGCGCTTTCCTGATCCGCGCCGACATCGAAAAGTCCGGGGCCAGCCATGACCATTGATGCGCGGCCCGCGCTGCTGGACCGCATCGTCGCCGCCGCCATTCAGTTTCGCTGGGCGGTCCTGGCGGTGATCGCGATCCTTTGCGGCATCGGCATCTGGAGCTTCCAGCACCTTCCCATCGACGCCACGCCCGACATCACCAACATCCAGGTGCAGATCAACAGCGAGGCGCAAGGCTACTCGCCGCAGGAGATCGAGCAGCGCGTCACCTTTCCGGTCGAAACCGCCCTCGCCGGCCTGCCCGGACTGTCCTACACCCGTTCCATCTCCCGCTATGGCCTCAGCCAGGTCACGGTGGTGTTCGAGGACGGTACCGACATCTATTTCGCGCGCCAGTTGCTGAACGAGCGGCTGCAGAATGTCCGCGCCTCCCTGCCGGCCAATGTCGAACCGCGCATGGGTCCGATCGCGACGGGACTGGGCGAAGTCTTCATGTACACGCTGGAAACCGTGCCCGGGGCGCGCAAGCCCGGCGGCGGCACCTACACACCCGAAGACCTGCGCACCCTGCAGGACTGGGTGATCCGCCCGCAGCTTCGCAACGTGCGCGGCGTCGCCGAGGTCAACAGCATCGGCGGTTTCGAGCGGCAGTATCACGTCACACCCTTGCCGGGCCGCTTGGCCGCCTATGGCCTGACGCTGGGCGATGTCACGGCGGCGCTGGAACGCAACAATTCCAATGCCGGCGCCGGCTATATCGAGCATCACGGCGAACAGTATCTGGTGCGCGTCCCCGGTCAGGCCACCACGCTGGACGATCTGCGCGCCATTACCGTCACCAGCCGCGACGGCGTGCCGGTGCGCATTGCCGACATTGCCGATGTGTTGATGGGCGAAGAGCTTCGCACCGGGGCCGCGACCGAGAACGGCCATGAGATCGTGCTGGGCACCATCTTCATGCTGGCCGGCGAGAACAGCCGGGTGGTGGCGCGGGCCGCCGCCGCGCGGCTGGAAGAAGCCGCCAGGGCGCTGCCGGCCGGCGTCACCGCCCTTCCCATCTATGACCGCACCACCCTGGTGGACCGCACCATCGAGACCATCGCGCGCAACCTGGTGGAAGGCGCCCTGCTGGTGATCGTCGTGCTGTTCGCGCTGCTGGGAAATTTCCGCGCCGCGCTGATAACCGCCGCCATCATCCCCATCACCATGCTGATGACCGTGTTCGGCATGGTGCGGACGGGCGTGTCGGGCAACCTGATGAGCCTGGGCGCGCTGGATTTCGGCCTGATCGTGGACGGGGCTGTGATCATCGTCGAAAACTGCCTGCGCCGCTTCGGCGAGGCGCAGCACAGGCTGGGCCGGTTGCTGGACCGGGAAGAGCGCTTCGCGCTGGCCACCTCCGCCACCGCCGAAGTGATCCGACCCTCGCTGTTCGGCGTGATGATCATCGCGCTGGTCTATGTTCCCATCTTCGCTTTGACCGGCGTGGAAGGAAAAATGTTCCATCCCATGGCGATTACGGTGGTGATGGCGCTGACCGCCGCGCTGGTCCTGTCACTCACCTTTGTGCCGGCCGCAGTGGCGCTGTTCGTGACCGGGCGGGTCGCGGAAAAGGAAAGCCCGCTGATGGGCTGGGCGCGGCGCGTCTATGAACCCGCCCTCGCTGCAGTGCTGCGCCACCGCCTTGCTGTGCTGGCGGGTGCGCTGGTTATCGTCCTCGCCGCCGCCTTCACCGCCAGCCGCATGGGCAGCGAGTTCATTCCCACCCTCGACGAAGGCGATGTGGCGCTGCACGCGCTGCGCATTCCCGGCACCAACCTCACCCAGTCGATCAGGATGCAGGCGGCGCTGGAAAGCCGCCTCAAGCAGCTTCCCGAAGTCGAACGCGTCGCCAGCAAGGTCGGCACCTCCGAGGTCCAGACCGATCCCATGCCGCCCTCGGTGGCGGATACCTTCGTGCTGCTGAAAGACCGCGACCAGTGGCCAGATCCGCGCAAGACCCGCACCCAATTGCTGGAGGAGCTGCAGGCGGCCGCGGCCGAAGTACCGGGCAACAACTATGAATGGACCCAGCCCATCCAGATGCGCTTCAACGAACTGCTTTCGGGGGTGCGCGGCGACATCGCCATCAAGGTGTTCGGCGATGACATGGACCAGCTTCTGGTTGCCGGCCAGCAGGTCGAGACCATCCTGAACGGCGTGCAAGGCGCCGCCGACGTGGCGCTGGAACGGGCCACCGGCCTTCCGGTGCTGCAGGTCACCCCCAACCGCGCCGCGCTGGCGCGGCTTGGCATCAGCATCGCCGATGTGCAGGACGTGGTCGCCATCTCCATCGGCGGCCAGCAGGTGGGCCAGGTGTTCGAAGGCGACCGGCGCTTCCCGCTGGTGGTGCGCCTGCCCGAAGGCCTGCGCGGCAAGTCCGAAGAGATCGGGCGCCTGCAGGTTCCGTTGCCGCAAACTTCGACCGGCGTGCGCACCTTCGTGCCGCTGCAGGATGTCGCCGAGGTGAAGCTGGTGATCGGACCCAACCAGATCAGCCGTGAAAACGGCAAGCGCCGGGTGGTGGTGACCGCCAATGTCCGCGGCCGCGACCTGGGATCGGTCATCCAGGAGATTCGCCGCAAGATCGGCAGCGAAGTCGAACTGCCCGCCGGATACTGGATCGAATATGGCGGCACTTATGAGCAGCTGATCTCGGCCGCCAAACGGCTGCAGCTGGTCATACCGGCGGCGCTGCTGATGATCTTCGGTCTGCTGTTCTGGCTGTTCCGCTCCGCCAGGGATGCGGCCATCGTCTTTTCCGGCGTGCCGCTGGCTTTGACCGGCGGTGTCGCCGCGCTTCTGCTGCGCGGACTGCCGCTGTCCATCTCGGCAGGGGTCGGATTCATCGCCCTGTCCGGTGTGGCGGTGCTGAACGGCGTGGTGATGCTCAGCTTCATCCGCTCGCTCGCCGCCCAGGGCCTGCCGCTGGACGACGCCATTCGCCAGGGCTCGCTGGCGCGCCTGCGTCCGGTGTTGATGACCGCACTGGTCGCCAGCCTGGGCTTCGTGCCCATGGCCTTCAATGTCGGCGCCGGCGCGGAGGTGCAGCGGCCGCTGGCGACGGTGGTAATCGGCGGCGTGATCTCTTCCACCATCCTCACCCTCTTGGTGCTGCCGGTCCTGTACCGGCTGGTTCATGCCGCACGTGCAAAATGGACCTTGGTCCGGTAACCCAAATCCGCTTTGGCCGTTCTATCCCCGAAATGCCCATGCTAGGGTGCTGAAATGACCGCAAAATTCCCGATTTTTGCCGCCATGGCCGCGGCCTTTCTCGCCTCCAGTCCCGCTTTCGCGCAAGGCGGCGGCGCCAACCAGACCCAGGAATGGGAAGCCCTGTCGCGGCGCGCCACCGCGCCCGAAGGGCGCGAATGGGACGTGCGCGTGGGCGCGGCGGCCCTCATGCGCCCCACCTTCGAGGGTAGCGACCGCTATCACTTTTCCGGCCTGCCCTTCATCACC
>JAZKDV010000171.1:0-2464 GCA_040387395.1 Pseudomonadota bacterium | reverse complement strand
TCTCTCCCGGAGTTTGCGGCTTTTCGGGCCGCTAACCTGTTGAACTTGAAGGATTCTCATGGCCCGCGTCACCGTCGAAGATTGCGTCGACAAGATCCCCAACCGCTTTGATCTGGTCCTGGCCGCGGGTTTCCGCGCCCGCCAGCTGTCGGGCGGCGCCGAGCCGATGCTGGAACGCGACCGTGACAAAAACCCCGTCGTGGCGCTGCGCGAAATCGCCGCCAAGCTGATCAAGCCGGAAGATTCCAAGGAAGATTACATCCGCTCGCTGCAGAAGCATGCCGAAGTGGACGAGCCGGAAGAGTCCCGCCCCGAGGCCGACGACCGCGAAGATCCTTCGCATCGCCAGGTCACCGAGGAGGAACTGCTGCGGGCTCTCACCACCGAGGCCCAGCGTCGCGCCGAGCCCCAGCCGGAACCCGAAGCCGATTACGAAGAGTAATCAGGCTTTTCGGCCTCTCTTAGGTTCTGATTTCCAAGCTTTCTGCCTATATTTGGGCAGATGAGCCCGCCCACCCCTATCACAGCGGCTGAAAAGCCCGCCAAGCCGGCCTCCGAAAAAAGCCCGTCGCCAGCGACCGGCGGGGCCGCTGCGCCCGCGCGCGGCCGCCGCCGGCTGATGCGCCAGACCGATCTGGTCGAGCGGGTGGTGGCCTATGACCCGGCCGCCGACGAGGCGCTGCTGAACAAGGCCTATGTCTATGCCATGACGGCGCACGGCAAGCAGTTCCGCGCCTCGGGCGATCCCTATTTCGCCCATCCGCTGGAAGTGGCGGCCATTCTCACCGACCTCAAGCTCGACGTGCCCACCATCGTCACCGCGCTGCTGCACGACACGATCGAAGACACGCTGGTCACCTACGAGGACGTGAAGGAAAAATTCGGCGAGGAGATCGCCAACCTGGTGGACGGCGTCACCAAGCTGTCCCAGCTCGAAGTCTTTTCGGAACGCACCAAGCAGGCGGAGAATTTCCGCAAGCTGATGCTGGCCATAACCAGCGACATCCGCGTGCTGCTGGTGAAGCTGGCCGACCGGCTGCACAACATGCGCACGCTCGGCTACATCGACAAGCCCGACAAGCGCCGCCGCATCGCCCAGGAGACGGTGGACATCTATGCCCCGCTGGCGGGCCGCATCGGCATGCAGAACATGCGCGAGGAGCTGGAAGACCTGGCCTTCGCGGAGCTGGATTCCGAGGCGCGCAATTCCATCGTCACGCATTTTGCGCGGCTGGACATGGTGGGCGGCGACCGGGTGGGGCGCATCGCCGACCAGATCAAGCGCCGCCTGGCCGAGCATGGCATGGAGGCCTGGGTCTATGGCCGCGGCAAGCGTCCCTTTTCCATCTGGCGCAAGTTGCAGACCAAGAAGCTGTCTTTCGAGCAGCTCTCCGACATTTTCGGTTTCCGGGTGATCGTCGGCTCGACCGCCGACTGCTACCACGCGCTGGGCATCATCCATACGAGCTGGCAGATGGTGCCGGAGCGTTTCAAGGATTTCATCTCCACCCCCAAGCCCAACGGCTATCGCTCGATCCACACCACGGTGATCGGGCCGGAAAAGCAGCGGGTGGAAATCCAGATCCGCACGCAGGACATGCATGACATCGCCGAGCGCGGCGTGGCGGCGCACTGGCGCTACCGTGAGCATGTGCCTGAAGCCGGAAAACGGGAAGACAGCGTCACCTATGGCTGGCTCAGGGACATGGTGGACCTGCTGGAGCGTGGCGACAGCGCCGAAGAGGTGCTCGAGCATTCGCGCCTGGCCATGTACCAGGATCAGGTCTTCTGCTTCACGCCCAAAGGTTCGCTGATCTCGCTGCCCAAGGGCGCAACGCCCATCGACTTTGCCTATGCGGTGCATACCGACATGGGCAACAGCGCGGTGGGCGCCAAGGTGAATGGCAACCATGTCGCCCTGCACATTCCGCTGAAGAATGGCGATCAGGTGGAAATTATCACCACCAAGGATTCCACGCCGTCGCCGATGTGGGAGCAGTTCGTGGTCACGGGCCGCGCCCGCGCCGAAATCCGCCGCTTCCTGCGCCATGCCCAGCGCGACGAACATGTCCGCTTCGGCCGCAAGATTCTGGAAAAGGCGTTCGCGGATGAAGAACGCGAACTGACCGAAAAGGCGATCGAGGGCGTGGCCAAGACGCTGCGCCTGGCCAAGGCGGAAGATGTCTATGCCGATGTCGGGCGCGGCGCGCTGCGCGGTCATGAAGTGCTGCAGGCGGTGTTTCCCGAACTCAAGCGCAGCGGCAAGGTGGGCAAGAAGACGGGAGCAGGGACGGGCGAGGTCAAGCCGATCTCGATCCGCGGCCTGACCGAGGGCATCTCCTATACGCTGGGCCAGTGCTGCCATCCGTTGCCGGGCGACCGCATCGTCGGCCTGCGCACCCCGGGTGAAGGGCTGGTGATCCACACCATCGACTGCGCCGAACTGGACAAGGCGCAGAACATG
>JAZKDV010000170.1:0-6801 GCA_040387395.1 Pseudomonadota bacterium | reverse complement strand
ATCTGCACGGTGATCCGCTTGCCGGGCAGTTTTTCGCCCACCTTCACGCGCTTGCGAAAACCTTCGCCGGCACCTTCCAGCCAGGCGTAGAGCGCCGCCTGCGGCTCCTCGAGCAGCGTGACCTGACTCAAACCCGCTTGTGCCGCGGCCTCGAGGGTCAATTCGCGCGCGCTGGCGTCGAACGACGCGAATGCGTCCGAGCAGGCCATGCGCCAGGTCGGCGGAGCGCCGCCGCGCCCGCGCCAGGTCCTGTTCGCGGGTTTCGGCGAGCTGGTTGATGGCGCGGGTGAGGGGCTCGACTTCCGGCGGATGCTCGCTCACCGCCAGGCGTTCCGAGGGATTAAGGCGCAGGGCGCGCAGCGCATCGCGCAGATGGGTGAGCGGCTTGAGGCCAAGCTGCACCTGCACCGCCGCCGCGCCCGAAAGCACCAGCCACAAGGCGGCGAGGAACAGGAACAGCTCGTAGCCGAACTCGGCGCTGGCGGTGCGCACCGGCGCCTGGTCCTCGGCAAGCTGGATCAGCACGTCATGCCCGCCCGCGATCTTCAACCGCCGTTCCAGCAGCAGCAGTTCGGGCTCGAACGGTCCCGCCACGGTGCGGTGGTGCCAGTTATGCTCGTCGCTGATCTCGTCAGGGGCCTCAGCATGGGCGGTGGGCAATTCCTGGTCCCAGAGCGAGCGCGAACGCATGCGGCCATGCGCGCTGGAAATCTGCCAATAGAGTCCGCTGGAGGGTCGGGTGAAGCGCGGATCGGGCGGCTGGGCCGTGACCGACAAGCGGCCCTTGGCATCGACCTGCAATCCGGCGATCAGCGGCACCGCCTGGCGGTCCAGTTCCTGGATCTCGCGCCGTTCCAGGTGGCGCTGGAACAGCACCGTCATCACCGTCCAGGCGGCGGCCAGCGAAACCAGGATGGCGATGGCGGCGCCCGCCAGCAGGCGAAGGCGCAGCGAGCGGATATTCACGCGCCGGTTTCCAGCAGATAGCCGAAGCCGCGCCGGGTCTGGATCACCTCGGCGCCCAGCTTGCGGCGCAGCCGCGTCATCAGGGCTTCCACCGCATTGACGTCCGCCTGTTCGGACAGGCCGTAGAGATGATCGGCGATCTCGCCCGCCGAAACCGGACGCCCCACATGATGGGCGAGATAATTCAGCAGCCGGTATTCCAGCGGCGACAGCCGGACGGGCGTGCCGCCCACGCTGGCCGCCATGCGCGATGTGTCCAGCACCAGCGCGCCGAAGCGCATTACGCTGGCGCCGCGACCCGCCGCGCGGCGCACCAGGCCTTTGACGCGGGCCACCAGCTCGCCCATCTCGAAGGGCTTGCCCATGTAATCGTCGGCGCCCGCCTCGATGCCTTCGACCTTTTCGATCCAGTCGCCGCGCGCCGACAGGATCAGCACCGGGAACAGCCGGTCGGCGCCGCGCCAGCGCTTCAGCACCGACAGCCCGTCCAGCTTGGGCAGGCCCAGGTCGAGGATCACCACGTCATATTCGCCGGTGTCGCCGCGAAACCATGCGTCTTCGCCGTCGCGGGCATGATCCACCACGAAGCCGGCTGCGTTCAGGGCTTCGGCGACATGCTGCGCGACGTCGGGGGAATCCTCCACCACCAGGGCGCGCATCTAATCGTCTTCCACGGCCAGGATTTCGCCGCTGCGCGCGTCCAGCCTGAGTTCGCGGCGCCGGCCGTCATCGGTGATCACGTCGATCTCGTAGATCAGCCGGCCCTTATGCGTTTCCAGGTCCACCGCGATCACGCCGCCGGGTTGGCGCTTGGCGGCGATGTCGAGAATGGCGGTCAGCGGCATCACCTTGCCCTTTTTCAGGGCTTCGCGCGCATCGTCCTGGTCGAAGCGCGAATGGGTGCTGCTCGATGACGAGGTGGACGAGGAGGTCGTGCTGTTGTTCGTCGAAGACGATTTCGTGACGGATGTGGTCGAAGAGCCACGGCTTTCCTTCGCCTGCGCGCTGTGCAAGGAGAGCGCCGCCGCCAGAAGGAGTCCCGGAATCCATTTCATCATGACGCCCGCCATTGTGTCGCAGGTTTCCGGGCCGATCTAGGCCAGATTGCCTGACAGCACACTGACAAGGCCCGTTGGGCTGGCGTGGGTTGGATTCCGCCAAAAAGAACCATGCTTCGCGCCCTTGTTGCTTCGCTTTTGATCGCTGCCTCCACGCTGCCCGCTCTGGCCCAGCCGGCCCCGGACGGCATCACCGCCTATCCCGCCGCCTTCTTCCAGGAATATCAGCCCGCGACGGCGCTCGACATGGTGCGCCGGGTGCCGGGCTTTCGCATCCAGGCCGGCGATTCCGGCATCCGCGGCTTTTCCGGCACGGTGGGCAATGTCCTGATCGACGGCCAGCCGCCGACCAGCAAGGAAGAAAGCGTCGAACAGCTTCTGGGCCGCATCTCCGCATCGGCGGTGGAACGCGTCGAGCTGATCCGCGGCGCCGCCGACATGTATGGCCATGCCATCCTGGCCAATGTGGTGCGCCTCAAGAGCGTGTCGCTGCGCGGCCGCGCCGAAGTGGAAGGCGCGATCAATCTCACCGGCTCCACAATGCCGCGCCTGGCGCTGAACATCACCCGCCAGGGCATCGTGTCGGTGCTGGAGGTGTCTCTCGCCCACGGCCGCAGCGTCGGCAACAATCTGGGCTTCGGCACGCGCGAGCGCTTCGCGCCCAACGGCGCGCCGGTCCGCCTGTCGGAATATGAATTCCCCAGCCTGACCAATTTCACCCACTTCAGCACCAGCTACCGCCAGCCCTTGTGGGAAGGCGATCTCAGCCTGGGCCTGGTGCTCAAGCAGGACCGCGAATATTCCGACGTGCGCGAATACATCACCTTCCCCGCCGTCTCGCAGCAGAGCGGGCTGGAAAGCGACCGCGCCAGGAATGGCGAAGCGCGGGTGGAATATGCCCGACCGCTGGGCCTGTGGGGCCAGGTGCAGCTCTTCGCCGTCCATCGCCAGGAAGAGCAGGACGAGATCAGCCAGACCACCACAAGCCTTGGCACCGACCGCGCGCGCAGCTTTTTCAACCAGCGCGAGGATGTCGGCCGCCTGGCCTGGCAGCTTCAGACCGGCGACCTGAAGCTGGACGCGGGCGTGGAAGGCACCATCAACGTGCTTTCCAGCCGCAGCACCCTGACGGTGAACAATGCGCCGGTGGTGCTGCCCGCCGCCAACCTGCGCGTGGAAGAAGAGCGCGCCGAATTCTTCGCCACCGCCACCCAGCGCTTCAGCCCGGTTTTGCTGTCCGAACTGGGCCTGCGCTATGAGACCTCGACCCTGAAGCAGAGCGGCGACAGCAGCCTCGTCAAGGACCTGTCTTTCTGGAAGCCGCGCTGGCTGACCACCTGGGAGGTCGCGCCGCGCAACCAGCTTCGCTTCCTGGTCGAACGCCAGGTGGGCCAGCTCAATTTCCGCAATTTCGCCGCCTCGACCTCGCTCAACAGCAATGTGATCAGCGCCGGCAACAAGAACCTGGAGCCCTATAGCGCCTGGGTCTTCGCCCTGACCTGGGAGCGGCATTTCTGGGAGCGCGGTTCACTGGTGCTGGAAGCGCGCCAGGAACATATTTCCAACGTCGTGGACCATGTGCCGGTGTTCGCGGGGCTGCGGGTGTTCGACGCGGTCGGCAATATCGGCAATGGCCGCCGCGATGTGGTGGAATCCAGCCTGATCCTGCCGCTGGACGAGATCGGACTGACCGGCGTCACCTTCACCGGCAGCGGCACTTATACCTACAGCCGGGTGCGCGATCCGGCGACGCAGCTGATCCGCCCGATCTCGGGCGACCAGGAAGTGGTGATGCACTTTGAAGCCACCTATGACCGGCCCCAGGACGGCCTGCGCTTCGGCCTGACCATGCATGACCATCTGGTCACCACCGAAACCGAGTATCGCATCGACGAGATCAGCGCCGAATATCACGTCTTCAAGCTGGGGGCCTTTATCGAGCACAAGCCGGCGCCGGACTGGACCCTCAGGCTCTATGCCAACGACATGGCGCCGAGCTTCTATCAGCGCAACCGGGCGATCTATGGCGGCCTGCGGGGGGCCGCGCCGCTCAGCCTGATCGAGCGCCGCCGCCTGACCACGGGAACCCTGGTCGGGGTCAAAATCCAGCACGACTTCCAGTAGTGTTGTAATATTATTACAACCAGTGTTAACCAAATGGTAACCTTGGGCTGTCTGACAGCCCCGCGTGTGACCCCAAAGCCGCAGAAATCCTATTGTTTTGATTGGACCGGAACCTCCGGTCTGGTATTTTCTTGCCTCTATCAGAGGGGCCCCTGAGCAGGGGTAGAAAATGAGTAGTTGGGCGCGTGCAGCGGTGTTGGCCGTTGGCGTTGCCGTTGCTTCGGCGGCGGTGATGCCAGTGACGGCTGCCGAATTGCCGCCCGCGCTGCAGTCCTTCGGCGTCAGCCGCGCCGTCTCCGCCTTCGAACTTTCCGCCACCGATCCCGCGGGCTTCACGCTGCGCCCGGTTGGTGTCGCCGCGCTGGGCAGCGGCGTTCCCGCCGATGAAGCCTTGCACCTGACCCAGTTCGCCGGCAGCACCGTGGTGTCGCCGACGCTGGCGCTGGATGCGGGGCGCGGCCTGGATATCGGGGCGCGCTTCACCAATTTCAACCGCGCGCAGTCGCCGTTCCTCTCGCCCGTCAATGCGCCGTATCTCAGCCTCGCCAATGGCGGGCGCTATGCCGGCATGACCTATGTGCCGGCGCCGAATTTGCGCATGCGTCTGGGCTCCAGCATCAACAGCGAGCGCCTGGACCGCTTCCGCTTCGATCCTATCGCGCCCACCGGCCCGCTGGGGATGACCTATGACGCCAGCCAGACGCGTTCGATCCTGGGCGGCGTGTCCTGGGACGTGACCCAAGCGCTCAGCGTCGATCTCACCGCCATTTCCTCGGACCGTTCCGGTGTGCCGCTGGGCTTCGCCAATGCCTCGCGGTTGTCCAGCCGCGCCCAGACCAATGCCTTCAGCGTCTCGGCCTCCGCCGACATGGGCAAGGGCTGGGTAACCACCGCCGCCTTCAGCGAAGGCATGACCCAGCTGAACCAGAAGGGCAGCCAGCCCCTGCTGCGCGAGCAGAGCTATTCGCTGGCCATCGCCAAGCACGGCCTGTTCGACAGCACCGACACGCTGGGCTTTGCCTTCACCCGGCCCGCGCCCAGCATGGCGGGCAGCTTCTCCAGCCTGATTGGCTCGGGCGAGATGCCGCCGCTGATCATTTCCCAGGCGCCGGTGCTCAATATCGGCCGCGGCCAGGCGGCGGAAACCGATTTCTCGGTCGGCTATGTCACCAACTTCCTGGATGGAGCCGTGGCGCTGCAGACCAACGCCGCCTACCAGACCAACGCCCAGGGCCAGCGCGGCGCCACCGCGGTTTCGCTGCTGAGCCGCGCCAAGATCAAGTTCTGAAAACCGTCGCTGCTATTGTGGCCGCGCTTGTCCTGACGGGCGCCGGGCTGCTGTTCTACGCCTTCCGCATCGAACCGGCGTCGCTGCGCCTCGGGCGCTATGATGTGGAAGCTCCCGCGCCGCTGAAGGGCCTGAAGATCGCGGTGATCGCCGACCTGCATGCCGGCAGTCCCTTTATCGACGAGGCCAAAATCGACCAGGTGGTGGCGCTGACCAATGCGGCGCGGCCCGACCTGATCGTGCTGACGGGCGATTATGTGGTGGGCGTGCGCAGGAAATACGGCGGCCGCCGTATCCCGATCAAGACCATCGCGGCGCATCTGGGGGCGCTGCACGCGCCGCTGGGGACCTATGCGGCGCTGGGCAATCATGAACGCTGGGAGGGCGTGGGCAATGACCGCGTCGCCGCCGCGTTCGGCGCGGTGAAGATTCGCGTGCTGCAGAATGAGAATGTGCGGATCGGGTCGCTATATCTGGTTGGCATCGGCGACGATCACACCCGCCAGTCCGATCCGGCGCGCGCACTGTCGGGCGTGCCACGCGGCGCGCCCGCGATCTGCTTCACCCATTCGCCAGACATCTTCCCGCGGCTGCCCGGAACCTGCGCCCTGACGCTGGCCGGTCACAGCCATGGCGGGCAGGTGCGCCTGCCGCTGCTGGGCCGCCCCATCCTGCCGCTGCGCACCGGCCAGCGCTATGCCGCCGGACTGGTGCGGGAAGGCGGCAAAACGCTGTTTGTCAGCACCGGCATCGGCACCTCCGGCCTGCCGGTGCGCCTTGGCGTTCCGCCGGAAATCTCGCTTCTCAGCCTTCGCTGACGGCGCATTGCGGCGGCCCGCCCGCTTCGCTAAAAAGCCTTCGCTTTCGCTGTATTCGCAAGGATTTCGCCCATGGCCGGCCCGCAGTTCGTTTATGTGATGAAGGGTCTTTCCAAGACCTATCCCGGCGGCAAGCAGGTGCTGAAAGACATCTGGCTGAGCTTCTATCCCGGCGCCAAGATCGGCATCGTCGGCGTCAACGGCTCGGGCAAGTCCACCCTGATGAAGATCATGGCTGGCATGGACACCGAATATACCGGCGATGCCTGGGCCGCCGACGGGGTGCGCATGGGCTACCTGTCGCAGGAACCCCAGCTCGATCCCGACAAGGATGTGCGCGGCAACGTGATGGAAGGCGTCGCCAAGAAGCAGGCGCTGGTGGACCGCTACAACGAGATCGCCTCAAACTATACCGACGAGACCGCCGACGAGATGGCCAGGCTGCAGGACGAGATCGAGGCCCAGGGCCTGTGGGATCTCGACAGCAAGGTGGACCAGGCGATGGACGCGCTGCGCTGCCCCGATGGCGACGCCAAGGTCGAAACCC